>JBKPNC010000088.1:0-21618 GCA_046732435.1 Actinomycetota bacterium
GTCGTGTGCTTCCGGCGTCGCTTCGCCGGCGTCGACGACGAGACGGAGCTCGAGCAGCGGAACGCGGCTCTCGTCGACGCCCTCGAGGAGAGCGGCATCGGCCTCGTCTCCTCGACACGGCTCCACGGACGGTATGCGATCCGCATGTGCATCCTCAGCCACTCGAGCGACGAGGCGGCGCTCAAGGGCGTCCTCGACTTCCTGGAGCACGCCGACGCGTCGGCGACGCCGGCCGAGCGCCGGACCGAGCGTGAGCCGCGGATCGCCGAGACCTGGGCGGAGCGTCCGCCCGTCGAGTCTGAAACGATCCGCGCGCTGCCGCTCTTCGCAACCCTCTCGGAGACGGAGGCCGAGCGAGTCGCCCACGCCGCCCGCATCCGTGAAGCCTCACCGGGCGAGGCGGTGATCTCGCAGTGGGAGCTCTGCCGCGACTTCTACGTGATCGTCGAGGGCGCGGTCGACATCCACGTCGACGGCAGGATCGTCGGCCGGGAAGTCGGCGGCGACTTCTTCGGCGAGCTCGCGGCCGTCGACTGGGGCAGCGGCTTCGCCTACTCGCGACTCGCGACGGTCGTCGCCGCCGAGCGAACGCGCCTGCTCGTGTTCTCGAGCGAGAGCCTGAACGAGTTCGCGGCCGCCTTCCCCGGAGTCGAGCGCGCGCTGCGGGCCGCCGTTCACGAGCGTCTCTCGGAGGCCACGCCCTGATCGACCCGCTCGAGCGCTGGCGCGAGTACGGGGAGAAGCCGGACTACGCAGGGCCGGTGTCGTTTGGCGGTCTCCCCTACACGCAGGACCCATCCGCCCTCGCCGGAATGGACGTGGCCGTGGTCGGCGCTCCGACCGACGACCTCGTCTCCGACCGGCCCGGCACGCGCTTCGGGCCGCGCGCCATCCGCACCGCGAGCTGCCCGCCCGGGCCGCACCTGGAGGCGAAGCTGGACGCCTTCGAGGTGCTGCGGATGGTCGACTTCGGCGACGCACCGGTTCTGCCCGCGGACTCCGAGCGGACGCACCAGGCGATCGAGGAGACCGTCCGCCAGGTGGTCGAGGCGGGGGCGATCCCGATCGTCCTCGGAGGCGACCACTCGATCGCCGAGCCTGACATCCGCGCGTGCGCCCGACGCCGCGGCGCGCTCGGCCTCGTCCACTTCGACACGCACGCCGACACCGGCACCGAGGTCTTCGGCGTCGAGGTCTCGCACGGCACGCCCATGTACCGGCTCGTCGAGGCGGGCCAGGTCGATCCGCGGCGCTACGTGCAGATCGGGCTGCGCGGCTACTGGCCGGGCGAAGACGTCTTCTCGTGGCAGGCCGACCGTGGCATCACCAGCTTCTTCATGCACGACCTGCGCGCGATGGGTCTCGAGGAGGCGATCGGGCGGACAATCGCGATCGTCGGCGAGGGGCCGGTCTTCCTGTCGGTCGATGTCGACGTCCTGGATCCCGCGTTCGCGCCCGGGACCGGAACGCCCGAGCCGGGCGGGATGACGACGGCCGAGCTGCTGTTGGCCTGCCGCACCATCGCGGCCGAGCTCGACCTCGTCGGCGCCGAGCTCGTGGAGGTGATCCCGACCGCGGTCGGCTCCACGGACATCACCGCTCTCGCCGGCGACCGGATCGTGCGCGAGATCATGACCGGCCTCGCGATTCGGCGGTCCGGCGGGAGGTAAAACTCCAGCTGTGCGCGCCGACCTCGTCCCCGGCAACACATTCCCCGATCTCCGGCTGCCGGAGCACACCGGCCGCGAGCTGTCGCTCAGCGAGATCGCCTCGGGCATGCCGCTCGTCCTCTGCTTCCTGCGGGGCTGGTGGTGCCCGAAGGAGCAGGTGCGCGTTCGGATGCTCGTCTCCCTGCAGGAGGAGCTCCAGCGCGAGTACGGCAGGATCGCCGTCGTCACGGTCGACGAGCCGTACGTGAACGGCGCCTTCCGCGCCGGCATCGGGGCGAGCTTCCCGTTCCTCTCGGACGAGCGGCGCGAGGTTGCGAAGGAGCTCGAGCTGCTCGAGCTGACGGACTCGAAGCACCTGCCGTACCTCCCCTACACGTTCGTGCTCGACTCGGTCCGGCGCATCCACGCGAGCTGGTGCGGCTTCTGGTTCGCCGAGAACCCGACGCCGGACGAGCTCCGGCTGGCGCTACGCGCGATCGTGCGCGCGGAGCAACCGACGCACGACCCGTACGCCGTCTGGAGCGATGGCGGCTCGGCGCCGATCGGAGCAGGCATCGACGGCGAGGTCGTCTGGGTGCACGAGGACGACGAGGGCCGCGAGATCCAGCGAGGCGTCCATCGCGGCGAGATCCCCGAGGTGGGGCAGCAGGTCGGCCGCTCCATCGTCGACCGGCGGCCGTGGCTCGTCCACGAGATCGAGCGGCAGGACGGCTGCGTGCTCCTGCACATGCGCAAGGGCGGGCAGCCGGACCGCAGCCGCCTCGTCGGGCATCACATCACGGTTCCGAGGTTCTGAGCCGCGCGGTCGCGCGCAGCGCCTCGTCGAGCCAGTCGTGGCGGTGCTCGGGCGGCGGCGTCCACGAGGCCGACCACCCGAGCCAGCGCAGCGCCAGGTGGAGATGGCAGCAGGTGAGGAGATCCAGGAACCGCTCGAAGCCCGGGCCGCGGCCGCCGGCGGCGGCGTAGTACGCGAGCGCGATCTGCCAGCGTTCGCGTTCTCTCCATCCGGCCGTCAGCGCCGCGAGGTCGACCAGGCCGGGGCCGATTCCTGCCAGCTCCCAGTCGACAGGGCAGATGCGCAGGCCGTCGGCCCCACGGTCGACGAGGACGTTCGATGCGTAGAGCTCGCCGTGGACCACGGTCGTCTCGAGCGCGAGCAAACGCCGGACCGCGTGCTCGTAGCAGCGGACGGCCGGGGTGACCTCGGTTCCGGCAAACTCGAGCGCGCGCTTCGACCAGCGGGCGTAGTAGTCGGCGTCGTAGCGGATCAGCGCAGGCGAGTCGAGGCCGCGACAGCGCTGGTGGAACGCGGCCAGCCGGCGTGCCACCTCGCACCAGGTCCCGACCTCGCCGACCTGGAAGAGCTCGACCCCTCTGACGCGCTCGAGGAGCAGCCAGTAGCGGTTGTCGGCCGGCTCGGCGAGCGAGCCGTACAGGGTGGCGGTTCCGCGCCAGCGGCCGTCGAGGATCCTGCCGTAGACCTCGAGCTCCCGCCTCGGGTCGAGCAGGAACTCGGGCTTGGCGCGGGCCGCTGCGTCCGACAGCGAGGTCGCTTCCAGGTGCTTGACGACGAGACGGAGGCGCTCGCCGTCGCGAAAGCGAACGTCGACGTCTTCAAGCGCGAAGCTCGTCCGGTAGCGGTGAGGCCGCGCGTCGACCGCCTCGATCGGCCGGCCGAGGGCCCGCTCGAGCGCGTCTCTCATAGCCGGCCGAGGAGCGACGTCAACACCTTGTCCGAGTCGAAGCAGTCCTCCGCGAGCGCGCGCGCCGCCCTCCGGTGGTGTTCGTGATTGCGGCGGATCTCCTCGGCGCCGGCGACGAGCTCGTCGACGGTCTCGAAGGCGAGCAGCCCTTCGCCGGTGGCGATCCGGCCGCTGAACCCGGTCTCTTGTGCCAGGACGGGCCGTCCGCACGCGAGGTAGCAGGCGCTGCGCTCGCTGAACCAGCCGCAGCCGGACAGGACGTAGCCGCTCTTTGCGAGGCCAAGCTCGGCGCGGGAGCCCCGGACGAAGTCGTGGAAACGGTCGGGCGTCCCGGCGGCGGCGATCGGATCCAGCAACCGCCAGCCGTTCGTCTCGAGCGCCTCGAGGTCGCCGCGCTCCTCACGGTGGATGGCGAGGGCGACCTCGACCGGCTCCTCGAGACGTCTCGGCGTCTCCATCAGCCCGCGCACGCTGTGCGCCTTCTGGCCGTACAGGACCGTTCCCACCTCGACGGATCCGTAGCTTCGCCAGTTCGCGACGGTGGTGAACCCGTCGTGGCGGACGCCGTTCCCGGTTGTCCATTCGTCGAGCACGACGGGCGGAAACGTCGACGTCCACTCCCGTCCGCAGTCCGGTACGGCGGATCCGACCGTGACGAAATGCGTATGGCCCTCGAGCCCGACGTCGACCCCTTCCGCGGCCCAGAGCTGCGTGAACGCGGGATCGAGATCCACGAAAACGCGGATGGCCGGGGCGTCCCGGAGCTCGGGCTCGCGGAGGACGCCTGAGAGGTTGAGGAGCACATCCGCGTCGCGGGCCCACGCGCCGACGTCGTCGAACGACCTCCCGATGCCCTGCCGCGTCTTTGTCACCACGAGCGCGGAGCACTCCTCCAGGCCGAATCGCTCGACCACCGCCCGGTAGTAGGCGAGGGGCGCCGGCAGCAGCGCGTCCACCGGCTCGACGAGCAGGACGTCGTGGCCGAGCCGGCGCAGGCCGAGGACGTACTGCAGGACGGCCCAGCTCGCTCCCCCGTGGTACGGGACGCGCGCGAGCATCCCGCTACAGAGGATCCTCACGCCACTCCCGCCTCGGCGAGAAAGCGGCTCAGCACGCGCCCGGACTCGAAATGCTCCTCGGCGATCAGTCGCGCGGCTCGGGCGTGGCGGCCGTAGTCGCGTTCGATCTCCTCGACGCACGCGGCCGCGTCGTCGGGCGTCCTGAATGCAAGCAGCCCTTCGCCGACGGGCAGAAAGCTGCCGAAGCCCGTGTCCTGGACGATCGCCGGCTTGCCGGACGCGAGGTAGCGCGCCGTGCGGTCGCTGAACCAGCCGCATCGCGTGTCGACGTAGACGCCCTGCGAGGCCGAGAGCTCGGCCCGCGACTCCTGCAGGTAGCGCCGGAACCGGGTGGGGGTGCCGGCGCACGCGATCGGGTCGGTCAGCCGCCAGCCGTGGCGCTCGAGCAGCTCGCGGTCGGAGACGTCGCCGGCATCGATGTCGAGCGCGATCTCGAGTGGCACGGCCGTGCGGCCGGGCAACGCGGCGAGCTTGCGGAGCTCGTGAGCCTTGACGCCGAACCGGCGCCCGTCGAGCTCGACCGGCCCGTACGCGCCGCGCCAGCTGGCCACGGTCGTGTAGGCGCGCCCGCCGCCGTTCGTCGCCGGCCAGTGGTCGAGCACGACCGGCTGCCGTGCCGGCATCCAGTCGATCCGTCCGCTGGGCAGCTCGTTCCCGCCGGCGATGTTCTCGCCCACCGTGAAGTAGCAGTCGTGCCCGGCGAGCCCGGCATCGAGCCCCGACGCGTCCCAGATCTGGGTGAAGCCGGGATCGAGGTCGACGTACACCTTGCGCCGGAAGCTCGAGAACAGCGGCTCGCGGCGGAGGTGCCCGCTGATGTTGACGAGCAGGTCGGCACGGCGCCCGAGCTCGACCACGTCCACCGGCAGGGGCACCTCGGATTCGAGCAGCGCCGCCCGCCGCTCGAGCCCGAAGCCGGTGACGACCGCCTCGAAGTAGCGCCGTTGCCGGTCGTCCGCGGCGGCGATCTCCTCGAGGAGGTACGCATCGCAGCCGAGCGCAAGGAACCCCAGCACCCAGCTGAGCCGTACCCACGCCTCCCCGCCGTTCCACGGCTTGTTCGCGAGCGCGCCGGCGACGACGACGGTGGCCACCGTCAACCGATCCCCAGCTTCGAGAGCAACCGCCCGAGCACGACCCGTGCGTCGAAGTACTCGGCGGCGAGCTCGGCAGCCGCGCGGGAGTGCCGCGGGTAGTCGCCCTCGATCGCCTCGACGCCGGCCGCGGCCTCCTCGAGCGTCGAGAAAGTCAGCAGCCCTTCGCCGAGCGGGAGATGCCCGGCGAGGCCGGTGTCCTGCGCGAGCACCGGCCGCCCGCTCGCCAGGTAGCAGCTGCTGCGCTCGCTGAACCAGCCGCTCCGGGTGTGCACGTAGATCCCGCGCGCGACCATCAGCTCTGCCTTGGAGTGGCAGACGAAACGGCGATAGGCGAACGGGTCGCCGGCGACGGCGCGCGGGTCGACGAGACGCCAGCCACGGGTGCGGAGCGCCTCCGCGTCGCGTTCGTCGGCGGGGTCGAGCTCGAGGGCGAGCTCGAACTGCGCTCCGGTCGCGCCTGGCAGATCGAGGAACCGCCGGAACTCGTGCACCCGCAGCCCGTAGCGCCGGCCCTCGTACTCGATCGCGTCGTAGGGCCCTCGCCAGGCGCCGATGGTCGTGAACGACCCGCTCCCGTTGGCGCCGTTCGGATACCAGTGCGCGCGGGAGACCGGCTGCCTGGTCGTCACCCACTCGAGCCCGCAGTCGGGGATCTCGCACCCGGGCAGGCCGATGTTCTCGGCGATCGTCACGTAGCGGTCGTGGCCGGCGAACACGTCGGCGAGCCCGAGCGCGCGCCACATCTGCCCGAAGCCGGGATCGGTGTCGACGAAGACGCGGAGCGGCGCCGCCGCGAGCAGCTCCTCGTCGTCCAGGTAGCCCATGACGTTGAGGAGAAGCGCCGAGGAACGAACGCGCGCGAGCGCCTCGTCCCGGCTGACCCCGAAAACCGTGCCGCCCTTCGAGAGCAGCGCGCACGAGTCGACGAGGTCGAAGGCCTCCATGACGTCGCGGAAGTAGTCGAGCTCCGGCGAGCCCGCCTCGGGCTCGACGTGGTCGAGGAAGAGCACGTCCCAGCCCAGCTCCCGGAAGCCGAGCAGGTACTGCAGGAACTGCCACGTGTGCCCGGCCTGGTGCGGGCGCCGCGCGAGCGCGCCGGCGACGACGACGGTGTCAGGCACC
The DNA here is from genome assembly GCA_046732435.1 of Actinomycetota bacterium. GTDB lineage: Bacteria > Actinomycetota > Thermoleophilia > Gaiellales > Gaiellaceae > JALZFG01. The sequence goes on from JBKPNC010000088.1 coordinate 6,672, forward strand.
GGCGTTCCGGAGCTCATCGGCGATCCGCCCGGCCGCGCGGCCGTCCCACAGCTCGGGCGGCCCGGACGGGCGGTTGCCGTTTCGGCCGCCAAGCGCCTCCTGAACGGCTGATACGACCGCCTCCCGCGAGCAGTCGACCAGACGGTTGGTTCCATGCGTGAGCGTCACCGGCCGCTCCGTGTTCGGGCGAGCCGTCACGCAGGGAACGCCGAGATACGTCGTCTCCTCCTGAATGCCGCCCGAATCGGTGAGGACGGCGCCCGCGTTCGCCTGCAGCGCGAGGAAGTCGAGGTAGCCGACCGGGTCGATCAGGCGCAGCCCGTTGCCGGCGACGCCATCGGACCCGAGGCGGGCGCGCGTGCGGGGGTGAACGGGAAAGACGACCGGCACGTCGTGGCTGAGCTCCCGCAGCGCCGCGATCAGCTCGACGAGGGAGTCGCCGTCGTCGACGTTGCCCGGCCGGTGGAGCGTGACGACGACGAAGCGGTCGAGGACGAGGCTTGCCTGCAGCGCCGGCCAGCGCGAGTGCGCCTTCGGCAGCAGCCTGACGAGCGAGTCGATCATGACGTTGCCGACGAAGCGGATGCGGTCGGGGTTCACGCCCTCCCGCAGGAGGTTCTCGTCGCCGTCGCGGGAGGGCGTGAACAGCAGGTCGGCCAGCTGATCCGTCACCAGCCGATTGATCTCTTCCGGCATCGTCCGGTCCCACGAGCGGAGACCCGCCTCGACGTGCGCGACCTTCACGCCGAGCTTCGCCGCGACGAGGGCGCACGCCAGCGTCGAGTTGACGTCGCCCGGGACGAGCACCCAGTCGGGTCGGTACTGCTCGAGCACCGACTCGAAGCGCATCATCACGCGCGCCGTCTGGTAGGCGTGCGAGCCGGAGCCGACCTCGAGGTTGACGTCGGGCCGTGGCAGTTCGAGGTCGTCGAAGAACGCCCGCGACATCGAGTCGTCGTAGTGCTGTCCGGTATGGACGAGTAGCTGCTCGAACTCCCCCGGCCGCTCGTCGAGGGCGCGCATCAAGGGCGCGACCTTCATGAAGTTCGGCCGCGCCCCGACGACGTGGAGGACGCGAATGCTCACGCGGCCTCGTCTTGGGGCACGCGCAGGCGGGTCCACAGGCTGGAAAGAAGCTCGTCCCACTGGTCGCCGACCGATGACTCGTCGAAGTGGTCCCGGGCGAAGCGCATGCACGCTTGGCTCTCGCGGCGGCGCACACGCGGGTCACGCAGAGCGAGGGCCCCTTCCACGGCCGCATCCAGGTCGTGGAACACGTACTTCGCCGGATACAGACGGTCGGCTCCGGGCCAATCGCGGATGATCGGGACAGAGCCGGATGCCATCCCCTCTGCGACCGCCTGATGCGAGCCCTCGCGCTCGCTGGTCGAAAGGATCATTCCGATGCCGGTCAGCCAGTCGGCCACGTCATCACCGAAGTCGTCGAACGAGACCGCCCGTCGAAACTCCCGCGAGGACAGGAGCTCGTAAATCTCTTCGTAGTAAGAGCGCTCCCCCGGGCGGCGCCAGACCCACTCGTACTCCTCCGGGCGGCGACCCTTGATCGAGAGCCGATACCTCGAGTCGATCCTTCGTAGGCGGGCGAGCAACTCGACCGCAACGTGCGGCGACTTGAGGCGCGGCACCATGCCGAGGAGGCCGAGCGTGAATCTCGCTTCCGGGGTCTTCGGACGTGCGAGAGCTGCTCGGTCGACCGAGTTGTAGATCAGCCGCGCGCGCCGGCGCATGAACGGGAAGCGCTCGAGGAAGGCGTCGCGGTGGTGATCGCAGATGAAGACGGCCGCGTCGACGCTGTCCCAGTCGACGCGGTCGAGATACGACGTTCGGAGCTCCTGGCTGTGGAGGCGCACGACGAGCGCCTGGTCGTGGGCCTTGTTGTGCGAATACCACTCCGCGTTCCCGAGGCACCACTCGCAGAAGACGATGTCGCTTCGGACGAGCAGGGCCTCGCTTTGCTCCGTGTCGCGTATCGCATGACCGCTGTAGCGGTCCTCGTTGACGGAATACCGGGGGTCCCGCCTGAAACGATCGACCAGCGCGGACGCGAACTTGAAGTCGTGGCCGGCGACGAGGAGACGCCTGCGCGCACCCGCGTCTCCCGGAACCGTGTCTTCCAGGAGCATGGGCAGAATCCGCTCGAGCGCTCGCTCCCGCAGAAACGGCTCGGCCGCTCGCAGGGCTTGCTCGGACGCGCGCGCGTAGGCGTCACGCGTGGCCGTCAGAGAGAGGAACCGGGCGACGAAGGCGTCGGCGGAGTCGACGTAACCGGCGTAGTCGGTACCGAAGATCCGCCGCTGAATGGGGGTCGGGTTCAGCAACGGCGGTACCCCGAGGGCCGCTGACTCGAGCAGCTTCGTGGAGATCTCGACGCTCGAGTCGAACGATGCGTCTCGCCACGAGGCGGTCACGTCGACGCCCGCGACGATCTCGGCGGCCTCCGCCCGCGTCTTCGCACCGTGCCACGTAACGCCCGGGTCGGTTTCCAGCCGCGTCTGAACATCGTCCACGAAGCTCTCGCGCGACGGGTCGTTGTTGAACTTGTCCCCGACGACGTGGAACTCGGCCTCCGGACGCTCCCGCCGGATGCGCGCGAAGGCGTCGAGCGTCTCCGTTATCAGGTACTGCGACGAGAACTTTCCGGAGTAGCCGAGCTTCGGCCGCAGCGGGTCGAGGACCGCCTCACGTCGCTCGCACGCAGGCACGATGGGCGGCAGGAGCACGAAGCGCTCGCCTTCCTCGCAACCGGTCAGCTCGAGAAAACAATCACGGGCTTCCTCGCTCTGGCAGACGAGCCTGCGGGAGCCGTGCAGCAGCTGACGCAACTGCCGCACGTCGCTCTCTCCGCGATGACGCAACGGGTCGGTCACATACGTCCACAGCCGGGGCGAAAATCGACGTTCGCCGCTGAGGATCGACGCCGTGCCGAGGCTCCTGACGACGAAGAGGTCGAACTGGCGGCGATTGTCGAGGACGCGGATCAACGACGCAGCGACGGCCGGGTGCACCCGGCGGCCGGCGTTGAACGCGAGCGTCGAGGCAATCTGCTTGTCGGTCGCCGCCTCGCGCCACGGATCGACGAGCGTGACATGGCCCCGGGATGCCGCGGCGCGTATGACGACGTCGCGCTCGCAGGGAGTCTTTCTGAGCACCGTGACGTCGATGCGACCGGAGTCCGCGAGCAGCTCGGCGAGCGAGGCCAGCCAGATGGAGGACCCGTCGATCAGGTTGAGGTCGACGTCGGCATAGAGCAGGACTCTGATCACGGGCATGCCTCCACGCCGAGAAGCAGTCGCTCGTCATCGGGGGTGACGACCACGCTCGCCTCGACTTGGGGATGGCGGAGTTCGACCGTGAATCCGCCGGTTTCGACGGGCGCGAGGTGCGTCTCGATCGGGTCGGGCATCAGCCCGATCACGGTCGCGAGTGTCGAGGCCGCGCCGACGCTCACGAGCTCGACGACGGCGGTCTCGCAGGACACCCCATAGCGGGGAAAGGTCCACCCTTTGAGCCGCGGAGACGTCTCGCCGCGCGTCACTCGCTGCCGTACGGGCTCCCCGCCGGCGTCGGCGAGCGATCCGGCGAAGTCGTTTCCGACCAAATGGAAGCATCCGTTGTTTCGAGTGACTTGGATGTCCGGACCGATGTGGAATAGCCTCGTGTATGTATGGCTCTCGTCGGCGCTCATCTCGTCAACCACGATCAGCACGACTCGTGGCCTGAACAGGAGCGTCCTGCGATGAACGACGCCGCGGGCACGCAGAAGCTGGTTCGTCGCCTCGACGGCGTACCACCCGCCCGCCGCGCCGCCGCGCCGGACACCGCTTCCGTACGGCTTGGCCCACCGGAACGAGAACTCGTCGTCGTCGACCAGGACGACGTTGTGGCCACGACTGGAGGTCGCGTACTCGCGAGCCTCGTCCTCGTCGTATCCATACTTTCCGGCCTCGGTGATAACGAGCTCACCGCGATCCACGAGACAGAAGCTGAGCTCGTCGGAGTGCTTGTGGGCTCGACTGTGGAAAGCCGCCGTGAGGATGAGGTACGAGTCGTCGTCCTTGACGACGGCCCACCCCGAGGCCGGGAATAGCCTCAGTCCCTGCTTCGACTCCGCCGAGCTACGGGCGAACGCCGGCGCAGACGAGAGGTCGGTGTCGCCGAGCGGCGGAAGGTTTCCGTCCGGCATGACAAACCATCCGGAGTTGTCCGTGAGCCTGTCGACCAGATGACCGAGGCGCGCGTCGTCGACCTCGGCGAGACGGATGATCTTTTCGGTGAGGGCGGTGATGTCCGTGTGGTAACTCGGCGAATGCTCGAGGTGGATTGCCTCGCCGTGATCGACATGTCGGCTCAGTGTCCCGAAGAAGCGTTCGGTGGCGATGCCTCGCCAACGTTGCGCTTCGTCCAGGAACGGCAGGTAAGAGGTGATAAGAAGGAGACCTGCGTCCTGAAACAAGCCGTGATTCGTGCCGCCGACGTAGTTGGCGTCGTCGGCGAGAAAGTCCGCGTGCTCGATGACCGATGCGAGCAAGGACTGCGCGGCGGTGGCAGAAAGGCGGCCCGCGGCCGCGGAGGTGACAAGCAGGTAGGCGAGATAGGGAGCGCGGTCGCCGACCAACCTGTCGAACCATGCGTACTCCGAGATACCGGGCGAGGCCTGCCGGTTGTGGGCGATCCAGTCGACCGCCAGAGCGCCGGCTGAGTCAAGCGCCTCGCGATCGTCGTCCTCGAGATACATCTGGAAGAGAACGTCGAGGAAACGGAGGCTGTGCAATTGGGCGCGCCACGAGCGGCTGGAAAGCGGATCTTGCGTCCAATCGACCGGCGGCTTCAGACACGTCGCGACCTCCACGGTCGGGAACACGACGAACCGGCCGCAGCGGGCGAGCTCCTTGTCGTGTTCCGTCCGTCGCTTGGACATCAGCACGCGATACTCGGGTGCTCCCCTCGACGCAAGCACTCGCCGCACGTCCACGGTCTCGGAGAGGAGCTCAGCGCGCGTGTACCGGCGGCCGAGCGGGGGGGCCGACGTGCTCACCGGACCTCTCGGATGTCGAGCGCCGAATCCACCTGCTTTACGCTCACGCAACTGCGCCGTGTCCCGAGCACCACGCCGACCGCGACGTCGCGCTGATTCCACTCGACCGCGACGATCTGCAGACCATCCTCTCCGAGCTCGAGTGCGGTGACGAGCGTTGGTGCAGATTCGCGCTGCGTCAGCTCCACGACGGTCGCCGGCTCGGCTCGACGTTCGGACGGGAAATGCCATCCCTGGATCGGCGGCGACTCCCGACCGCGCCGGAGAAGCACGTCCGACCCGCCGGCCGAGTGGTCGCGTAGCGTCCCGCGGAACCGCGCTCCCTCGAGCCGCACGGCACCGTCCCCGCTTGCGCTGATGCCTGGAGCGAGGTGCAGCAGCCGCCGCGACCGACCCGTCCACGAGCCAAGCTGATCGAGAATCAGAAGGGCCCTCCCAGGCAGGTAGAGAAAGAGCCGCAGATGCGAGGCCCCGAGATCCGCGACCAGCGGATTCCGCGCAAGCACGCCGTACCATCCGGCGCCTTCGCCGCCGGCGAGGATGCCGCTTCCGAACGGCTCACGACCCTTGAACGAGAACTCGACGTCGTCGAGCAGCAGTACGCTGTGGGCGCAGGCGCTCTGCGCGAACTGGCGGAACGAATCGCCCTCCTCGTACGCATAGCGCCCTGGGTCGCAAACGACCCGCTCCCGCTCGTACAACTCGAAGCTCAGTTCGTCCGAGTGCTTGTGCTGCACGCCGTGGAAGCTCGCTGCCACGACCAGATAGGAGTCGTTCTCCTTGACGACGGCGTATCCCGCACGCGGGAAGAGTCGGAGCCCGCTCTTCTGGGCGGCCTCGCGCAGCGCCCACGGCATCGCCTGACTCAGGTCGGTGTCGCCGATCTGGGTCAGCATTCCATCCGGCATGACGAACCAGCTCCCGCTCTCGCGCATCCGCGCGACCAAGGGTCCGAATTCATCGACGTCGAGGAGCCCCTGCTTGCAGAGCCTCGTGACGAGCGTAATTAGGGAATAGTGATAAGCGGTCGAGTGTTCGAGGTAGAGCGCGTCTTCGGCGTCGTAAAGCGCGGCGAAATTCTCGCCGAAGCGACGGCGAGCCTTGGCTCTCCAGGTGTCGGCCTCCGGTAAGAAGCCGGCGCCGTATTTTGCGAGGAGCAGAAGCCCTGCATCCTGGTAGAGACCGTGATTCGTGCGCTTCGCGTAGTTGGCTTCATCCTCGAGAAAGCGGCCGTGCTCGATGAACGAGGCCAGCAGTTCGTTCGCTTGCTCGTCGGAGAGGAGGCCGGCGGATGCGCCGGCGCGAAGGAGGTAGGCGACGTAGGGTGAGCGGTCGCCGACGACCTTGTTGTACCAGGCGAGCGGATTCGAGCCCGAGCTCGCTCGTCGCTGACTTGCGATCCAATCCAGCGCCAGGTGCAGCGCCTGGCCAAAGGCCGCTTCGTCGCCCTCCAGGTACATCTGCAGGAGGACGTCCATGAAGACCCACGAGTGAAGTTGCGTATGCCAGCTCCGCGTGCCCGCCTGGTTCCAATCCACCGGTGGCACGAGGGCGACGCGCCGCCCGTATATATCGAAGAGACCGAGGCGTGCATCACGAAGCTCCTGAGCCGCCCGCGCGCGAGTCAGCTTAACCTCGTAGCCAGGCATCGCGAGCGTTCGCAGCAGGTGGATCGTGCCTGGCGGCGGGATACGACCGGTGCGGAGATCGAGCGCGCTCATGCGCTATGCCGCCCCGAGCGAGCAGTAGAGATCGCGGTAGAGAAGCCCATTCGAGTTCCACGTTCGGTTCTCGCACACCCACTTCCGTGCAGAGGCGCCAAGGGTGCGTCGCACCTCTCGATCGCGGACGAGCGGCTTCACGACCTCCGCAAGACCACGCGCGTCTTCCGGCGGGAAGACGAGACCGGTGATCCCCTCCATGACCATCTCGCGAAGTGCCGGCACCCCGGAGACGACCACGGCGCGTCCGGCCGCCATCGCCTCGTAGGGCTTCAGCGGCGTGACCAGCCGCGACACGCGATCGGCCGTCCTCGGTACGACGAAGACGTCGATCAGCGAGTAATGACGAAGGACGTCTGCGTGTGGGACGCGACCCGTGAAGACGACCCGGTCCGGGATCTCGAGCTCGTCCGCGCGCCGCTCGAGTACCGATCGCTCGTCGCCGTCTCCGACGACGAGGCACCGCACCGACTCGCCCGCTGCCGCGAGTAGGGCGACTGCCTCGATGAGATAGCCGACTCCCTCGTACGCCGACAGGCTCGACACGTATCCGAGGACGACGTCGTGTGGCTCGAAGCCCAGTTCGACCGCCAGTGCGTCGTCGCGTTCGAGCGGCCGGAACGTCTCGACGTCGACTGCGTTCGGCACGACGGTCACGCTCGCCTCGTCGACACCTCGCCGGACGAGCTCCTCCTTCATGACCTCGGCGAGGGTCACGACGGCGTCGGCCGAGCGCAGACATGCGAGCTCGCGCTCGCAGTGCCATCTGTAGGAGTCGCGTTCCTCGGCACCCGGCCCCTGCGTGGCGAGGCGCGTTTCCTCCCAGAATCCGCGCACTTCGTACACCACCGGGATTCCGAACGACCGGCCGAGAGCCTGCGCGATCAGCGCGTTGCGATAGTCGCTCGCGGCATGGAGCACCGATGGCCGCAACTCGCGGACGAGCGCCGCCGCTCTGGAGAGCGTCTCCGACAGCCGGTCGCCCAGGGGAACCGGGATCGGGGCGTCCGGCCGGAGCCGATGATGGACGATCCCGTCGATGTCGTCGCGATCGGCCGCATCGGCGACGCCCTCGTCCCACGGATAGCCGAGCCGGGTGACGACATGCGGATCCAGCCCCGCTTCTCGTTGCGCCCGGGTCACGTACTGCGTCCTGACCGTGTAGCCCACCTGCGTGTGCGGCGCCGAATGGCCGACGACGTGGAGAACCCTGCCGCGTACGCGGCGGTACAACCGTGGCCGCCGTATGGCGGGCGCCGTCCAACCGTCGCGAAGCACACTCGCCTCTCCGGCGACGACATCTCGGTAGTGCCTTGCATCTGCGTCGTTCGGCGCCGACGCGACCGCTCGCTCGAACGCCTCCTGGGAAGCCGCGATTGCGCCCGCCCGGCGCAGTGCGTGTCCCGAGGCGAGGAGCAGCGGGCGCGTTACCTGCTGTTCAGGCAGCGATCTGAGCGCGGCCCACGCCCGCAGTGGCTCTCCGACCTCGAGGAACAGGCGCGCCGCCGCCCGGACGCTCGCCGGCTTCCGCGCCTCCGCGCCGTTCAGGGCGGCGGCGGCCGCCGCGCGATCGCCCGACCTCCAGAGGCACGAGGCCTTGGTAAAGCGCCCTTCCTCGTCGCCAGGTTGCAGCTCCAGGAGCCGATCGGCTGCCTGTAGCGCCCGCGGACCGTCGTGGAACTGCGCCAGCCTGCGAACGACGCGCCGGAGGATCTGGACGTCATCGGCGTGCGCCTGCACAAGCTCTTGGAGGATTGATCCCGCTTCAGCCGCTCGACCTGCATCGCCGAGAGCGTCGGCGAACTGCAGGCGTACCGACGCCCACGTCGGCTCGAGCGCGAGGGCGCGCTCAGCCGACCGGAGCGCGGCCGCCGTATCTCCGCCCTGCTGCTCGGCCTTCGAGCGCCATACCCAGGCGCTCGTGCTTTCGGGGTCGATCGCGAGCGCACGGGCGAGCCAGGCGCATGCCGTCCGCCAGTCGCCGGCTCGCAGGGCTGCGATCCCGCGCTCGCGCAGGTCTCGTTCCCACGCCCGCGATCCGAGGTCTAGCCGCGAGTGGACGTCGTCGTACGAGCGGAGCTCGATGCCGCGCTCGACCGCCGCCAGGCGCACGCGAGGATCGCAGAGGGTCGCAAGCTCGACTGCGCGCTCGCGCCCGTACGTCTGATCCGCGGGGTCTCCGTCGGCGGGATGGCACGCGACCTCGGTGACGCCGGGCTCGAGCCCCTCCATTAGCTCGAGGAGCGCTTCGACCGTGATGCCTTCGGAATAGGGGTCCCCTTTTGAGGTCTGTCCGTAGAAATCGCCGCGGTACCGCACGCCGGGTGTGCAGTCGCGCAGCGGGACGCCAAGCCGCCTCGCGACGTTGAGCAGTACGCCGCCCACGCTCTCGTGCCGGTGGACGTGCTGGTGGGAGTCGAGGTGCGTCGGCTCGCGACCGACGAGCCGCTCGAACCGCTCGAGCTGGCGCGACGCCTCCTCGGCAACGGCAGCAGCGTCGTCGATCGGAACGACCTCGTACTCACATCTCCACTGTCCGGCGCGAACGCTCCACTCCGAGAGATCGACGTGGAGACCGACTCCGAGGCGAGGGTGCGCGCCAATCGATTCCGCGGCGTGCTCCGCAGCGGGCCAGCGGACCATGAGGCTCGCGCTCGTGACGATGCCCCGCTCGTGCGCGCGGAAAATGCCCTCGTTCACGCCGACGCTCCGTCCGAGATCGTCGGCGTTCACCACGAGGTAGCGCTCGGCGGTCGAGTCGAGGGGTTCCACGTACGAGGCGGCGAACGCGTGCGCGCTCATATCGCGGCCGCCGGTTCCGCGAGCTGGTAGATCCGGCAGCTCTCGTCGCTCCACGTCTCTCTACAGGAGCGGTCGAGGTGTTCCCCGAGGGCCGCATAGTGTTCGAGCCACCAGAGCGCGTGCCCCGGCAGCACCAGGTACTCGGCTCCGCGAGATCGCAACGCCTCAAGGTGCTCGACCGCCTCGCCGCCGTCCTTCGGGTAGCCGCCTGGGAGTAGGCGGCGGTCGGGGAAGTGCCAGCCACGGCGATTCGCGAAGTGGAGCAGCGTCGGATCGTGCTTGTCGACCGCGGCGACGGCGGCGTCGCGGGGCACGCAGGCACGCACGCGTTGCGCGGCGGCGCGCATGGTCGCCTCCCACTCGGGGTCGACGATTGCGAGCTTTTGCACCCTGTTGCCGAATCGCGAGTCGCAGAACTCGCCGTGAAGAAGCCGCAGTAGCGCCTTGGAGTGCACGTACGTGCCGTACTCGTCACGCCGGGCGATGCTCTCGATCAACCGGGGCGCGCGAGGGCTCTGGCCGAGACGGCGGAAGGCGCGAAAGGCCTCGCCACACGAGGCCAGCGCCCGCCGGTCGTCTCCGCCCGTAAAGTCGTTTCCAGCCTGGATGAGCGCCTTAAACGCCAGCGCCGCACGGGCGCGCCGGAGTGCGCGGCGCCTGTCGGCGATGTTGCGCTCGCACACGAAGATGCGGCGGATCGCGGTGCGGTCGAGGAGCAGCCGCGCGCCGCTCGAGACGACGGCGGCGGACGTGCTTCCGTCGTGGACGCGGTAGGCGGCGACTTTCGCCGCCGTGTAAGCCACGTCGTAGCGGAGCGCAACCCGCATCCAGAGCTCCCAGTCCTCGCCGCTCAGCGCGAGCTCGTGCGCATAGCCCCCGACGGCGTCGTAGCACTCACGCCGCACGACGACCGTTGGCGCGGTGACGTAGTTCGAGAGCACGAGCTCCCCGAACGCGTCGGATCCGCTCTCGACCGTGTTGGTTGCGAACGGGGGCTCCCAGTCAGGCAGACGGCGCCCGTCGACGCCGAGCACATCGTGGTTTCCGTGGACCAGACCGACTCTCGGATGGCGCCCGAGCACGGAGACCTGAATCGCGAGCATCTCCGGCCGATAGACGTCGTCGGCGTCCAGCCAGGCGATAAACCGGCCGCGCGCGACGTCGAGACAACTGTTGCGGTTGCGGGCGATGCCGACGCGCCGTCGCTGTCGGTAGTACCGGAGCCGCGGGTCGGTGTACGACCTGACGACCTCTGCCGTACCGTCGGTAGAAGCATCGTCGAAGACGACGACTTCGTAGTCGTGAACCGACTGGGACAGGGCGCTCCGTAGCGCGTCTCCGAGATACCGCTCCTGGTTGCGCACCGGGATGCAGACGGTCGTCGTCGGCGTGTGCGCCGGCGCAGTCACGCGGGCACCCGCTCTCGCACGGAGGCCGACTCGCCGAGCGCGAAGACCGCGCACGGCTCGCCGCGGCGGACGACGCGGAAGCTGCTCTCGAGATAGCGCGACAGGCCCTCGTAGTGCTCGAGCCACCACATCGAGGTCGTCGGGAAGACGAGGTACTCGGCGCCCTTGCCGCGGAGGCGCTCGATGGCAGCGATCGCCTCTCCGCTGTCGCCCGGGTAGTAGCCGGCGTAGACGCCTCGCTCGTCCTGGGGAAAGTGCCAGCCCTCGTGGCGCTCCAGGCGAACGAGGTTGTCGTCACCCTTGCTCACCACCACGACCTTCGAACCGGCGGGCAGGGTCGTATCCACGAGGCGTCTGACGTCCGTCACCATCCGCTCGTACTGCGGGCGGAGGAGGTGGCGGGATCCGTTTCTCGCCGCCGGTTTGCGGAGCGGCTCGTGTGCGGCCGCCTGCGTGGAAGCCGCTTCGGCGTCGTCCGTGCGGCCGAGCGCCCGCAGTGCCGCCGCCCGACGGAGCTCACGCTCCGGCCCGTTCGGCAAGCGTTCGGCCTCGGCGAGAACGTGGTCGACCGTCCACGTGACGTCCCGGCGAGCCAGCCGGCGGCCGAACCGCTCGCCGAGGGCCAACTGGTGCGCCTTGCGAAGGAAGCCCGCCTCGTGGGCGGCGCGGCATCGTTCACCGAAGTTGCGGGTGACGCCGCCGGCTACGAGCGCGGCTCGCAGCCGCAGACGACTCTGCCGAACGGCCTCGACGACCTCCTCCGGTTCGAAGAAGAGGCGTGACAAGACCGCATCCGAGACGCCTGACCAGTACGCGCGGCGAACGATCTCACGCTTGGTCGCCCGCTCCCGGGGAATCGCGTGGCGAACGACGGCATCGGCGGTGTAGTAGATGGGAACGTCGTGAACGTCGAGCTCGAGGTTGAGCAGGGTTTCCTCCCCGGCGAGCAGCCCCGCTCCTCGCCGGCCGAGCTCGGCGCGGAAGCCGCCGAAGTGCCGGAAGAGGCGCTTTGCGTAGGCGCTGTTACCGCCGCCGAGGTAGAGCGGCGAGCGAATGCGAAGTGTCCGGTCGTCCTTGCCCCAGTCGTGGTAGTCGAGACCGAAGAAGCCTTTGACGTACTGGTCGTCCATCCAATTCGGCGGACTACCGGCCTCGAAGACCGGCTCGACGCGCCCCCCGACGACGAGCGCGCCGTACTGGAGGATGACGCCGGCGAGCGATGCGAGCCACGCCGGATCAGCCGTCGCGTCGTCGTCTAGGAAGGCAACGTATTCGCAGCGTGCGCGGGCGACGCCGGCGTTGCGAGCGTGCGAAAGTCCACGCTGGCTCTCGACGTGGTAGGCGACTGGCACAGGACTCGACCCGCGAAACGCTTCGACAACGCGTCGGGCCGCCTCCGACGGTTCGTTATCGACGACAACTACCTCGAACCGGTCGGCCGGATACTCCTGCCCGAGAACAGACGAAAGCGCCGTCCCGAGTCGGTCCGAGCGACGGTACGTGCAGATGACGACCGAGAACGTCGGCGGCTCGAGCGCCGCGCGCAAGTCGTAGACCACGCCGACGCCGGGCTCGCGGACCATCGCGTAGTACCGGCCGTCTAGGTATTGCCGGAACGTCGCGTCCGACTCGAGCGCGGCGAGTTGACGCGCCGGGAACACGAGCGCCGCCGCGCCCGCGCCCCGCGCCGTCTCGAGCGCGGCGGGGGCGTCGGTTCCGGTCTCGGCGAACTGCGTCGCGGTGAGCCCGCGAAAGCTCGGGAGCTCGCCGTCGCCCGCGACCAAAACGGCCGCTCCTTTTGGCGCCACACGCTCGACGAGGTGCCGCATGTGGACGACCCAAGACGGTTCGACGGTCGCGCGGCGCTCCTCTGCCGGACGCGTCGCCGCCGCAACTGCCTCCTTGAGCGCGAGGTTCTCCTCGTCCTTTCCCTTTCCCTCGCGCTCGAGCTCACCCAGGCGCGCACGAAGCCGCGCCACCTCCGCATCCATGTCCGCGAAGACCTCAGGCCAGTTCTTGCGATACGTATCCGGGTGGAGCTGGATGAGCTTCCGCAGCAACTGGCGCCGGACCGCACGGCCGCGATCCGAAATCGAGCCGCTGCGCACGCGGTAGCGGTAGAGAACCTTCGGCACGACCGCCCAGCGCCAGCCGCGCTCGACCATCGAGAGCCAGAGGTTCCAGTCTTGGCACGCGGCAAGATCGGCGTAGCCACCCGCTTCACGCCAGCACGCTTTCCGGAAGAGCGAGGCGCTGGGAATGCAGTTTTCCCACAGGAGGGTCGACGGCGTATAGTCCGGCGGCTCCCAGACGCCGTGCCGCTCGCCGAAGAACTCGACATGCGTCGCCACGACGCCAACGGCCGGCTCGAGATCGAGCCTCGGGACCGTCTCGGCGAGAAAATCCGGCTCGAGCACGTCGTCGGCGTCGAGGCAGAGGACGTAATCGGCCTTCGCGTGCTCGATGCCATGATTGCGCGCGGCGGGTGCGCCGCGGTTGGGCGTTCGCAGCACCACGACTCCGTCCGCCGCCAGTCGGTCGAGGATGCGTAGCGTGCTGCGATCCGTCGAGCCGTCGTCCACGACGATGAGCTCTTCAGCCGGCAGCGTCTGCGCCCGGACGCTCGCGACGGCTTCCTCCAGGAACGCACCCAGGTCGAAGCAGGGGATGACGACCGCCGTCCTGCTCGCGGAGGGCGCAGGCATCGACCCTACCGGCGTGGCAGCGCGACGTAGCGGCCGCGACGAAACGCTGACCCCGACCCGTTCGAGCAACGGCCGCAGGACCGTCGAAGCGTCGAAGTATTCGCGCGCAATCTCGAACGCGGCGCGCCGGTTGGCGCGATAGCGTCCCTCGATCTCGGCGACAGCCGCGTCGACTTCCTCGACGGTCGAGAAAGAGAACAGGCCCTCACCCACCGGCAGCACCTCGCCGAACCCCGTGTCTTGTGTGATCACGGGACGTCCTGCGGCGAGGTAGGTCGCGCTCCGGTCGCTGAACCAGCCCGTACGGAGACGGACGTTCTGGTCCTTCGCGACGGTGAACTCCGCGCGAGACGACACCACGTACCGGCGATACGCATCGACGTCGGTGGAGAAATCGAGTGCTCGCCGAACCCGGAACCCGTGCTCGGCGAGCAGCGCCTCGTCTTCGTTCTCGAGGCTCGAGAGCGCAAGCTCGAACTGGCAGCCGGTTCGGCGCGGGACCTCGAGGAACTTGAGGAACTCGTGGTGTTTGCTCCACCGATACTCCTCGCCGTCCAGGTGGACGGACCGCCAGTGCTGGCGCCAGTTTCCGATGGTCGTGTAGGTGGATCGCGCGCGGGACGCGCCTCGGTTCCAGAAGTCGAGGACGACCGGCTGCCGCGTGGGCATGAATTCGAAGTGGTCGGTGACCGGCAGTCCACACCCGGCACGGCCGTAGTTCTCCGCGAACGTGAAGAAGGCGCAGTGTGGCTCGAGGAACTCGAACGTCTCCTGAACGCCCCTGTGAAGCTCGGCCTGAAGCTGGACGGGATCCGTCTCGAGATACACGAGCCGGCCCGTCTCGTAATGCTCCGGCAACGGCTCCGTCCCGCCGTGCAAGTTGATGATGAGCGAGGCTTCGCGGTACAGACGCCGGAGCCGGCTCCGGCTGAGGCCGAGGCACCGACCGTCGTCGTGCAGGGCGTGGAAGGCCCAGCGACCTCGGAAGTCGAATCGGTTCATGACGTCGGCGATGAACTCCGCGGCGTTGACGGAGGAGTCGTCGTCCTGCCGCGTCATCAACATCGAAGGCGTCCGGGCGTGCGCCTCCACGTAGTAGGGGTCGAAACCGAGCTCACGAAGGCCGATGAGGTAGTGGAGCGTCTGCCAGACGACGCCCGCGACCGGCATCTTCGTCATCATCCCGAGGAGCACGACCGGGCGCGGCGCAGTCACGACCCTGTCTCCCGAGCGGCATGGACGACCGACCCGTAG
>JBKPNC010000089.1:0-17912 GCA_046732435.1 Actinomycetota bacterium
TCCTTGAGGTGCACATGCGCAAGGCGAAGCTCGGGCCCGACGTCGACGCCGAGAAGGTGGCCGCGCTCACCCCCGGCTTCACGGGCGCCGACCTCGCCAACCTCGTCAACGAGGCGGCGCTCCTGGCCGCCAGGCGCGGCAAGAAGGTGATCGACCAGGACGAGCTCGAGGAAGGGATCATGCGTGTGATCGCCGGCCCCGAAAAGAAGACGCGCCTGCTCTCGGAGGAGGAGCGCAAGATCACCGCCTACCACGAGCTCGGGCATGCGCTCGTCGGCTACTTCCTCGAGCACACCGACGAGGTGCACAAGCTCTCGATCGTGGGCCGCGGCCAGGCGCTCGGCTACACGATCTCGCTGCCGCGCGAGGACCGCTACCTGACGACGAAGGCAGCGCTGATGGACCGCCTGGCGATGTCCCTGGGCGGCCGCGCCGCGGAGGAGCTCGTGTTCCACGAGGTGACGACCGGCGCCGCCGACGATCTCGAGAAGGTGACCGGGACCGCCAAGCAGATGGTCATGCGTTTCGGCATGAGCGAGAAGCTCGGGCCCCGCGTTCTCGGTCGCAACCACGACCTGCCCTTCCTCGGGCGGGAGATGGCGGCGGAGCCGGATTACTCCGAGGAGATGGCGCGCGAGATCGACGAGGAGATCCGCCGGGTCATCGAGCAGGCCCACGAGCGGGCGAAGCAGGTGCTCCGCGAGCACTTCGACCAGCTGCACCAGCTCTCCGCGATCCTGATCGAGCGCGAGACGATCGACAAGGATCAGTTCGAGCGGCTGCTCGCGGGCGAGGCGGAGGAGACCGTCTTCGCGGACGAGCCGGCTCCCACCCCGCGCGAGGCTCCCGGCGCCGAGCGCAGGCCCGCGCCGAAGCCCAAGCCGAAGCCGTTCCCGCTCCCCGGCGCGGCAATGCAGCCGCCGCCGGACCCGGATCCCGCTTAACCCAGCAGCTCGCTGAAGCGACGTAACGCGGCGTCCGTGCGCGAGCGGTCGCCGGTGGCGAGAAGGTCGAGGAGGAGGCCGCGGACGACGGCGATCATGAGCGTCGCGGTGGCCTCGTCCACCGGCGGTGTCCAGCGTTCTTCCAGGTAGTGCAGCCAGTCGCGAACGAACGGCTGCGCCTCGTCCCGGTCGAGCGCGGCGACGTAGGTCTCGAAGAAGAGGCGCAGGAACGGCTGCCGTTCGCGTGCCGAGATCCAGCGCCAGACGTCGTCGAGCGTGTGCACGTCGGCATCGAGCAGCGATCGCTCGCGGCGGCGGATCTCGGCCAGGATCTCGTGGACGAGCCGCTCCTTGCTGCCGAAGTCGTATAGCAGCATGCGCGGGCTGGTATCGAGCGCCCTCGCGAGCGGACGGAGGCTGAGATCGGCCAGCCCGTGGTCGAGGACGTAATCAGCCGCTCTCGCAAGCGTGGTCGTTCGGCGAGTCGTGTCGACAGGGCGCGCCATTTCTTCTACACTCGTTTCATTAATTATGACAGCGCGGGCGGTGATCCGAGCCGATGCGGTGTTCGAGGCCGCACTCGGCGCCACGCTGGTTCTGGGCGGTGTAAGCGGCACGCTCGACTTTCCGCATCCGGTCGGGCGTGTCGCCGTCCTGGTCGTCGGCTTCTTGCTGCTGGCCGTCGCCGTGGTGCTGTGGCGGATGGCGGTTCAGATGAGCGTCCTCGCCGTTGCGAACCTCGCGACGGCGGCCGCGGCAATCGCCTGGCTGGCGGCCGCAACGGGATTCTCGACGGGCGGCGCCGCGCTCCTCGGAGCGACGATCGCGGGCCTCGCGGCGCTTGCCGCCGCTGAGCTCGCACTTAGGCCCTGATCGCCTTTGGCTGGGGGTCCAGCTTGTAGCCGACGCCGTAGCGGGTCTGGATGAAGGTGTGCGCCGGGGCGCGCCGATCGATCTTGTCACGGAGCTTGCGCACGAACACGTCCACCGTCCGGTCGCGGTAGGTCGCGCGCCGTCCCCACACGCGTTGCAGCAGCTCGTCCCTCGTGGAGACGCGGCCGCGTGTCAGCGCGAGCGCGTACAGGAGGCGGAACTCGGTCGGCGTCAGCCCGACGCTGTCGCCGTTCAGGTACGCCTGGACGTTCGCCGGGTCGAGCCTGAGCTCCTCGATCTCCATCGCCTCGCCGGTCTCCGGCTCCTGCGGCCTGACGCCGCGACGCGCGGCCGCGTGAACGCGCGCCACGAGCTCATTCATGGAGAAGGGCTTGACGAGGTAGTCGTCGGCGCCGATCTCGAGGGCGTGCACGCGGTCGTGCTCGGTACCGCGGGCGCTGACGACGACGATCGGCGTGCCGATGCCCTCCCGCCGGGCCGTGTCGATCACGTGCCAGCCGTCGATCGCCGGCAGCATCAGGTCGAGCACGCAGACGTCGGGGCGCTCGTACCGGAGCCGTGACAGAGCCTTCCTGCCGTCGCCGACCTGGACTGATTCGTGGCCGGCCTCACGGAGGTGGGCGGCCATCGACTCGGCGAGGACGCTGTCGTCCTCGACGATCAGCACCGTTGCCATCGACCAGATGATCGTCCGCCCGCGCGCCCGCTGGGCACCGGCCTGGTGACCGGATGGTGAACTGTTGGTGAAGGCTCTACTTCGGCCGGGCTTCGAGCTGGTACCCGACGCCGTACCGGGTCTGGATGAAGCTGTGGTGCGGGGCGCGGCGGTCGATCTTCTCGCGCAGCTTGCGGACGAAGACGTCAACCGTGCGGTCGCGGTGGGACTCATGGCGGCCCCAGATCCGCTGGAGCAGCTCGTCGCGCGTCATGACGCGGCCGCGCTCGAGCGCAAGCGCGTACAGGAGGCGGAACTCCGTGGGTGTCAGCTCCGCGCTCTCCCCGTCGACGTAGGCCTGCACCTGCTTCGGGTCGATCTCGAGCTCCTCGATCTGGAGGGGCTCGCCGCGGGCGGCTTCCTGGGGGCGGGCACCGCGACGGATCGCCGCCTGCACCCGCGCGACGAGCTCCTTCATCGAGAACGGTTTCACGAGGTAGTCGTCGGCGCCGATCTCGAGCGCATGGACGCGGTCGTGCTCCGTACCGCGGGCGCTGACGACCACAATCGGCGTGCCGATCCCCTCCGCGCGTGCCATCTCGATCAGCCGCCAGCCGTCGAGCGCAGGCAGCATCAGATCGACGACGCAGGCGTCAGGACGCTCGAACCGGAGCCGACGCAGGCCGCTGTCTCCGTTCGAGACCACGACGGCGTCCAGCCCGGCCGCACGAACGTGACGCCCCATCGCCTCGGCGACGACCTCGTCGTCCTCGATGATCAAGACCTTGGCCATACTGGCGCGAAGTATGGCGTCCCTCTTCCGGCGGGCCAGGCGCGACCGCGACGCCTCGTTGCTTCTCGAGGCCGAGCGTGGCCGCGTGCTCGTTGAGGCAAGCCCGGAGCTCGTGCTCATCGTGGACGAGAACGACCGGGTCGTCGCGGCGAGCGCGCGCGCCCGCCGGGAGCTCGGCGCCGCGGAGGGAGCCGACCTGGCGCAGATCCTCCCGGGCAACCCGGCGCTGCGCTTCTCATACGAGGTGGACGGGCGAGTCGAGTCGGTCGTCTATGTGAGCGGTCCCGGAGGTGCGCCGTACGAGGGGCTGCGCACTGCGTTCACCGCCGCCGTCTCCCACGAGCTGCGGACGCCGGTCGCGCGCCTGCTGGCGCTTCTGGAGACCGCGCAGCTACCGGATGCCGACGTCCCGAATCTGGTCGAGCAGGCGCGGCTGCAGGGCGACGAGATCCGGGAGCTCGTCGACGACGTGCTCTTCCTCAGCGAGCTGGAGACAGGGCGAGAAGTCGTCGCCCTGCGGGCAACGCGCGCGCAACCTGTGCTCGAGGCGGTCGTCGAGGAGCTCGCGGAGCGGGCGCATCGGGCCGACGTCGAGCTCAGGGTCGAGGCGGATCCAGCGGCCGAGGTCCCGCTTCGTCCGCGGATGCTGCGGGTCGTCGCCGAGAACCTCGCGACGAACGCGATCCGGTATGCCGGGCTCGGATCGACCTTCACGTTCGTCGTCGAGAACTCCGAGGGCGGCGTCGTCCTTCGCGCGGTCGACGACGGCGTCGGCGTGGCCGAAGGCGACCTCCCCCGACTGTTCGAGCGCTTCTTCCGCGGCGACCGCGTGCGCGCATCACGCGGCACGGGGCTCGGCCTTGCGATCGTGAAACACATCGTCACGTCGGCCGGCGGGTCGATCGAGGCGCGCGGCGCTCCCGGCAGCGGGCTCGAGATCCGCTGCGTGTTTGCATCGAAGTAAGTGTCAGTTCTCGATCGCTAGGCTATCCCGATGGGGCGCCGGAAGCCGTGAGGGTCTCCTTTCAGGAGGAGCTCGACGAGCTGCAGGCGACCCTCCACGAGGAGTCGGAACTCGTCCTGCGGTCGCTCCGCGGTGCGGTCAACGCGCTCGTCGCGCAGGACGAAGAGCTCGCGGACGAGGTGATCGCGTTCGACGACGAGGTCGACGACCGGTACTTCGCGATCGAGGAGGGCATCCAGTCGCTCCTCGCCCGCCAGACACCAGTCGCGATCGACCTCAGGCTCGTGCTGGCGATGCTGCACATCAACCTCCATCTCGAGCGCATGGCCGACTACTGCGTGACGATCGCGAAGCTGACGAAGCTCGCGGGCCGCGTCGAAGAGCCCCATCCGACGCTGATCGACGCCTTCGAGGAGATGGGAGCTCGCGCCGAGGAGATGATCCGGGTGGCGATGACCTCGTTCCAGGATCGCGACCTCGCCGCCGCCGAGTCGCTCCCCGAGATGGACGAGCTGATCGACCGCGCGAATCGCCGAGCCGTTCAGCACGTGCTCTCCCTCGGATCCGACCAGCGGATGCAGGAGTGGGGCCTCCGCATGCTGGTCGTCTCCCGCTGCTTCGAGCGGATCGGCGACCACGCCGTCGACATCGGCGAGCAGACGGCGCACCTCGTCACCGGCGAGTTCCGCGAGTTCACCGACGCCTCTCACTGACGAAAAACCGGCGCGGCTTCGCCGCGCCATGATGATTTTCGTCAGGAACAAGACCCGGTAACCGACAGCCGCCGTGAGCTGTACCTGGCAAAGCCAGGCACAGCGGCAAAGACCGCCGACGTGCCGCGGTGCTGGGGTTTCAGCGCCGCGGTGCCGGGCTTTGCCCGGCACCGCTTAGGAGCGCTCGCCTGAAGGACTTCCGCCGAAAATCATCATGGTTCGGGCGAAGCCCGAGCCGGATTTTCGGCGGCTACTTGACGCGCTTCAGCGTGGCCCTGCCGGCGGTCCGGACGACCTTGGGGATGGGATAGAACTTGTACTTCGGCCCGAACGTCTGGCCTGTCGTCATCGCCCAGGCGACGAACGTCCTCAGCGCCGCCGCCCTGGACGTCTTCAGCGGCAGGATCACGTAGGTGAAGGTGCAGATCGGATACGCCCGCTTCTGTGACTTCGGCGGGTTGACGATCGACAGCGCGTTGTTCTTCGGCACCCTCTTGACCGTCGCCGACGCGGCCTTGATTCCGCCGAGGCCGGGCAGCGCGAACTTGCCGGCCTTGTTCTGTACCCGGAAGAACGCCAGGTGGTGCGCCAGCGAGTAGGCGACGTCGACGTAGCCGAGCGAGCCGTCGATGCGCGAGACCGTGCCCGCCACCCCGGAGCTGCCCTTCGCGCCGGTGCCGACCTGGAAGTTGACGAGCGTGCCGGTGCCGATCTTGCGCTTGAACTCGGTGCTGACATGAGAGAGGTAGTCCGTGACGTTGAAGGTCGTTCCGCTCGAGTCACTCCGGAACACGGGTGTGATCTTCAGGTCCGGGAGCTTGGCGCCCTTGTTGATCGCCTTCAGGCGCTTGTCGTTCCATTTCGTGAGCTTGCCGAGATAGATCTGGGCGAGCAGCTTGCCGGTGATCCTCAGGTTGACCACGCCGGGCACGTTGTAGGGAATTGATGTGGCCGACAGCGCCCACGGGATCTGGACGCAGCCGTGGCAGCCGCTGAATTGGTCGGGCGTCAGGGGAGCGTCGCTGGCCCCGAAGTCGACGCTCCGGTTCGAGATCGCCTGGATGCCGGCGCCCGAGCCGACCGGGTTGTAGCTGATGTCGGCCTTCGAGTAGTTCGACTTCCACTGTTGGACGAGCGGGGCGACGAACGAGCTGCCCGCACCCTTGAGCTCGGTCGCGGCCGGAGCCGTCGGCCGGGCCGCTGCAACGCCCGCCGCGACAGCAGAAACAAGCGCGACAAGCGCCACGATTGACGTGGTCTTGCGGTTCAAACCTTCCTCCTTCGCATCGGGATGCTCCCTCCGTCGCGGAGGATCGCCGGGAAGCTTCGAGGGGTGGGATTCGGTCGGGTATCGACGCGGTAACGAAGTGGTGAACGCCCCGTGGATCGGATGCGGCCGGCGGTAGGGTCGCCTCGTGAGCAGCGCCGCCGCGACGACGACGCTTGCGCAGCGCCGCCGCTTCAGCGGCCGGATCGGCGATCTCGTCCTCTACGGCGTCTCCGGCGCAGCCGCGATCGGCGCCGTTGCCCTGCTGATCGCGGTCGCGATCAAGGTCATCGACGGCTCGAGCCTCGCCTACGACAGGTTCGGCCTCGGCTTTGTCACGAGTCAGGTCTGGAACCCGGTCACGAATCAGTTCGGCGCGCTGGCATTCATCTACGGCACCGCGATCACCTCGTTCTTCACGCTGCTCATCGCGACACCGCTGGCCGTCGCGATCTCGCTGTACCTCACCGAGCTCGCGCCGCGAGGAGTTCGGGACATCGTCGGATCGCTGGTCGAGATGCTGGCCGCCGTCCCGAGCGTGATTCTCGGACTGTGGGGGATTCTCGTCCTCGGCCCGATTGTCGCGCAGCACATCGAGCCGTTCCTTCACCGCTGGCTCGGCTTCATCCCGCTGTTCCAGGGCACTCCCTCGAACTCGGGCTACGTGCCGGCGATCATCGTCCTCACGATCATGGTTGTCCCGATCGTCGCGAGCGTCTCGCGCGAGCTCTTCCTCAGCGTCCCGACCGAGATGAAGGAGGGCGCCTATGCCCTCGGCATGACGCGCTGGGAGGTCGTACGCGGCGTGATGCTGCCGCACGCGGGACCGGGCATCGCCGCGGCGATGATTCTCGGACTGGGAAGGGCGCTCGGCGAGGCGATCGCGGTCACCCAGGTGATCGGCAACATCGTTCAGATCAAGACGTCGCTGTTCGCGCAGGGCGTGACCCTCGGTAGCCAGATCGCGGCGCAGTACCAGGGTGCGCCGTCCAACCTCGAGATCTCGGCGCTGATCTACCTCGCGGCGATCCTCCTCGTCTTCTCGCTGATCGTGAACGTGATCGCACAGCTCATCGTTCGCCGCTTCGACCTCCAGCGGTCGGGAGCCCAGTAGTGGACGCCGTCGACGCCACTGCCCTGCTTCGCCCGGACGGGCGGGTGAAGCGCCGCCGGATCGTGAACCTGTTTATGGAGGGGTTGGCGATGCTGGCCGCTGTGCTTGCCGTCGGCATCCTCATCACCGTCGTCCTCGCGGTCGTGCGGCACGGACTCAGCAAGCTGAATCTCGACCTGTTCACCAAGACGCCGGCAGGCATCTTCGAGTCGGGCGGCGGGCTCGCGAACGCGATGGTGGGCTCGCTGGTGCTCGTGGGCGTGGCCACGGCAATGGCCCTGCCGGTAGGCGTCCTGATCGCGATCTTCCTGACGGAGCTGGCCCCGAGAGGCGTCGCTCGACCTATTCAGACGGCGCTCGACGTCATGAACGGCCTGCCGTCGATCGTGATCGGCATCTTCATCTACGGCGTGCTCGTCGCCGGCCATCAGCAGAGCGGGCTCGCCGGCTCGTGCGCGCTCGCGATCATCGCGCTGCCGCTGATCGCGCGCTCCACGCAGGAGGTCCTGAGGCTCGTTCCGGGCTCGCTGCGCGAAGCAGGGCTCGCGCTCGGATCGAGCAAGTGGCGCGTGGTCCTCGGCATCGTCCTGCCGACGTCCGTCGGCGGGATTCTCACCGGGACGACGCTGGCCGTGGCGCGGATCGCGGGGGAGACGGCGCCCCTGCTGTTCACGTCGTCCCTCGTCACGGACAAGGTGGTCTGGAATCCGCTCGAGGCGCTGCAAGCGCTGCCGGTCGCCATCTTCGAGCTCTCGGAGTCTGCAGATCCAGCCGACAACGCCCGTGCCTGGGCGGCCGGAACCGTGCTCCTGGGCGCGGTGCTCGTGTTGAGCCTCGCCTCGAAGTGGGCCCAGGCCAGAACCCGTCGCAAACTCGGACGATGACGGAGGTTACGCCCATAGAGATCGCGCAGCGACAGCCGGAGCCCGGCAAGACGCTCCGACGGGAGACCGTCTTCGCGCTCGAGGACGTCGCCGTGTGGTACGGGAAGTCACGTGCGCTCGGCGGCGTCACCTTCGACGTCTACCGGAACCTCGTCACCGCCATCATCGGCCCATCGGGTTGCGGGAAGAGCACGTTCATCCGCTGTCTGAACCGGATGAACGACCTCGTGCCAGGCGCGCGCGTCGGGGGCCGCGTCCTCTACCACGGCCAGGATCTGTACGGGGCCGGCGTCGACGCGGTGCAGGTTCGCCGTCACATCGGCATGGTCTTCCAGAAGCCGAACCCCTTCCCGAAGTCGATCTACGACAACGTCGCCTGGGGCCTCCGCGTCCTCGGCATGAAGGACGACCTCGACGGCCGGGTCGAGCGCGCGCTCCACGGCGCCGCGCTCTGGGACGAGGTGAAGGACCGCCTGAAGAAGAGCGCGCTCGGTCTCTCCGGCGGTCAGCAGCAGCGCCTGTGCATCGCGCGCGCCATCGCCGTCGAGCCCGAGGTGATCCTCATGGACGAGCCCGCGTCCGCCCTCGATCCGATCGCGACCACGCGAATCGAGGACCTCATGCACGAGCTGAAACGCGAGTACACGATCGTGATCGTGACCCACAACATGCAGCAGGCGGCGCGCGTCGCCGACATGACCGCGTTCTTCAGCATGGAGGTCACCGACCAGGGGCGGAGCGGCGTGCTCGTCGAGTACGACGAGACCGAGACGGTGTTCACGAACCCGTCCGACAAGCGAACCGAGGACTACGTCACGGGTCGTTTCGGATGACGGGGGACTGGGTCACGAAGTAGACCGCGTGGTTGTCGCCCCAGCTACAAGAGGGGGAAACCTGCGGGCTTCCCCCTCTCAACGAGCCTTTCTCCGGTGGTCTATGCGGCCGGAGCAGGAGCTGCTGCCGGCGCGGGCATCGACTTGCCGTGCCAGTAGCGGTTGAGCGCCCCCTGGACCTTCACGAACCAGACGATGCTGCCGACGATCGGGATCAGGTGCCACAGGCCGGTCCAGCCCGTCATCGGCGCCTCCTGGCCGTCGGCCTTGTAGAGCTTTCCGATGTCGGACGGGATCAGGAAGATGGTCACGAACCCGGCCACGACCCAGATCACGAGGCCGAGCACGCCGCCGACTCCGATGCCGGAGTGCTGCTTGATCTCCTCCTGCGTCTTGTAGACCCAGTACCAGGCGTAGAACGAGAGCGTGATGATGTACATCAGGATCCCGAAGCCGATCCCGCGCGGTTGGCCAAGCGGCCCGGTCGTCGAGGGCGGAACGTTCATCGAGCGGTGCCTCCCTTCGTTGGCCTAGGCAGCCGGGGCCGGAGCGGCCGCCGGCGCCGCGACCGACTTGCCCTCCCAGTAGCGGTTCAGCGCGCCCTGAACCTTCACGAACCAGACGATGCCGCCGATGATCGGCAGGAACCACCACAAGCCGATCCAGCCGCTGAACGGTGGCTGCTGCCCATCGGCCTGGTACATCTTGCCGATCTCGGACGGCGTCTCGAACGCCATCACGATGCCGAACACGATCCAGATCACGAGGCCGAGGATGCCGCCGACGCCGATCCCCGAGTGCTGCTTGATCTCCTCGCTGGTCTTGAAGATCCAGTACAGGCTGTAGATCCCGAGCGTGATGATGCACATCAGAATCACGAAGCCGACTCCACGCCGCTGACCGAGCGGCCCGGTCGTCGAGGGTGACACATTCATGGTGCGCTGCCTCCTTGAGAGACGCTGGGGGTGACCGCCCGAGCTAAGCACGTAACCCGGATGAGGTCAATGGGCCGGATCGCCTTTTGACACCGCGCTAGGCTCGGCTGCGGTGGAACCTGCTCGACCGCCTATCGAGAACCGATTTCCGCGACCGTCCGTGATGGGTGTCGTCAACGTGACGCCCGACAGCTTCTCGGACGACGGGATCAATCTCCGGCCGCACGAAGCGGTACTGTCGGCGCGCCGGATGATCGCCGAGGGGGCGGCAATCGTGGACGTCGGCGGCGAGTCAACGCGGCCGGGATCCGAGGGCGTGCCCGTCGATGTCGAGCTCGAGCGTGTCGTGCCGGTGCTCGAGCAGCTCCGCGCGGACGTTCCGGTCTCGATCGACACGGCGAAGGGCGCTGTTGCGAGCCGCGCGCTCGCGCTCGGCGCCGAGATGGTGAACGACGTGACCGCGCTGCGCGGCGACCCGGAGCTGGCCGGCATCGTCGCGGAGACCGGCGCCTACCTCTGTCTGATGCACATGCAGGGTGAGCCACGGACGATGCAGCGCAATCCCCGCTACGAGGACGTCGTCGCCGACGTGACTGCCTTCCTCGAGGAGCGGCTGGCCTTCGCGGTCGAGCAGGGGATTCGTGAGGAGCTCGTCTGCCTCGACCCCGGCATCGGCTTCGGCAAGACGGTGGAGCAAAACTTCGAGCTGATCCGCCGGCTGGACGTGCTCACGGCCCTCGGCCGTCCAGTCCTGATCGGGATCTCGCGCAAGAGCTCGCTCGGGCGGATCTTCGGCGACCCTCAGGCGACCATCGGCACGACCGCGGCGAGCCTCGGCGCCGCGGTCGCGGCGTACGAGCGCGGCGCGACGATCATCCGCGCTCACGATGTCCGCGAGCACGTGGAGGCGCTCCACGCGGCGCATGCGGTGACCGCGTGGCCGTGACCGTCGAGCTCACCGGCCTCGAGGTCTTCGGTCACCATGGAGCCACCGAGGCGGAGCAGCGCGAGGGCCGGACGCTTCTCTACGACCTCGCGTGGGAGCTTCTCGACGATCCGGACGACCGGCTCGAGGACACGGTGGACTACGAGCAGGTGGCT
This sequence comes from Actinomycetota bacterium, assembly GCA_046732435.1. GTDB lineage: Bacteria > Actinomycetota > Thermoleophilia > Gaiellales > Gaiellaceae > JALZFG01. Next base: position 11,098 of record JBKPNC010000089.1, read on the forward strand.
GCGCTCGTCCGCGAGGTCTCGGATGCGCGGCGTTTTCGCCTGCTGGAGACGCTCGCGGCTGCCGTCGCGGAGGCCCTCCTGACGCGGTTTCCCGTTTCGCGCGTCCGGGTGCGTGTACGCAAGCCCGGCATCCGGCCGGCCGGTCTGCCCGTCGAATACTCGTCCGGCTCGGTCGAGCGCAGCCGGTGAGCGTGCGCGATTGACCCGCGTGTTCGTCGGGCTCGGCTCGAACCTCGGCGATCGCGAGCGGACGCTCCGTGCCGCGCTCGACCTGCTGGCACGGCGCCCCGGGGTCCGCGTGCAGCGCGTCTCCTCGTTCCGCGAGACTGCTCCGGTCGGCTACGTCGACCAGCGCGACTTCGTGAACGCCGCGGCGGAGGTCGAGACCACGCTCGGCGCCCGCGAGCTGCTCGACCAGCTGCTCGCCGTCGAGCGCAGCCTCGGTCGCAGCCGCGACGGGCCGCGCTTCGGGCCGCGCACGATCGACCTCGACCTGCTGCTCTACGGCAACAGCATCCTCGACGAACCCGGCCTGGCGGTTCCGCACCCTCGCCTGCACGAGCGCCGCTTCGTACTCGAGCCGCTCGCCGAGCTGGATCCCCGGCTCGAGGTGCCCGGACGGGGTCCGGTGGCGACTCTGCTCGCGGGGCTATGATGGCCTGCATGTCCCACCTCGACGAGCTCGACGAGTTCGAGGCCGAGCTCGAGCTGCGGCTCAAGAAGGAATATTCGGCCGTCTTCGGTCTGTTCCGCTACTGCGTGCTGACGCAGGATGCGACGTACCTCTGCAACAAGCTGGACCTGAACTACGTTCCTCAGCCGAGCTACCCGTTCTTCCACCTGAAGATGGAGGACGTCTGGGTGTGGGACAAGAACCGCCCCACGCGGATCATCCCCCGCGCCGAGATCTACACGTCGAGCGACGTCACCGTCGAGGAGTTGCGCGGCGCCGGCGACGAGCCGAAGTTGACGGCTGAGGACCTCGCCGAGCGCATCGGCGAGCCGCTGTCGACGGACGACGACGTCTAGCGCCGCAAACGATCCGCTCGTAACGGTCGTCTCATAGATCGGAATGCCGAAGCGGCTCTGGCTCGGGCTTGCGATGCTCGTGCTCGGCGCGAGCCTCGTGGTGACGGCCGAGGCGATGCCGTTGCGCGGGACGAAAAGCGGTGGCGTCTTCCGGGTCGCGATGGTGGGCGCCTCGGTCCAGATCGACCCGCAGGTCTCCTACGTCTCGACCGGCTGGTGGCTCGAGTACGCGACGGCCGCGAAGCTCCTCAACTATCCGGACAAGCCCGGCCAGGCGGGCGGACTGCTGAAGCCCGAGGTGGCGTCCGGCTACACGATCTCGAAGAACGGCAAGACCTACACGTTCCGGATCCGCAAGGGCTTCCGCTTCAGCGACGGGGCGCCGGTGACCGCCAGGAGCTTCGCGTACGCCTTCGAGCGGGCCCGGAATCCCGAGCTGCAGTCCCCCGCCGCCGACTTCATCGACCACGTCGCAAGTGTCGTCGCACACGGCGACAGGCTGGTCATCCGTCTCACCCGGCCCGACGGCGCGTTCGTCCTGAAGCTGACGATGCCCTTCTTCCAGGCGACGTCGTCCAAGCTGCCGCTGACGAAGGAGGTGTCCGGCGTCAGCGGCCTCGGGGATTTGCCGACCGCCGGCCCGTACGCGTTTTCCCTGAACCGGGTCAACGAGCAGACCCGACTCGTCCGCAATCCGTACTGGAGGCGGGGCCCTGGGCGCGAACGGCCGCGCAACCTCGCCGGCCTCTCGATCAGCTGGAACGCCGACGAGCGGGCCGCGTACCTCCAGACGCTCGACAACCAGTACGACGAGGGGCCGTTGCCGGTCGCCAATGTGGAAGAGGTAGCAAGGCGGTTCGGCGTCAACAAGACGCGCTTCTGGACCGAGCCCGTCCCGTGCGTCGGCTACGTCTTGTTCAACAACGCCACGGGCATCTTCGCCGGGAACCCTGCGCTTCGAAAGGCCGTGAACTGGGCCCTCGACCGCACGGACTACACGGCGCAGGCCGGCCCCTACGCCGGCCGGCCGTGGACGCACATCCTGCCCCCGGGCATGCCCGGCTCGATCACCGCAAAGAGGCGGCAGCCCTATGGCGCGAGGTCGAACCTCGCGAAAGCCCGGAAGCTCGCAGCCGGCCACTTTCGCAGTGGCGAAGTCGTCATCGCGTCCAAGAGCCAGCCTCAGGCGGATCTCGTGCGGCGGGACCTGATCCGGCTCGGCTTCGAGCTGGACAAGGTCAGGATCGTTCGAGCACCGGTGCCCATCGGGGCTCTACCGGCGCGGTGGGACGTGCTCGCCGGCTACGGCGTGTGCGCCACCGACCCCGACCCGGGAGACTTCCTCCGATCGTTCGCGGACTTCGGAAGCATCAAGGACCGGGAGAAGATCGCCGCCGCGGCGAGGCTGTACGGCAATGCGCGGCTCCATGCCTTCGGCAAGCTCGACCTGGAGATGATGAGGAATGCCGCGCCCGTCGCGCCGATGCGGACGTACAACAACCGCTACCTGCTCTCCGACCGGGTCGACCCGCGCAGCCTCGTCTTCCAGCCCGTCTACGCGGACTGGAGCATCCCTGCGCTGGCGCTGAAGTAGCCGCGAGTCAGCCGGCGCGGCCCTGCCGGGCGCACCAGACCTCGAAGCGCCCGGCGGGGGACTCCAGCCAGCGCGCGAGCTCGCCTGCGAACGACTCGATCTCCGGGCGAAGCAGTGGAAAAACCTCGATAGGCTCGTCGCCCGTGCCCCGCCTGCTCGCCATCGACGTCGGCAACACCCAGACGGTGCTCGGCCTGTTCGACGGCGAGAACCTCGTCGACCGCTGGCGGATCGCCACCGAAGGCCAGCGCACCGGCGACGAGATCGGCCTGCTCGTGCGGGGTTTCGTCGATCCGGAACGCCTCGCCGGGATCTGCCTCTCGTCCACCGTTCCGCCGCTCGTCCGCTCCTACCAGGAGTTCGCGGAGGAGCTCGGCGGAACGCCGTTTTTCGTCGTCGGGCCCGGCGTCCGGACGGGCGTGCCGATTCGCTACGACGACCCGCGCGAGATCGGGCCCGACCGGATCGCAAACGCGGTCGCCGCGGCCGCGCGCCACGGCGCGCCCTGCATCGTCGTCGACTTCGGCACGTCCACGAACTTCGATGTCGTCTCGCCGGACGGCGAGTACGTCGGCGGCGTCCTCGCCCCGGGGATCCAGATCTCGATGGACGCGCTGTTCGCCCGGGCGGCGCGCCTGTTCGGCGTCCAGTTCGCCGAGCCGCCCACGGTGATCGGCAAGACGACCGAGTCGGCGCTGCAGTCCGGACTCGTCTACGGCTTCGCGGGCCAGGTGGACGGGATCGCCGCGCGGATCCGCGGCGAGCTCGGCGAGCCGGCGCCCGTCGTGGCGACCGGCGGCCTCGCCGAGCTAATCGCGCCGCACTCGCGAACGATCGACCGGGTCGACCCCGATCTGACGCTGCACGGCCTCAGGCTGGTGTGGGAGCGGAACGCAGCTCCGGCCTGACGACGATGTCGGCGAAGGTCGAGTCCGAGACCGAGTTCGACCAAACGCCCTCGATCCAGGGACGGACGTACGTGACCGTGCGGTTGTAGGCGATCGGAACGAGCGCCACGCGCTCACCGATCCACAACCGTTCCACCTCGCGATAGAGCCTCACGCGCTCGTCCCGATCGCGAAGGGAACGTGCGCGCTCCAGGAGGTCTTCGATGTCCGGATCACGGTACAGCGCGGGGAAGTGGCTCAGGATCGTCATCATTCCCGCCGGATCCGGGTAGTCCGCGAGCCAGCCCCAGACCCAGGAGTCCACCTGCTCGGTACGGGCCAGCATCTCCGAGAAGGCGGCCTCCTCGATGTCGGCCTCGATACCCACTGCGGCGAGCTGCCTGGCCAGCGGCGCCGCTAACCCGAACGCACTGGGTACGACGATCGAGATGTTCTGCAGACCCCGCCCTCCCGGGTAACCGCTCTCGACGAGGAGCTCTCGAGCGAGCTGAAGGTCGTACGGATGAGCCACTCGGTGCGAGTGCGCCGGAAGCGTCGGGGGTATGAAGCCGCCGGTGATCGCCGGGTCGCCGATGTAGGAGGTTCCCACGATGAGCGTCTCTCGATCGATCGCGTGTGAGATGGCCCGCCGCAACCGGACGTCGTCGAACGGTGGCCGACCGGTCGCAAACGAGAGGTAGACCGTCTGCATCGAAGGAGCCGCGGCCGAGCAGGTGAGATCGGCATCCTCCAGCCCCTTCGCGTTGAAGTGCGGGAGCACATCGAACCGCTTTTCGAGCCACTGGCTGGCGATTTCCGCGACGCCGCGAGCAGCGGTAAGCCGAATCTCCGCGACGTTGCCGCGAAAACCACTCCACGTTGGGCTCGCGCGGAGGAGGGCGCCGTTCTCGTCCAGTTCTTCGAGCGTGTAGGGGCCGTTACCGACGAGCGGCATCGACAGGTGCCACCCCGGTCCGAGTGCCTCGTGGACGTGACGCGGCCACGGGAAGAACGCAGGCTGGCCGAGCAAGTAGAGCAGGTAGTGCCTGGGCTCGCGCAAGACCATCACGAGCGTGAGCTCGTCGAGGGCCTTCACCGACGTGACGGGATCGAGCAGGTAGGCCGATTCGACCCCCTCTTCCCGCATCAGTCGGAAGGTGTACTCGAAGTCATACGCCGTGACCGGGTGGCCGTCGCTCCACCGGCCGTCTGGCCGCAGGCTGAACCGGTACTCGAGGCCGCCGTTTCGAACCTCCATGCTCGCGGCGAGGTCCGGAGCCAGGTCGAAATCGCGCGTGACTGAGAGAAGCCCGCGAAAGAGGTTCCGGCACAGATCCCAGGCGAGGTCGTCGTACGCATGCCCCGGGGCGATCGATGCGATGTGACTGAAGAGAACGCTTGCTGAGATCGCCTCCGACGGAGCGACGGAAGATGGCTGGCTCGCCCGGCGGGAGAATGCTTCGCCGAATGCGGTGTTGGCGTTCTCGAAGTCGAACGCGAGGTGGTGCGCCAGCCCGATCTTGAAGAGTGTCGCGCGGGCGCGTTCCTCGTCCCCGATCCGATCCATGAACTCGAGCGCACGGCGATAGAGCCCGGCCGCCTCCTGATCGGCGTAGACGGCACGGGCCGCATCGCCGGCCTTGAGCAGGTAGTCGACTGCTCGCGCTGGATCGTCGGCTTCGCTGAAGTGATGCGCGAGCAGGCCGTACACCTCCTCCGGCGAGTCGCGATGAAGCTGCTCGAGCGCCTCGCCCACGACGCGGTGAAGGGCGCGACGTCGCTCGCTGACAAGCCGGCCGTATGCGACCTCCTGGACGAGCCCGTGGCGGAAGCTGTACTCAGCGGCCGGCCGGCGGCGCTCCTCGACCACGAGATCGAGTCGCTGAAGCTCGGAGAGCGCTGGTCGAAGGTCCGCTTGCGGGACGATCCGCTCGAGCAGCAGCACGCCGAACGAGCGGCCGACGACGGACGCCACGCTGATCACGCCGAGCGTGGTGGTGGCGAGTCGATCAAGCCGCGCCTGGAGCGCCTCCTGGACGAGGGTCGGCACCGCGACGTTCTCGGCGCCGTTCGCGAGCTCATAACGCCCGTTCTCGCGACGGAGGACGCCGCGCTCGAGCAGGTCTCTGAACGCCTCCTCGAGGAAGAAGGGATTCCCGCCCGAGCGCTCCGCGAGCAGCGACGCGACCGGACCGGGAAGTTCGGCGCCCGCGGCGACTGCAGCGAGGCCGAGTGCGGCGTCCCGACCCAGCGGAGAGAGCGAGAGCTCGAGGAACCGGTGGCGGTAGCGGCGCCGGGCGCGCTCGGCAAGATCCCAGGCCGCGTGGTCGTGCTCCGTCCGGAAGGAGAGGAAGACGGCGATGGCCCCCTCGTCGCTCGCGGCGAGAAGCTCCTCGAGCAGCGTGAGCGTCGCCTCGTCGGCCCAGTGGAGGTCCTCGAAGACGAGGCAGAGCGGCCTTTCCGCGGCGAGTGCGCAGGCGAGCCGGTAGACGGCGTCGAATGTCTGCTGCTGAACGCTGTCACGGCTGAGCTCAGTCATCCGTCGTGCCCGGTGTGGCTCGAGGGGCAGACCGAGCACGCTCGCCAGGAACGGGTAGGCGTCGGAGGCCCCGTCGCCCAGGGCGCCGGCGAGTCCGGCCCGAAGCTCGAGCCGTATCCGCGCCTCCGGGTCGGAGACGCCGAGGCCGAGCCAGTCGCGTAGCAACTCCCGTAGCGGCCAGTACGGGATCGCCTCGGCATAGGAGACCGCATGGCCTTCGAGGAAGCGGACACGGTCGCGGAAGCGCGCCCTGGCCTCGGATTTGAGCCTGCTCTTGCCGATCCCCGGCTCGCCCGTCACGGCGACGATCGCGCCGCGGCCGTCGAGCAGCTCGACCAGCACCTCCTCCAGCTGCGCCAGTTCCGCCTCGCGGCCGACCAGCGGTGTGAGCTGCGCCGCCACGCGCTCCTCCCGCTCGCCGCCGACCCGGAACGCAGCCACCGGCGTCGCCTTCCCTTTCAGCTCGACGTCTCCGAGCGGCTCGAGCTCGAAGCTCGCCTCCAGCTGCCGCGCGGTCTCCGGCCCGACGGCAACGCCCGAGTCGCCTGCGAACGACTGCAAGCGGGCGGCCACGTTGACCGTGTCACCCAGCGCGTTGTAGAGCTGTTCTGTCGGTGCATCCCCGCTGGGCACGACCACCGGCCCCGTGTTGACCGCGATCCGAGCGGCGAGCTCGATGCCGTAGGCCGGCCCGATCTCGCCGGCGTAGCGCGCCAGCGCCTCGTGAATCGCGAGCGCAGCGCGCACGGCCCGCTCGGAGTCGTCC
>JBKPNC010000090.1:0-5540 GCA_046732435.1 Actinomycetota bacterium
CCGAAGACTCGCTCGAACAACGGCGTCACCCGATAGCGCACCGCCCCCAAGTCGCCGCGGCCGGCTTCGGCGATCAGGCCTCGCTCGACGAGTCCCGCGACGACCGAGTCGACCGCGACTCCGCGCCAGCGCGCAATCTCCGGACGCGAGCACGGGCCCAGATACGCGATCACGGCCAGCGTCTCGAGCGCCGCCTGCGAGAGATTGCGCTCCACCGGCCGCTCGAAGAGCCGCCCGCACGCTTCGGCCGCCTCGCGCGACGCGCGAAACGCCCAGCCCCCCGCCACGTGCTCGAGCACGATCCCACTCCGACCTTCGCGATACCGCTCGCCGAGCAGGCCCAGCGCCGTCTCCACCCGCTCCACGTCGTCGCCCGAGGCCTCGGCAAGCGCGTCCGCGGACAGGGGCTGCGACGCTACCACGAGCAACGCCTCGATAGTCCGTGCGAGCGAATCGAGCGGGTTCGCCTGGATCAGGCGGAGCGGGCGTTCCATAAGGCCACCTCCTCCAAAGCGCCACGAGAGACGCGGATCGGAGCGAACGGCGCCGCCTGCTCGAGCGAGATCTCACCCGTGCGCCGCAGCTCGAGCAACGCGAGGAACGCGACCGCCTGCTCGACGCGCGAGAGCCCGGCCACCTCGTGGTCGAAGTCGAACCGCTGACGCCGGCCGAGCACGGCCCTGAACTGCTCGAGGAACCGGGACACCGGCGGGAAGCGCAGCTCGAGATGCGCCAAAGACACCTCCGGCGGCTCCGCGGCCAGCCCGCGCAGCAGCGCCGCCAGCGCCTCGGGATCCTGGGGCGCGAGCCGCCGCTCGCCGCGCGGCGCCAAAGGAGCAGGCCCCAGCCGGAAGAAGCGGTCGCTCTCGCCGGCCAGCCGTTCCGCAAGCCACTCCGCTGCGCCCTTGATCCGCCTGTACTCCTCGAGCCGCCGGGCCAGCTCCTCGGCAGCCTCGGCGGGCTCGAGATCTTCGAAATCGGCCTCGCCCGCGAAGAGCCCGCGCGCCTTGAGCTCGAGCAGCGCCGCGACGAGGACGAGGAACTCGCCGCACGCGTCCAGGTCGAGCTCCTCCCGCTCGGCTAGGCGCTCGACGAAGGCGAGTACGATCCCGGCCACGTCGACCTCGACCAGCGGCAGCTCCTCGCGCAGGACCAGGGTCAGGAGCAGGTCGAACGGGCCCTCGAACGCGTCGAGGTCGAGCTCGAGCTCGCGGACGATCACCGGCCGCAGGCTAGTTTCCAGGTCGGACGCGCCTACCACGCGGAATGGCCATTCTCGGCCCACGTTCCGGGTCCTGCTCGCCTGCCTTCCTCCGCCACGACTTGAACTTCCCGCCGAAGAACTGCCACCAGATGAAGAACCCGGTCGACAGCACGAACAGCACGAGCGACACCCAGGCGTTCAGCCGCAGCCCGGCGATGTGGTGCGCCGGATCGATCCGCAGCAGCTCCTCGAAGAAGCGCCCGAACGTATAGAAGGAGACGTAGAGCGCGAACAGCCCCGGCGCGCGGATGCGGAACCGCCAGTCGATGAGCAGCAGGACGCCGACCATCGTCAGGTCGTAGACCAGCTCGTAGAGAAACGTCGGATGGAAGGTCGCGTACTGCTCGTAGCCCTGCACGCGGTGGTCGATGTCGATCTCGAGCCCCCAGGGCCGATCGGTCGGCTTCCCGTACAGCTCCTGGTTGAACCAGTTGCCGATGCGCCCAATCCCCTGCGCGAGGAGCAGGCCGGGAGCCACCGCGTCCATCATCTTCGTCACGCTCTCGCCGGCCCGCTTGACGACGATCGCTCCGACGACGCAGCCGAGGAAGATGCCGCCCCAGACTCCGAGGCCCCCCTTCCAGACCTCGAAGACACCTTGCCACTTCGGATCCGGCACCTCGTTCCAGCTCGTCAGGTCGTGGTAGAGCCGCGCCCCGACGATCCCGGCGGCGACGCCCCAGACGGCGACACGCAGGATGAGGTCCCAGTCGCCACCGCGCCGGACCCAGCGCACGCCGGTGAGGACGACGCACGCGGCGATCGCCACGAGGAGCGTCAGCCCGTACATGTGCAGCACGAGCGGACCGATGTCGATCGTGCCCGTGTGCGGCGAGGGGATCGAGGCGATCACGGGCCGTGATTCTGCCTTTTTCGGCGCCAGCCGAAAAGTGAGCGCCGCGTAGCGGCGCGAACCTGCCTTCGGTTCGCCGTCCTCGAGAGGCGTCGCGCTACAGGAGCATTCGAAACGCCGGTTTTTTCGGTGCAGCCGAAAGTGAGCGCCGCGTAACGGCGCGAACCGGGCCTTAGCTCCCGCGACCCTCCAGGCGGGCTAGAGCAGGATTCTCAGAGCCAGATCCGCAGGGCAACCGCGCTCGAGCAGATCGACTGCGGCATGCAGGTCAACGTCGTGACGCACCGCAAGTCGGCCCGCCGCGCGCGGCTCGTACCCGGCACGCTCGAGCTCTTCCGCACGCCACCGCTCGATGCGCTCCATCTCAGTGTGATCGACCAAGGAGATGTCAGTTACTGCCACGCTGGTCCTTTCTCGCCGATTGCCCTCATTGTTCGGTCAGACGACGGAACCTGATCTCCCTATAGGGGGTGATTTCGACTTTTCACAAACTTTTTACGAGCGCGTCTAGTCGACCGTGCGCGCGATGTGCAGCGCCTCGTCCTTCGAGATGTCGCCCTCGAGCCTGAGGATCAAGTCGCCGTGCTGCCAGAGCAGCGTGTTCCCGGCCAGCCACGCCGGGTTGTCGTGGATGCCGCCGACGGGATCGCGGAACATCACGATGTGCGGGCCCTCGAGCCACGCTCCCTCCTCGCCGTCGACCGTGACCGGCTCGACGTCGGTGCCCGGCCCGAGCAGCTTCTCGATGTAGGCCCGGCCGCGGAACTCGCTCAAGAGCAGCCGGACGCTCGTCGGCGTCCCCCAGAGCAGAGAGACCCTGTCGCCCCTCAGGTACGCGAGGTCGGGCTCGTCGTCGGGCACGAGCAGCCACGGCGCCCGCGCACGGGCCTCGTCGAGTGAGACCCGCCGCCCGAGCTCGAGCGGCCGCGCGGACGGCGTCGGCGGGAGCTTGTCGACGTGCACGATGCTCACCCCGCGTAGGCCGAGCCAGTCGAGGATCGCCGTGCGTGCCGGTGGGACGGCCAGCACGGCTCCGATCGCGACGACGACCACCGCGAATGCGATAGCGACCGGTCGGAGCCAGAGCCGCGGCCGCTCGAGGCGTCCGCGGACCGCCGAGGCGATGTCGGGGGTCGACGGGAACTCGACCTCGCGGCCGAGCTCCCTCAGGGCGGCTTCGAGCTCAGGCATACGACTCCCTCAGCTGCTCGAGCGCACGAGATGTGCGCGACTTGACCGTGCCGAGGCGGACGTCGAGAGCTTCCGCGGTCTCTTGTTCCGAGAGCCCCAGGAAGAACCGGCACGCGATCACGAGGCGCTCCTCCTCCCGCAGGCCGTTGACGGCCCCGAGCAGCCGCTCGCGCTCCTCGCTCGCGAGCAGAACGCCCTCGGGGGACGGAGCCGCGTCCCCCGAGGATTCTTGCGCCGCAGCGCGCAGCGAGAGGGCTGCGCGGCGACCGGCGGAGCGACGGCGGTTCCGGGCCTCGTTGGCCACGATCCGCAACAGCCACGGCCGAAAGGGCGCGCCGGCACGGAAGCGCCCAAGTGCCCGATACGCCTTGACGAAAGCCTCCTGCGCCGCCTCTTCCGCGTCGCTCGCATTGCCGGCGACGACGTACGCGGTGCGGAATGCGATCCCTTGATGTGCACGCACGAGCTCCTCATAGGCGTCTTCGTCACCGCGGCGAGCCCGCTCGACGAGCTCGCTCTCTTCAGGTGGCCGGCTCACCACTGGTGTTCTTACACCGCACCCGGAGTCAGAGTTCCCCCGGCGTCAGGGCGCGAGATGGGTAAACGACCGGGATCGCGGGTAGGGTTCAAGCCATGTTCGCCAGAGTCGCACGCTACGAGGTGCCGCCCGATCGGACGCAGGAGGCGATCGACGCGTTTCACGACGCCGTTGCCCAGCTCGAGGGGACGCAGGGGCTCGAGGGAGGCTACGTGCTCGTGGACTACGAGGACGGCTCGATCATGTCGATGACGCTGTGGGAGAACCGCACGGCGCTGGACGAGAGCGAGCGCAAGGCGTCAGCGTTGCGGCAGGACGCCGCCAAGCAGGTCGACGGCAGGATCGTGTCGGTGCAATCTCTCGACGTCGCCATCGATATCGGCACAGCCGTCCGCAGCAGCTAACGGAACGGCGGTCGGGGCTCACGCGTTCGCGTAGTCGAACCGCGAGTAGACCGCGTGCCGCTGCGACAGGTCCCAGCCCATCTCGGGCAGGTCGACGTGGAACCGCTCGCTCTGCGCAATCTCCCCGTCACGCCAGACGAATCCGGCGGACTTGACGATGCGCACGTCGTTCTCGTCACCCGTGACCGGGTTCGTCAGCGGCGTCATCCGGTTCTCGGTCACACCCTCGACCTTCACTCGTGACCGCCTGCCGTCCACGGTGATGTCGACCGCGGCGCGCTCGACCGCGGTCGTCTCGTCGAGCGTCGAGTTGAAGATCTCGAACAGGCCGTAGCCCTCCTCCCCGCGCCAGATCCGCGCGAGCGCCTCGAACTGCTCGTCACCCGGCGCATCGACGTACGCGCGTCCGCGGCCGCCCTTCTCGTGGATCGCGCCCGGCCACCAGAGTGCCCACGAGACTTTCGACCCGGCGAGGTCGACGCCGTCGCGGCTCCCCTGCTCGATCACATGGTTGAGCACGGCCTGACAGTTGCCCTCGGGCGAGCTCGGGACGCCGCGGAAGTTGCAGCCGCAGCCCGGATCGCAATTGCAGAACTCGAGGTAGGTGCCGCTGATCCGCCACTGGGCCACGCGGCGATTATGGCGAGCCGCCGGCCAGCGGTGCGTTTCCGCCCTTCCTTGTCGGGTACATCCATTCGGAAAAGAGGAGGGGGTTACTCATGCCTACATGGGCCTGGATCGTGATCGCCGTGGTCGCGGCGCTGATCGTGCTGGGAGCGATCGCCGCGTGGACACAACAGCGACGGAGGTCGCAACTCAAGGAGCGGTTCGGCTCCGAGTACGACCGCACCGTCTCGGAGCGCGGCGAGCGCAGGGCCGCGGAACAGGAGCTGGCCGACCGCGAGCGCAAGCGGGAGCGGCTCGACATCGTGCCCCTGTCGCCGGAGGCGCAGGCGAAGTACTCGGCGTCCTGGCGCGAGGTGCAAGGGCACTTCGTGGACGACCCGTCGGGGGCCGTCAACGAGGCCGACCGCCTCGTGACGGACGTGATGCGCGAGCGCGGCTACCCGATCGACGACTTCGAACAGCGTGCCGACGACATTTCGGTCGACCATCCGGACGTCGTCCAGAACTACCGGGCTGCACATGCCGTCTACGTGAAGGCGAGTGACGGCAACGGCGGTGCCGGAACCGAGGATCTACGACAGGGGTTCGTCCACTATCGGGCGCTTTTCAACGAGCTGCTCGAGACGCGTGAACGCGCCTCGGAGGAGGCAAATCGATGAGCAC
>JBKPNC010000091.1:0-18871 GCA_046732435.1 Actinomycetota bacterium
TTCGAGGACTGGGAGCAGGTGCGCCTCGTTGCCGCTGAACTCGACCCGCGCTACGCGGCGCTCCCCATTGTTGGTGTCGGCTGCGGCCTGCGCCCCGAGGAACTGTTCGGCCTGCACCGCGCCGACGTTGACCGGCAGGCCGGCCTCTTGCACGTCCGTAGGCGCTACAGCGGCGGCCAGGTGAAAGAGGGCGGCAAGACCGCCGGCAGCGTCCGGGCTGTGCCGCTCCGAGCCGTCGTGGTTGCCGCGTTGGACGCGATGCCGCGGAGGATTGACACGCCGATGCTGTTCCCCGCCCCGCGTGGCGGGCACCTCGACCTCGAGCGGTTCCGCCACCGCGAGTGGGCGCCCGCCCTTCGCGCCGCGGGTGTCGCCCACCGGCCGGTGAAGGCGATGCGGCACACGTTCGCCACCTGGGCGATCGAAAGCGGCCAAATCGAGCTGTCGTACCTCGCCCGGATCATGGGCACCTCGGTGCGGGAACTCGAGGACACCTACTTCCGCTGGTTGCAGCGCACCGACGAGCAGTTGCGGGCCGCCCTGGACGCGTACGACGCTGTTGCTGAGCAGCGCCCTTAACGCCCGCCTAATCAGACAACGCAAAAGGGCGAAAACGGGCCGTTATCCAAAACGGCCCGAATCGTTCGGGTACAGATTGGGTACAAAATCGCGGGCCGAAATCGCGAAATCCGTGCTCAGCGGCGAGATGCGGATGAGAGGACTTGAACCTCCACGGGGTTACCCCCACACGGACCTGAACCGTGCGCGTCTACCAATTCCGCCACATCCGCGCGGCTGGATCAGTGTAGCCGTGCTGCTCTCGCGCGTACCATGACGGGACTTGAAGCGGGGTCTGCTCTTCACTGCGGCACTCATCGCCCTGCCCCTGGGGCTGCCGGCGCATGCGAGCGCAGCCTCCGGGACCCCGAAGACGGAGGTCGTTGCCGAGCTCGTGGCGCCTCCCCTCGCGCGCGCGTTCGCCGACAGCCGCGTGCTCACGAGCGCGGTCAAGAGCCGGCGTCTCGATCTCCGTTCTCCGACGAGCACGGCGTACCTTCGCCGGCTCGACGCCGAACAGCAGGCCGTCGCGGCGCGCATCCGCCGCGCGATCCCCGAGGCCGAGGTCCGCTGGCGCTATCAGCTCGTCCTGGACGGGCTCGCGGTGTACCTGCCGGAAAGCGCGATTCCGCGGCTGCGCCGCGTCGCCGGCGTCGCGAGCGTCGCAAACGGAATCGCGTACAGGGGCGGAACGGAGGCCAGCGCGTCCGCAATCGCCGCCCCGTTCCTCTGGGGGCCCACGTTCTCGACGGTCGGGCAGGGCCTGAAGATCGGGATCATCGACGACGGCCTCGACCAGACGCATCCCTTCTTCGATCCCTCCGGGTACACCATGCCGGCAGGATTCCCGAAGGGGAACCGCCGCTACACGACGGCGAAGGTGATCGTCGCCCGAACCTTCGCTCCGCCCCGTCCGCGCTACAAGAACGCGAAGCTTCCGTTCGACCCGAAGCTGTCGTTCCACGGCACGCACGTGGCGGGGATCGCGGCCGGCGACCGGGGAACGAACGCCGTCGGCCAGGTGCTGTCGGGGATCGCGCCCGGCGCGTACCTCGGCAACTACAAGGTTCTGACCTTCCCGGCCGCCTCGTACGGCGGTGCGGACGGTAACTCGCCGGAGATCGCACGGGCGATCGAGGCGGCCGTCCGCGACGGCATGGACGTCATCAACATGTCGATCGGAGAGCCCGAGGTGACACCGTCGCGCGACCTGGCGGTGCGTGCCCTGAACGCCGCCGTTGCTGCCGGCGTCGTCGCTACGGTCTCCGCCGGAAATAGCTTCGACGCGCTCGGCCGCGGCTCGATCTGGTCGCCCGGGACGGCAGCCGGCGCGATCGCGGTCGCGGCGGCCACGGACGACCGCAAGTTCGACCCGAGCGACGATTTCTCCTCGAGCGGCCCGACGCCGCTATCGCTCCAGATGAAGCCGGACGTCTCGGCACCCGGCTACAACATCCTGTCCTCCGTTCCCCGGAGCGACGGCCTGTGGGCCAGCTTCGACGGCACGAGCATGGCCGCCCCGCACGTTGCGGGCGGTGCCGCGCTGCTGCTGCAACACCATCCGACCTGGACGCCTGCGCAGCTGAAATCCGCGCTCGTCCTGACCGGGCGTCCCGTCACCGAGCGCGGCGCCGAGTCGCCGACGACGCGGGAGGGAGGCGGGATGATCGATCTCGAGGCGGCGAACGACCCGCGCGTCTTCGCGGACCCGTCTGGACTGTCGTTCAGGCTGCTGCAGCCCGGGCGCACCGCAACGCGTGTCGTCACCTTGACCGACGCCGGCGACGGTACCGGGGAGTGGAGCGTGCAGGTGGAGCCGCAGTCCAGCACCGCATCGGTCGACGTCACTGCACCCTCGACCGTCGACGTACCCGGTTCCCTCACCGTCTCGGCGAGCGCGCCCGCCGCCGCGCAGCAGGGTGACGCCACTGGATTCGTCGTCCTCAGCCGTGCCGGCACCACCCGCCGCATTCCCTACTGGCTTCGAGTGGCTGCGCCGGCGCTTGGACGCGAGCAGCACAGCATCCTGCCGCGCGCGGGTCTCTACCGCGGGGACACTCGAGGACGCCCGTCGCTCGTGACGTCGTACCGATATCCGGACGACCCGTCGGGTCTCAACGTGCCCGCGAGGCTCGACGGGCCGGAGCAGATCTTCCGCTTCAACGTCAAGCGCTCAATCGCGAACTTCGGCGTTCACATCGAGTCGCGCGGAAGCGGCTCCGAGGTCGAGCCGCGAATCGTCTACGCCGGGAACGAGAACCGGCTGATGGGCGAACCGGCGCTTCCGTACAACGTGAACCCGTACTTCCGGAATTACGGCGACCGTATGCCCGTGGCGGGCGTCGACCTCCCCGGACGCGGCGGCTACGACGTCGTCTTCGACTCGCCGTCGAGCGAAGGCGCCGGAAAGTTCCGGTTCCGGTTCTGGATCAACGACACGACGCCCCCGTCGATCCGGCTGTTGTCACGCACGATCGCCAGAGGCGCATCGCTCCGCCTGCGCGTCACTGACCGCGGCTCCGGCGTCTGGCCCGCGTCCCTAACGGCGACGATCGACAGCAAGCGGGCCCGCGTCGGCTTCAACGGGACGGTGGCCACCGTCGCTGCCGCCGGCGTTCGGCGGGGTGTCTATCATCTCTCGTTCAGCGCCTCGGACTGGCAGGAGACGCGGAACATGGAGAACGTCTACCGCATCCTCCCGAACACGAGGACCCTGACGGCGGCGGTGCGCGTCCGCTAGGCGATCAGCGCGGGTTCGCCGTACTGAGGGCGCTTATCAGCGGAGGCCGGCTCCGCCGGCCGAAGCTACGACGCGCGAAGGCGCGTCTGCCGTTAGCGAGGGGGCCAACGGGGGAAACGCCATTTCCCCCGTTAGTTAGAGCGGTCGTGCTCGTCGATCGTGGGGAGCTGCGCGAGATCGCGCTCGACGCTCGCGGCGAAGTCGTCGCTGTCGTTCTCGACCAACGTCAGATTCGGCCGGCGCTTGAGGCGCTGCCGTTCGCGGCGGCCGGTCAGGCCCAGCCGCCGGGACAATCGGGGCCATTCCGCGGCGATGAGCACCACCACCGCGCAGGCTAGGAGCCCCACGAACACCCAGCTCACAAGGTCATTCTAACTGCCAGCCTCACCCCGCTCACGGCGTCCGTGGAAGTGGCGAATTCGGCGTTTACGACCGGGTTTCGGTGCCGTCGAAGATCTGCAGGGGTAGGGTCGAGAGCTGCTCGCCCGCCGACGCCCCGATGCGCCAGGTCTCCTGCATGTAGAGGCACGAGCCGTCCTCGGCGATCACGTGCGGATGCATCGAGAAGACCATGTTCTTTTTGAGCGGGGTTTCGTTCCCCTCACCCACGCGGGGATGCTCGATCATCGTCATGCCGATCGAGTGGCCGGTCACGTGGCCGAGCTGAAAGCCGCGGCGCCTGAACGGCTCCGAGCACGCGACATGGACGTCGTGCGCGGTCGAGCCGTCGCGCATCGTCTCTCGGGCCGCCTCGCCGTACTCGGCGTAGGCCTCCATCATCGCCGCGGTCTCGCGGCTCGGCTTGCCGCGCATGATCGGACGTGAGACTTCGGCCCAGTGGCCGCCCGGCCCCGCGATCTCCAGCGAGTACAGCAGCAGGTCGTCCGGCTCGACGGCGCGCGTCTCGCTCGGGATCACGAACTCCGGGCGGGCGCCGCCGGGAGCGCCGTGCGCGAGCACCATGTTCATCGCGTGCCTGCCGGTGCCGAGCTCGACGAAACGCGCCGCGCCCGGGGCCATGATCTCCGCCTCGGTCTTTCCGGGCGCGTAGGCGGCCAGCACCGTCCAGAAGCCCTCCTCGTTGACGGCGACGCTCTTGCGGACCGAGGCCAGCTCCTCGTCGCTCTTGACGGCACGGGCGAGGTCGAACTCCGCGTCGAACGGCACCAGCTCGAGGTCGCCGGCCGAGAGGGCGCGGTAGTCGCGGACGTTCATCACGTAGTCGAGGCCGTAGACGCCCACACGCCGCCAGCCCCGCTCCTCGGCCCGCTGCCGCAGCCAGTCACCCGGCGTGTCCGCGAAGTAGCGGCTCTCGAGCCAGGTCGACGAGTGCTCGCCCACGTAGCGCGCCTCCGAGGGAAACACGATCTCCGGCTCGCCGTCGAGCGCGATCAGGACGTAGGCGTAGCGGTGGACGATCTGGAACCCGGACACGTACAGCACGGCGCCGTCGAACCCCGTGTACTCCGATCCGGAGACGACCAGGGCGTCCACGCCCTTGCGGGCCATCGCTTCACGAATGGCGGAGTAGCGCCGCTCGATCTCGCCGACCGAGGTCACACGCCTGGTGCGACCGCCTGGCGAGGGCCCGGCTTGGCGGAGTCCAGGCGCTCGAGCCACGGTCGCGCTTCCAGCCGCTCGAAGATCTCGCGCGCCTCGGCGAGCAGCGGCTCGGCTTCGGCCGCGCGGTCCTGGCCGGCAAGCCACTCACCGTGCTCGAGCAGCGTGACAGCGAGCCAGAACGGCAGGCCGAACTCACGAAACGTCGACGCCGCGGCCGCGAAGCCGACCTCAGCCTGCGCGTCGTCGCGGTCCGCGGCCGCCATCCGCGCTCGGAAGCGCACGGCGTGGGCGCGAAGACTGGGCGCGAGCCTACCGGGCGGGAGGGTCTCGATCTGCTCGAGCAGTTGTTCGACACGCTCGCGCTCTTCCAGCGCGAGCGCTGCCTCGAGCGCCTCCAGAAAGGCGACCTTGATCGGCTGACTCGTCACCCCGAGCTCGCCGATGGCGGCGAGCGCCTCCTCGGCGGCGGCGAGCGCCTCCCGCTGCTTGCCCTCCGCGCGCAACACCACCGCCTCCGCTCCCCGGTACGCAGCTCGGTCCTGGACGTCCGCGCCAACCTCGAAGCGTGCGTAGTGTGAGAGCAGGCGCCGAGCCTCCCCCGGCGCGCCCCGCGCAACGAGGAGCTGAGGCAGCGCCCCGATGAACGCCAGCCCAGCATCGGCGAGGCGCTCCTCGGGCACCTGCTCGCGGCAGGCCAGCGCCTCCTGCCAGCTGCCGGTAACCCCGAGCGAGAAGCTCAGCTCCGCGAGAAGCACCGACTCCCAGAATCGGTCGCCGACTCGTCGCGCGAGTGCAAGCCCCCGCTCGAGCTCGGCGGCGGCCTCCTCGCAGCGGTCGCGCTGGGCGAGCAGGTCGGCCAGGTTGTTGGAGGCGCGCAGCGCGGCGGCGGCTAGCTCGTACTCGAGCGCGAGCGCCTGTGCCCGCTGAGTCAGTGCGAGCCCCTCCTCGAGGCGCGAGTGGGAAGCGGCGATGATATGACCCTTGGTGTTCAGCCCCTGCGCGAGCACCTCGGGCAGCCACAGCGCCTCTGCCAGCTCGAGCGCGGTCTCGACCCGCTGCAAGGCCAGCTCGTGCTCTCCCCGGAAGATGTGCAGCCGCCCGAGCTGAGCGGCGAGCGCGGCGACGTCGGCGTCCGGCTCCTCGTCCTCCAGCTCCTCGAATGCTCGCGTCATCCGCTCCAGCGCTTCGTCGAGCCGGCCGAGGCGCCATTCGGCCTCGCCGAGGCGTGCCGCAACGCGTGCCGCCTGGTGTTGCTCCTCGGCTTCCTCGAACAGCCCCAGCGCCTGCTCGAAGCGGTCTTGCGCCCGCTCGCTGCTTCCGGCGCGGAAGGCCATCTCCCCTGCGCGCTCGAGCAGGCGGGCCTGCTCGAGCGGTTCCTCCGCCAGCGCAGCCGCCTGCTCGAAGTACCGCTCGGCCTCCTCGCTCGCCGCCAGCGACGCGGCTCGCTCTCCGGCGCGTGCGAGCAGTGAGCGGGCGCGCTGCTTCACTTCGCCCGCGTCGATGTCGTCGGGCGCGGCCTCGTATGCGGCCAGGTGGTGGGACGCGAGGACCTCGACAACCTCCAGCTCGGCGACGAAGGAGCGCTCCAGGTGCGCTGCGGCGGCCAGATGGCGCGCCTTGCGCTCACGCTTTGACAATGTCTCATAGGCGACGCGACGGACGAGGTCCTGCAGGAAGCCGTACTGGCCATGCTCGGGCGAGCGCGGGTCGGCCTGGATCGAGAGCACCTCCTTGCGCACCATCCCGGCGAGCAGCGGCTCGAGCTCCGGCTCGTCGAGCCCGGTAAGTGCGGCCAGCGCTTCGCGGGTGAAAGTCTTGCCGAGCACCGCGCCATCCTGGAGCATCCGCCGCTCCTCGGGCGAGAGGCCGTCGAGCCGCGCGGCGATGAGCGCTTGCAGCGTCTCCGGAACCTCGAGCGTCTCGATCGGACCGGCAGGACGGTAGACGCTCCCCTCCTGGACGAGCAGCCCGCGGTCGAGGAGCATCCGCACCGTCTCGACCGCGTAAAGCGGGACGCCTTCGGCCCGGGTCAAGATGCGAGCCCGAAGCTCCTCCGGCAGGCCGGGGACGAGACCTCGCAGCAGCTCCTGCATCGCCTGCTCGGGAAGTGGCTCGAGGTAGAGCGCGCTGAACGTCCGCCTGCCGGCTCCCCAGGTGGGACGCCGTTCGAGGAGCTCCGGGCGGGCGAGCGTCATGACGTAGAGCGCGTGGTCGCGAGACCACTCCAGCAGGTACTCGACGAACTCGAGCAGGCTCGCGTCCGCCCACTGCATATCCTCGAAAACCATCACGACGGGCTGGTCGTCGGCAAGGCGCTCGAAGAACAGCCGCCACGCGCCGAACAGCTCCTCCTTCTCCCCCGCCTGGCGCCCCTCGAGGCCGAGCAGGTGCGCGACGCGCGGCTCCACGAACCGTCGCTCGTCCTCGTCGGTCACGAACTCGTCGAGCGTCGCCTGCAACTTGGCGAGCGCGGCAACCGGCTGCTCGTCCTCGGCGATCCGGCAGCGCATCCGCACCATGTCGGCCAGCGCCCAGTAGGTGACGCCCTCCCCGTAGGCGAGGCAACGGCCGCGGTGCCAGTACGTCAGCTCCGGCAGCCCGTCGATGTACTTGAAGAACTCCCAGGCGAGCCGCGACTTGCCGATCCCGGCGATGCCGGTCACCGAGACGAGGTGGGCCGTCCGCCCCTCGGCGGTGGCGTGGTACAGATCCTTCAGCAACCGCAGCTCACGTCCCCGGCCGACGAACGGCGCCTCCAGTCCTTCGGCCTTGAGGGCGCCGCGGGCGCCAGACACGACCCTCAGCGCGCGCCAGAGCGGTACGAGGCCGGACTTACCCGGGAGCTCGTGATCGCCGGCGGGCTCGTACACGACCGCCTGCTCGGTTGCGCGCCGCGTCCCCTCCCCGACGTAGACGGTGCCCGGAGCGGCGGCCACCTGGATGCGGGAGGCGGTGTTGACGAGGTCGCCCGCCACCATGCCCTCCCCGTCGGCGCCGACCGTGACGGTCGCCTCACCGGTCAGCACGCCCGCCCGGGCCCGCAGCTGCGACACAGCGACCTCGTCGCCGAGCGCCTGGACGGCGGCGACGAGGTCCAGGGCTGCCCGGACAGCCCGTTCGGCGTCGTCCTCGGTGGCGACCGGCGCGCCCCAGACGGCCATCACCGCGTCGCCGATGAACTTCTCCACCGTGCCGCCATAGCGCTCGATCAGCGTCCGGCACGCGTCGAAGTAACGGGAGAGAAGCTCGCGCACGTCCTCGTGGTCCCGCGACTCCGAGAGGCTCGTGAAGCCGGCGAGGTCGGCGAAGAGGACGGAGACGAGACGGCGTTCGGAGGCCGGCGATGCGGGCGTCGCGGCGGGCGCGCTCGGCGCGGCCTGGAGCGGTGCGCCGCACTCGCCGCAGAACTTCTCCTCGCCCGAGATTGGGCTTTCACACGACGGGCACGTACGCGCAAGTGAGGTCCCGCACTCGGTGCAGTACTTCTTCCCTTGCTCGTTCTCGGTCGCGCAGTTCGGGCAAATCATCTGGGCCGCCAAGAGCCTACTCGCTTCAGTCTCCTGCCCAGGAGCGCTCGACCCCCTTGATCAGCGCTGTAACAGCCGAGTTCAGCGGCGTCGGGACCCCACACTCCCGTCCGAACCGGACGATGCCGCCGTTGAGGTAGTCGACCTCCGTCTGCCGGCGGGCCTCGATGTCCTGGAGCATGGACGCCTTGTGGTCGTAGGCGACGTCGCGGCGGGCGGCGTAGTCGATTAGCCGCTCCGGGTCGTCGTCGAGGACGATCCCCTGCGTGTCGGCGACGGCCTTGCCCTCGTCGGCGAGCGCTGTCACGAGCTGCCGGAGCGCTCCGTCCTCGCAGACCCGGCCGTGGGTCAGTCCCGTGAGCGCGCCGATCGGGTTCGTGGCGGCGTTGAAGATCAGCTTCCGCCACTGCGGGCCGCGCGCGTCGGCGACCGCATGCGTCGGCATGCCGGAGCGGGTGCACGCGTCCGCGAGACGCTCGACCGCCTCGGCCGGCGCCGGTCGAGGCTCGAAGGGGCCAATCGTCGTCTCGCCGCCGACGTCCATGTTGACCCGACCGGGCGCGACGACGTGGCCGGCCGGAAAGGTCGTGCCGCGGATGACGCGTACGACCTGGAGCGCGATTGCCTCCTCGTTCCCGACGCCGTTCTGCACCGAGCAGACCGCACCGCCCCGGAATGCGTGCGCCGTGGCGCCGATCGCGCTCTCCGTGTGCATGCTCTTGACGGCGACGATGCCGAAATCGCACTCCGGAAGCTCGGACGCATCACTGGTCGCTCGCATCCTCCCGACAAGCTCCGCGGCGCCGCTCAACTGGAGGCCGTCGCGGTTGATCGCCGCGACGTGGTCGGCGTCCAGGTCGTACGCCCACACCTCGACGTCGTCGAGCTGCGCGAGGTGGGCGGCGAACAGCGAACCGACGGCACCGCAGCCGACGACGCAGATCCTCAACGCGAACCCCCGGTTGCCGGCGCCTCCTGCGGTGCACGCCCGCGCAGCCTCGGGACCGGCAGCTCACGCCCGCCCGTGATCCCGGACGGCCGGAGGACGAGCACGATCGCCATCACCGCCCCAAGGACGACCAGGTTCGTCCCACTCGCGACGTCGAGCTTGAAGCCGAGGACGTGCACGCCTCCTTCCGCCGCTGACAGGAACGAGTTGAGACCGCTGATGAGGAGCGCTCCGACAACCGCGCCGAGCAGGCTGCCGACGCCCCCGACGACGAGCATCGCGAGCGTGATGAACGTGAGGTCGAGATAGACCTGGTTGGCGTAGATGCTGCCGAGCTCGTGCACGAGAAGGCCGCCGGCGAAGCCGCAGAGCGCACCGCTGAGCGTGAACGCGCCGAGGCGTTGCGCGTGGATGCCGACGCCGACCGCCTGCGCAACGGCCGGATCCTCCCTCGACGCGCGCAAGAGGCGCCCGAAGCGACTGAGCTGGTAGAGCCACGCGACCGCGATCGCGATCAGCGCTCCGGCAAGCGCCTGCACAAGGCCGGTCGTCTGCGGGACGAGCGTGAACGGGCCCGGGCCCGGGCCGATCTTCGTCCAGTTGAGGAGAACGTTGTAGGTGATCCCGAGCACGGCGAACGTCGCGATGCCGGCAGCGAGGCCGGAGAGGCGCATGAGCGGCAAGCCGACGAGAAACGCGAACACGCCCCCGGCCGCCGTCGCGAGCAGCAACGACGGCACGTTGCCGACCGAGTGGTGGGCCAGGAACGGAAACAAGTCCGGCAGCGCCGTCGGCTTCACATCAGACGGCACGGTGAAGACGGCCGCCGTCCAGGCCCCGACGGCGACGAAGCTGATATGCCCGAACGACAGCACGCCCGAGTTGCCGACGAACAGATAGAGGCCGACGACGATGGCGACGTCGACGAGCGCGGTCTCGAAGTAGACCTCGTTCGTCGTCGCAGACAGGCTGCCGAGCAACGCGGTCAAGCACACGAGCACCGCCGGCGCCAGAAACTGGACGGAGCGTACGGCCAGCCTCACACGCGCTCCACGGTGCGCGACCGGAACGGCGCGAACAGCCCCTCCGGGCGGAGAAGGAGCACGACGATGACGAGCCCGAAGACGGCCGAATCGACGTAGTCGGTGGCGCTCTGCGGCAACTTGTCGGTGAAGACCGACGTCGCAAAGCCGATCGAGAACCCGCCGAGCGTGGCCGTCCACAACCGGTCGATCCCGCCGACCACGACCCCGACGAGCACGATGATCGTGTCGCGGAGCGCGAACGTCGGCACCACCTGCGGCGTCTGGACGACAAGGATGACGCTGACGGCGGCCGCCAACACGCCGGAGAGGACGACCGCGACCGTGATCACGCGGTTCGCGCGGACGCCGAGGAGCCGGGCCGTCTGGAAGTCGGTCGCCGCCGCGCGCATATGGAGGCCGATGCTCGTGCGGGCGAGCAGGAGCGTCAGGCCGGCGACGGCCACTGCCGCGCAGATGATCGCGACCACCGTGATCCAGCGAACCGTCGCGAGATGTCCACCGCCGACCGGGTTGAAGAGCCCCGGAAAGATGATTGCGATCCGCCCGAGCGAGCCGAACCTCAGCAGTGCGATCGACTGCAGCAGGAAGGCCACGGCGAAGGTCGCGACGAGCATCGTCGCGGGCGAGGCGCCGCGAAGCGGGCGGAAGAGGGCCAGCTCCATGAGCAACGACAGCCCCACGACCACGCCGAGGCACGTCAGGACGCTTGCCCACTCCGGCCACCCTTCCGCGCTCGTCAGCGCGAGCGAGAACGCGCCCGCCATGATCAGCTGGCCGTACGCGATGTTGATCAGGCGGAGCACGCCGAACACGAGCCCGATGCCGACCGCCATGAGCGCGTACGTCGCGCCCAACCCGACGGCGTTGATGATCGTCTGGAGCATCAGCCGAAGTACGCGGCGACCAGCCGATCGGTGTCGTCGGCGTCGGCGGGCGTGAGGGTCGCGCGCACCTCGCCGTTCGAGAGGACGTAGGTCCGGTCGGCGAACGCGACCGTCCGCTGGGCGCGCTGCTCGACGAGCAGGGTCGTCACTCCGCGCTCGCGTATGCGATCCAGCGCCTCGAACACCGAATCGACGACGGTCGGCGCGAGCCCGAGCGACGGCTCGTCGAGCAGAAGCACATCGGGTCGTGCGGCCAGGGCGCGTCCGATCGCGAGCTGCTGCTGCTGCCCGCCGGACAGCGCTCCGGCGCGGCGACGGCCGAACTCGCGCAGCACGGGGAAGAGCTCGCGAACGTCGCGCAGGTCGCTTCGTCGCGACCGGCCGGCGGCGAGCCCCAGGCGGAGGTTCTCGTCAACGGTCAGCTGCGGGTAGATTCGCCGCCCCTCCGGCACCAGAGCGATCCCCGCACGCGCCACCCGCTCGGGCTTTCGCCCGCGAATCGACCGCCCGGCGAGCCGAATGTCCCCGCCGGCGGCTCGCACGACCCCCATGATCGCGTGCAGTGTCGTGGTCTTCCCGGCGCCGTTCGGTCCGATGAGCCCGACGATCTCGCCGCGGTCGACGCGCAACGTCAACGCGCGGACGGCGGGAACGCCGCCGTAGCGGACGTCGAGCCGCTCGAGCTCGAGGACCGCCTCAGCCATCCTCGTCCACGCCTCGCTCGCCGAGGTACGCCGCGGCGACGTCCAGGTTGCCGCGGATCTCGGCCGGCGTTCCCGCGGCAAGCGTGCGCCCCTGGTCGAGGACGTAGATGCGGTCGCACACCGCCATGACGAGCGCCATGTTGTGGTCGATGAGGAGCACGCCCGCCTCGAAGTCGTCCCGCACCGCGCGCACGACGGCGACGAAGTCCGGCACTTCGCTCTCCGGCAGCCCGGCCGCGGGCTCGTCCATCAGGACGTAGTGCGGCCTCGACGCGAGCGCGCGCGCGACGCCGAGCTTCCGTTCGTCGCCGTGGGGAAGCGCCGCGGCCGGCGCCTCCGCTCGCTCGCTCAGGCCCAGGAGGCTGAGCAGCGACGCCGCGCGACGCCTCGCCTCGCGTGGCCCCGTCCGCACGCCGAGCGCCGAGACCTCGACGTTCTCACGGACGGACAGCTGGCGAAACGAGCGGCTGTGCTGGAACGTTCGTGCCAGCCCGTTCCGGCCACGCCGCGCCGGGCTCCAGCGCGTGACATCGCGGCCGTCGAGCTCGATCGTCCCGGCCGACGGCCGGTCGAACCCGCTCATCACGTTGACGAGCGTCGTCTTGCCGGCGCCGTTGGGGCCGATCAGGCCGACGACCTCGTGCCGGTGCAGCTCGAGCGTGACGTCCTGGAGCGCCCGGATGCCCTCGTACGAGCGCGAAACGGCGGTGGCCCGGAGCGCGCCCCCGGGCCACCGGTCCGTCTGCTGGTCGGCGGCAGCCGCCACCTAGCCGATGTTCGCCGGCCTCCCGGCGGAGATGGCGCCGACGTACTTCCCCTTGTTGTTCTCGACCTCGATCACGCGGTACGACCGGCCGAACACCGTGTGGAACCGGGTCGAGAAGCTGATCTTCCCCGAGATCGTCCGCAGACCCTTGAAGCGCAAGAACTGGTTGGCGAGCCTCTGCCCGTTCGTCGAGCCGTGCGCCCGCTTGATCGCCGTCTTGAGCGCGTCGATCGCCGTCGCGCCGGTGACGAAACTGCCGGTCGGCGGCGACGCGCCGCGAGCCTTCATCTGCCTCTCGAGCTTCCGAACGGCCGGGTTCGGATCGTCGCCGAAGATGGACGCGAAGGTCACGAACCAGTATTTCGTCACCTTCGGGCTCTTCGGCCACCAGTTGGTCCCGTCGCCGGCCCACGAGTTCAGGATCGGCGTGTTGACGCGCAGGCTGCGCAGGCCCTGCACGAGCGGGCCCGGCTCGAAGGCGTTCGCCGTCGCGATTACCTGTGCGCCGCGAACCGACCGGATCTTGTTGACGACGTTCGGCGTCTGGTTCTGGAACGACTTGAAGTGCTCGGCCGCGACGATCTTGCCGCCGAGCGCCTTGTAGCGCGCGGTGAACGCCTTGACGACGTCCTGGAAGTACACGAGCAGGTCGTCGGTGACGGTGATCGCCTTCTTCCAGTGCTTCACCTTGTAGGCGTAGTTGGCCATGGCTGCGCCCTCGTCCTGGGCGACGTTGCCGAAGCTGAAGGCGAGCTTGCCCTTCTTGCCGAATCGCTTCGGCCCCTGCTCGTCCGTGCCGATGCACGAGCCGAGCGCGAGCTTGCCGGCGTTGATCGCCTCGGTCGTCGCCGCCGCCGCGTACTGCACGTCACACGTCACGAGCAGCGCAACCGCGCCCTTGCTGATCAGGTTGTCGGCGCAGGCCTTCGTCTTTGCCGGGTCGAGCTGCGTGTTGCACTGGATCAGCTTGATCGGCCGGCCGTTCACCTTCGTCGCCGCAGCACGAAGCTTGGCCGCGAGCAGCGCAGCGCTGTCGAACGGCTTCATCTGGTTCGTCAGATCGACCGCCGCCCCGACGATGATCGGCTTCTTGGCCGAGCTGCTCGTTGTCCCGGCGAGCGCGACCGCCGTGGCCGTTGCCGCTGCGAGGACAACCACGCTTCCCGCGGCCCACATCCTCCTCGAGAACCTCATGCAACCTCCTCCTGTCAGCCCCTCCAGGCGTTCATTTCTACCACCCGCTCGCCCGGTATTACGAGTAGGACGCTTCCTTGGCTTTCACGAGCCGGTAGATCGCAGTGTGCATCGGCGCCGGCACGCCGAGCCGGTTCGCCTCGCGGACGAGCGAGCCGTTGATGAGCTCGACCTCGGTCGGCCGCCGCGACTCGACGTCCTCGAGCATGGACGGATAGTGCGCGCTGCCCCGCTGGGTGGCGAGGACGTTCATCTCCCAGGGGTCGTCGTGCAACTCGACGCCGGCCGCGGCAGCGATCCGCTTGCCCTCGGCAACGAGCTCGTGGACGAGATGGCCGAGGTCGGCGTGGTCGTCGCGCGCGGCGAAGTGCGGATCGTGCGGAAGCTCGGTGAGCGCGGCGACGCCGTTCACCGTCGCGTTGAAGATCAGCTTCGACCACTGCGCCGGCCGCAGGTCGGGGAGCACCTCCACCTCCAGGCCGGCGCGCTCGATGAGGTCGCCGGCCTCGGCGGCGAGCTCGTAGGGCGCGCCCTCGTAGGGGCCGATCCACGTCTCGGTGTCGAGGATGTACTCGACGTGGTCGTCTGCGTGCCGCGTGCCGCTCATGAACGTGACCGCGGACAGGAGCGGCCAGTCGCCGTGACTCCGGACGACCTCCTCGGCGCCGAGGCCGTTCTGGACGGTCATCACAACACCCGCGGTTCGCCCGGCCAGGCGGGCGGCGGCCGTGTCGAGCTCCGTCGCCTTCGTCGCGACGATGGCGAGGTCGAAGTCCGGCAGGTCGGCCGGGTCGGCCGAGGCCCGAAGCCGCGCGGTGAAGTCGTGGCGACCGGAGACGCGCAGCCCTCGCTCCGAGAGCGTTCGCGCATGTCCCTCCCGGCGGCAGAGCACCGAGACGTCGGCGACCTGCGCCAGGTGCGCGGCGAACAGGCTGCCGATCACACCGGCGCCGACGACCCAGACGCGCTCGATCACACGCCCACGCGGTCGACGAGCTCTTCGCGGCCGCGGACGACCTGCACGATGGCCACGTTCACGGACGGATTGCGGCCGCCGGCCTTCGGATACACGATCCGTCCGACCGCGCCGTGGACGTCGAGCCCTCGCATGGCGGTGGCCAGCAGCGCCGTGCGCGTGGACGACGCGTTCAGAATCGCGTACTCGAGGACGTTGCCGGCGTCATAGCCGAGTGCCGCGACGCTGGAAGCCGGATGACGGCCGGTGAGCGCTCGGTACCGCTCGTCCATCTCGTCCTGCTCGGAGCCGGGCTCGGGCACGCCGAACGTCGTGAACACCACGCCTTCGAACTCGCCGGGATCGGCGGCGAGTGCGAGCCGGTCGTCCATGCCGTGCGTGGCCAGGATCGGAATTGCGATCCCGTCCGCGCGAAGCCGGAGAACCGCGGACTGGGCGTACGGCGCGGCGAGCGCGACCACGACCGCATCGGCCTTGCGCAGCGGTGTCACCTTCAGCGCGGCCGCCCGCACCGCCTTCCGCACCGCCCGGGCCATCCGGCCGTCGCCGATCACCGCGATCCGCGCGTACTTCTGGCCCTGCGCGTAGCCGACGAGGGCACGGGCCTCGTCGGCCGGCGAGACCGACACCGGCCAGACGTTGGGGAAGCGCTTCCACAGCTCGGTGTTGCACGGCTCGAGGACGAACAGGCCGCGACGCCGCAGAATGGCTGCCGACTGCGCCTGCAGGCGGGCGTCACAGGGGAGGACCGCCACTCGGGCGCCCGACGCGAGCACGTGGCGGGCCGTCCCGACCGCGAGTGCCAGGCGGATCTTCTGGTCGATTCCGCCGCTCTCGTTGAGCGCCCGAACCTCGGCGCGCAATCCCGTCAGGACCTCGGCATCCCAGTCCGTGGGACCGCGCACGGCGCCGAGCCGGAGGGTTCCCGCGACGAGCTCGGGTTTCTCGGCGCTGCCGCCGCCGCAACCGGCAAGCAGCGCGGCGCACACGAGCGCGAGCATTCCGGTGGTCCAGACGCGCACGGCGGCCCTAGCGTGCCGCGAGCGGCACGAGCTCGAAGCGCTCGACGTCCACGAGCCCGCGGTCGGTGATCTTCAGCTTCGGAATCACTGACAGCGCGAGGAACGCGAGCGACTGGAACGGCGCCTCGAGCGGGCAGCCGAGCTCCGCCGCAGCGGCGTTGCACGCCCGCGTGGCCGCCACGACCTCGTCGAGCGGAGCGTCGGAGAGCAGGCCGGCCACCGGCAAGGCGAGCTCCGCCTTCACCTCGCCGGCGTCGACCACGCAGGTGCCGCCGCCGAGCGCGGCAAGCCGCTGTGCCGCGGACGCCATGTCGGCGTCGGACATGCCGACGACGACGAGGTTGTGGGCGTCGTGGGCGAACGTCGACGCGAGCGCGCCGCTTCCGAGCCGGAACCCGCGGACGAGCCCGATGCCGATCCGCCCGGTGCCGTGGTGGCGCTCGATCACGGCGATCTTGGCCAGGTCGCGATCCGGGTCGGGCTCGACGTGGCCGTCGCTCGTCGCCACGGCCTCGACGAGTTCGTCCGTCACGATCTGGCCGGGGATGACGCCGATGACGCGCGCACGCTCGCCGTCCCAGTCGACGCGGAGGTCCTGGGCGCGCACCTGGCCGATCCGGACGGTTTGCCGCACCCACTCCGGGACGTCGACCCGCGGGATCTCTTCGACCTCGCGCCCGGCCTTGAGCACCAGGTCCGGCAGGAAGCTCTCGAGGTCGGGAAGCACGAGCAGATCGGCCTGATAGCCGGGCGCGACCGCTCCCCGATGGGCGAGGCCATGCCAGAGGGCCGGGTTCAGCGTCGCCATGACGACCGCGTCCTCCGTAGAGATGCCCCAGGCGACCGCCTCGCGCACGATCGAGTTCACGTGACCCTCGGCCTCGATGTGCTCCGGCTCGCGATCGTCGGTGCAGAACGCGAGCCGGCTGGAGCCGAACTCCTCCACGAGCGGCAGGAGCGTCTTGAGGTTCCGCGCCGCTGAGGCCTCGCGAATCAGCACCCACATGCCCGCCCGCAGTCGCTCGCGACCCTCCTCCACGGTCGACATCTCGTGGTCGGAGCCGATGCCGGCCGCGGCGTAGGCCTGCAGCTCGCGGCCGAGCACGCGCGGCGCATGGCCGTCGATGTGGTGCGCGAGGGTCAGCTTGACGAGCTCGTCGGGGTCGCCGTGGATGACGCCGGGGAAGTTCATCATCTCGGCGAGGCCGAGCACGCGCCGGCGCCGCAAGAGACCCTCGAGGTCGCCCGGCGTGAACGGGCGGCGCGGGGACTCGAAGCGAGACGCCGGCACGCAGGACGACGCCATGAAGTAGATGTCGAGCGGGATGTCGTCGCAGAGGTCGGCCAGCCAGTGGATGCCGTCCGTGCCGAGCACGTTCGCGATCTCGTGCGGGTCGGCGACGACTGCCGTCGTGCCCAGCGGGAGGACGAGCCGCGCGAACTCGTCCATGAGCAGCTTTGACGACTCGAGGTGCACGTGCGCGTCGATGAAGCCCGGGACGATCCAGCGTCCGGACGCGTCGATCTCCTCGCGCCCGCGGTAGTCGCCGAGCCCGGCGATCACGCCGTCGCAGACGGCGACGTCGACGGCGAGCCATTCGCGCGTGAAGACAGAGAGCACGGTGCCGCCCTTGATGACGAGGTCCGCGGGCTCGTCGCCCCGTGCGACGGCCAGCCGCCGCGCGAGATCAGTCATCTCTCACCCCTGGGGTTCCTCCGGGGTTCCTCCGGGGAACCCCAGAGGCCGACAATGTCGTCGGGGCGCACGGGGACGCGGGTGAGGTCACGGCCGGTGGCAGCACGGAGGGCCGAGACGATAGCCGCTGTCGACACGACCGTCGGGGGCTCGCCGACGCCCTTGACCCCGTAGGGCGCGTCCGGTTCCGGCACCTCCACGAGGTCGGAGAGGACCGGCGGCATGTCCAGCGTGGTCGGGATCAGGTAGTCCGTGAAGCTCGCGTTCGTGATCGCGCCGTCGCGCAGCTGAATCTCCTCCATGAGCGCCAGACCGAGGCCCTGCGCGGTTCCGCCCTCGATCTGCCCGGTCACGGCCTGCGGGTTCATCGCCTTGCCGACATCCTGCGCGGTGCCGACCCAGACCACGCGGGTCAGCCCGAGGTCGGCGTCGACCTCGGCGACGACGCGCATCGCCGCGCACGCGAAGGCGACGTGCGTGCGCTCCCCGGTCGTCTGGCCGGTCTGCGGGTCGAGCGGCCACGTGCGCGGATGCCGGTAGACGCGCTCGACGTCCACCTCGCCGCCGCCGCGCCGCTCGCGCTCCTCGAGCGCAGCGCGGCAGGCGAGCTGCATGGCGCCCGCCGCCATCCACGTCATCCGCGACGCCGAGGAGGAGCCGGCCGAGCCGACCTCCGCGGTCGCCGGCGACGCGAGCTCGACGTCGTCGAAGCCCAGCTCCGTGCGGGCGACCTGGAGCACGACGTCGTTGACGCCCTGGCCGACCTCCGCCGCCGCGCAGTGCACCTCCGCGCGGCCGTCCGCGAGCAGACGGACACGAGCCGAGCAGAAATCGTCGAACGCCTCCGAGTAGCAGAGGTTCTTGAACCCGACCGCGAACCCGACACCGCGGCGTACTCCCTCACCGCGCGTGACGTTTCCCGACCCGCCGGGCAGCCGAATCGGGTCGCGCGGCAACTCCTCCGGCTCGGGCACCGGGAGCGCCGCGGCGCGGCGGATGACCTCGGCAACGGGCAGCGATCCCGTGATCCGCTGCCCGGTCGGCAGCGTGTCGCCGGGCGCCAGGGCGTTGCGCAGGCGGAGCTCGACCGGATCGATCTCCAGTGCCGCCGCAAGCTTGTCCATCTGCGCCTCGGCCGCGAAGCACGTCTGCACCGCCCCGAATCCCCGCATCGCGCCGCACGGCGGGTTGTTCGTGTAGACGGCGGTGCAGTCGATCAGCGCGTTCTCCACCGCGTACGGGCCGA
>JBKPNC010000092.1:0-28623 GCA_046732435.1 Actinomycetota bacterium
GCTTCTGCTCGTGCGGGAGCTCGATGTTGAAGCCGACGGAGACCCCGCCGGCATCCTGGGCGCCACGGTTGGCCGCCTCCATCACGCCGGGCCCGCCGCCTGTGATCACCGCGAAGCCGGCCTCGGCGAAGCGGCATCCCGCCTCCTCGGCCGCGGCGTAGATCGGGCTTCCGGCGCGGATGCGCGCCGAGCCGAAGATCGTCACGCCCGGCCGACCGATGGCTTCGACCGCCTCGAACCCGCGCAGGAACTCGTCGCCGATCGAGGCGGCGTGCGCCGTCAAGTTGGGATCGTGGCGCTCGAGGAGCGCCCGGTCGCTCTGGCCGCGTGGGCTCACAGGTGGCGCTCGAGGTGGGTCGCGCTCATGCCGAGCGCCAGCAGGATGACGAGGCCGCCGTACAGCGCTCCGGTCGCGAACCGCTGCCACGGACGGATGCCGTAGTACGCAGCCGCCTGCGGCGTCCCGCGCTCCTGCCAGCGGCGCCAGAGCTCGAAGCCGCCGAGCACGAGGATCAGCAGGAGGATCGGGTTCGGTCGCAGGATCGCGAGCACCAGCAGCCCGACGAGACCGGCCAGCCAGATTGCCGGGTGAAGCGCCCCGACCGCGCGTCCGCCGTCGAGCGGCACGATCGGGATCAGGTTGAACAGGTTGATGAAGAAGCCGACGAAGGCCAGGGCGACCAGGAAGTGGGAGCCGACGGCGGCGCCGACCGCCCAGACGGCAGCGGCCGCGACGCTGCCGAGCAGCGGGCCTGCGAGGGCCACCTTCGCCTCCTTCCACGCGTCGTCGGGAAGCTGCCGCATGCCGACGACTGCGCCCAGGAACGGGATGAAGAGCGGTGCCGAGGCCGGGACGCCTTGCCGCCGCAGCTCGATCACGTGCCCGAGCTCGTGGGCGAAGATGAGGAGAACGAGGCCGAGCCCGAACCACCAGCCCCAGAGCAGCGCGTACGCGGCGATCGAGACGAGCATCGTCCCCGCTGTCAGGAAGAGCTTGAACTTGAAGACGGCGAGCAGGAGGAACTTGAACTTCGCAAGCAGCGCGCCGAGGGCAGCGATCGGGGCCCAGAGCTTGCGCGCGAGCGCCTTCCAGCCCGGTTCCGGATGGATCGGCGCGTAGTCGCGGAAGCCGTCGCCCGAGTGCGCGCCGTTCCGGTCGGGCAGCGACTCGTGCTCGGTCTCGGGCTCCCGAGGCTTCACCTCGGGAAAGAGGCCGCTCATGGAGCAAGCGTAGCGCCGCGGATGCCTACGACCCGCGCCCGATCCTAATCACTCCGGGGAGGGCCAGCCCTCCCCTCGTGATTTGACTGCTTATGCACCAGGAGTTCAGGAGCCCCTGCCAATCCACTCTTCTCCTCCCTCGTAGACCTCCTTCTTCCACAGCGGCACCTCGACCTTCAGACGGTCGATGGCGTCGCGACACGCGGCCAGCGCCTCCTGGCGGTGCGGCGCCGAGACGGCGATGACGACGCTCGCCTCTCCGATCGCGACCCGACCGATCCGGTGGTGGATCGCGACGCCGCAGAGGTCGTACTGCCGCTGCAGCTCGTCGGCCAGCGTCGCCATGACCTTCTCGGCCATGCCCTCATACGCCTCGTACTCCAGATGAACCACGCGGCGGCCGCGCGAACGAACTCGGGTCGTTCCGACGAACGTCGCGATCGCACCGGCCTCGTCGTCGCCGACCTCCCCGACGACGGCGTCCAGCGAGAGCGGCTCGGCGCTCAGCCGGAAGCCTCCGCCGGACACGGGCGGGATCAAAGCCACCTCGTCCCCATCCGTGAGCTCCGTGCCGCGGTCGGCGTAGCGCTGGTTGACGGCATAGAGCAGGCCGGCCGGCTCCTCGTCGAGATCCAGCCGCGGCCAGACGTCTGCCACGGTCGCACCCGCCGGCAGGTCGAGCTCGCGAGCGCTGATTCCGGCTCGCTCACGCAGTCCCGCAAAGAGCCTGACGGTAACCCGCATGACGTCAGGGTACGGCCCACCTCACTCGCGCGAGGACGGTCCTCGTGGCATCCT
This sequence comes from Actinomycetota bacterium, assembly GCA_046732435.1. Classification (GTDB taxonomy): domain Bacteria; phylum Actinomycetota; class Thermoleophilia; order Gaiellales; family Gaiellaceae; genus JALZFG01. The sequence goes on from JBKPNC010000092.1 coordinate 2,020, forward strand.
CGTTAGTGGATGGCGGCTGACGAGAGACGAGCACCGCCTCCTCGCCAGACGCGCGACGGTCGCCAGCCGTCGTGGCGTGTCGAGGGAGCAGACCCCGGCGGTTCCGGCCCGGGGCGCACCCCGCGGGTGCGCTGGTCGCGCTTCGTCCCGTACCTGCTCATCGTCGTCGGCCTGTTCGCCCTCAACTACTGGATCGCGTCCCGCGCGACGACCGTCTCGCGGCCGCGCGTCCCGTACAGCCCGTTCTTCCTGCGGCAGGTGCGTCAGAGCAACGTGATCGACATCACGTCGAAGGGCACCGCCATTCAGGGCGATCTCAAGCGGCAGGTCATCTACAAGGACCACAAGGTCATCCGCTTCAAGACCGAGGTGCCCGCGTTCGCGGATACCGACGCGCTCTCGCTGCTCCTGCAGAGCAAGGGTGTCGTGATCAACGCCCAACCGCTCGATACGGGCACGCCGCTCTGGGAGACGATCCTGTTCGGTTTCGGGCCGACGATCCTGTTCATCGTCCTGTTCGTCCTGCTCATTAGGCGGGCGGGGAGCGCCCAGGGAGTGCTCGGCGGGTTCGGGCGGTCGCGCGCACGGCGCTACGAGGCGGCACAGGGACGGGTGACCTTCGAGGACGTGGCCGGGATCGACGAGGCCAAGGCCGAGCTCAGCGAGATCGTCGACTTCCTCCGCGAGCCTCAGAAGTACGCCCGGCTCGGCGGCCGCATCCCGCGCGGCGTGCTCCTCAGCGGCCCGCCCGGAACCGGGAAGACCCTCCTTGCGCGGGCGGTCGCCGGCGAGGCGAACGTCCCCTTCTTCTCGCTCTCGGCGTCGGAGTTCATCGAGGCGATCGTCGGTGTCGGCGCCTCTCGCGTGCGCGACCTGTTCACGCAGGCGAAGGCCAACGCGCCGGCGATCGTGTTCATCGACGAGCTCGACGCGATCGGCCGCGCCCGTGGCGCAGGCGGGGTCATCGGCGGCCATGACGAGCGCGAGCAGACGCTCAACCAGATCCTCACGGAGATGGACGGGTTCGACACGTCCACGAACGTGATCGTCCTCGCGGCGACGAATCGCCCGGACGTCCTCGACCCGGCGCTGCTGCGCCCGGGGCGCTTCGACCGCCGTGTCGCGGTCCAGCCGCCGGATCTGATCGGGCGGCGCAAGATCCTCGAGGTGCACACGCGCTCTGTGCCGCTTGCGCCGGATGTCGATCTCGGTCGCGTCGCGGCCACGACGCCCGGGATGGTCGGCGCCGACCTGGCGAACCTCGCCAACGAGGCGGCGCTGCTCGCGGCGCACCGTGGTCACGAGGCGGTGACGGCCGAGGACTTCGCCGGCGCGCTCGAGAAGATCATCCTCGGCGCGGAGCGCAAGGTGATGATGACGCCGGAGGACCGCCGCCGCACTGCGTATCACGAGTCCGGGCATGCGATCGTCGGGATGCTGACGCCCGGCGCGGACCCGGTCCGGAAGGTCTCGATCATCCCGCGCGGTATGGCGCTCGGCGTCACGTTCTCCGCGCCGGACGCCGATCGATTCAACTACGAGGAGCACGAGCTCGTCGCACGGATCAAGGTCGCTCTCGGCGGCCGCGCGGCCGAGGAGATCGTCTTCGGAGAGACGACGACCGGAGCCGAGTCCGACATCCAGCAGGTGACCGAGATCGCGCGCCACATGGTCGGCCGCTGGGGAATGAGCTCGAGCATCGGCCCGGTTGCCGCGCTGCCGTCGGACGGACGCGGGCCGCTGTATCCGGGCACGCAGGAGCAGTCGGAGCACACGCGGCGGCTGGTCGACGAGGAGGTGCGGCGACTCGCCGAGCGCTCGTACGGGGAAGTCGTCGATTTACTCCAGGAGAATCGCGCCAAGCTGGACGGGCTCGCGGAGGCGCTGCTCGCGCACGAGACGCTCGACGAGGAGGACGCATACGCCGCCGCCGGGCTCGAGCGCCGCGCCGAGGCGGAGGCCGCGCGAGCCTAGCAACACGCCCTCGAGCGTACGATGTGGTCCGTGGCGACCTCCGAGGACCGGCGCGAGACCGACTCGGGGATCGAGATCAAGCCGGTCTACACCGCAGAGGATCTCGACGGCGAGGAGGTCGAGCTCCCCGGCGACTACCCGTTTACGCGCGGCCCCTATCGCGACATGTACCGGGGCCGTCCGTGGACGATCCGGCAGTACGCCGGCTTCGGCTCGGCCGAGGAGACGAACGCGCGCTTCCGCTACCTGCTGGCGCGCGGGCAGACCGGGATCTCGGTTGCGTTCGACCTCCCGACACAGCTCGGGTACGACTCGGACGACACGAGGGCCGCCGACGAGGTGGGGCGGACGGGCGTCGCGATCGACTCGCTGGCCGACATGGAGGTGCTGCTCGCCGGCATCCCGCTCGGCGAGGTCTCGACGTCGATGACCATCAATGCGCCGGCGGCGCTCCTCCTCCTGCTCTACGAGCTCGTTGCCGAGGGACAAGGCGTCGCCGGTGAGGAGCTGCGCGGGACGGTGCAGAACGACATCCTCAAGGAGTACTGCGCCCGCGGGAACTACATCTTCCCGCCGCGCGCGTCGATGCGCATCACGACCGATCTGTTCGCCTACTGCGCCGAGCGGCTACCGAGCTGGAACACCATCTCCATCTCGGGGTACCACATCCGGGAGGCGGGCTCGACCGCTGTCCAGGAGCTCGCCTTCACGCTCGCCAACGGGATCGCCTATTGCGAAGCGGCGGTCGCTGCGGGTCTCTCGCCCGACCGGTTCGGCGCCAGGCTCTCGTTCTTCTTCAACGCCCACAACCACTTCTTTCAGGAGGTGGCGAAGTTTCGCGCGGCGCGCCGGCTGTGGGCGGGCATCATGCGGGAGCGGTTCGGCGTCACGAACCCGCGCGCGCAGGCGCTGCGCTTTCACGCTCAGACGGGCGGTTCGACGCTGACGGCGCAACAGCCGGAGAACAACATCGTCCGCGTCGCAGTGCAGGCGCTGTCCGCCGTCTGCGGCGGTGCGCAGTCGCTGCACACGAATGCGTTCGACGAGGCGCTCGCGCTGCCGACCGAGCGCTCGGCCCGGATCGCATTGCGGACGCAGCAGATTCTCGCGCATGAGGCGGGAGGCACGGATACCGCCGATCCGCTCGGAGGCTCGTACTTCATCGAGTCGCTGACGCGCGAGCTCGAGGAGCAGGCGATCGAGCTGATCGCGCGGATCGACGAGATCGGCGGGGCGGTCGCCGCGATCGAGCGCGGGTTCGTGCAGTCGGAGATCGAGGAGGCGGCGTACTGCTACAACGCAGAAGTCGAGGCGGGCGAGCGCGTGCTCGTCGGCGTCAACCGGTATACGGAGGCCGAGGAGGAGCCGATCGAGCTCCACCGGCTGGACGCGGAGGCGGTCGAGCGACAGCTCGCCCGCACGGAGAGGGTTCGCGCCGAGCGCGACGCGGAGGCCGCGTCTGCTGCGCTCGAGCAGGTCCGCCGGACGGCCGAGGGGACTGCAAATCTGCTCCCTGCGATGCGGGAGGCGCTCCGCGCCCGGTGTACGGTCGGCGAGATCTGCGGGGCACTGCGCGACGTCTTCGGCACGTACGACGCGCAACGGGCGTAGCGCGCGGGGCCGAATCGTGATCGTCGTCCGGTCGAGCTCGGAGGACGAGATGATCGCGACGTTCCTCCGAGCCGAGCTCGACTCGGAGCGCTGGGGGGAGACCGTCCGCGACGCGCTTGGCCGGCACGGTGCCGATGTCAGCGTCGTGACCTCTCCCGTCCTCGATGCCGACGAGAACGCGTTGCGCCGGCGCATCCTCGACGAGACGCGCGGATACGGGGCGCGCGAGGGGTTGTTCGCCGGCTTCCCCGATGACGTTTCCTGGCAACGGGTTCGCCTGACCCGGGCCGAGCTGTCCGCGGTGCGCTACATCGCGTACGACTACTGGGTCGAGCTGTCGGGCGGCAGCCGCCGCCCGGCCGACGCCGCGGAGCGCATCCGATCGGACATTCGCGTCTTCGGCGTCGCCAACGACGGCTTTTTCGAGGCGGCGGAAGCCGTCCGCGCGCGAGCGCGGTGGCCGGAGCTCATCCTCGTCAGCGCGGTTGCCGCGGGCGGCGACGTCGTCCTCGAAGGCCATGTCCGGCTGACCGCCTGCGCGCTTGCGCCCGAAGCGGTTCCGGCGGAAACCGAGGTGCTCCGCGGGTTCTCGCCGCGCATTGCCGAGTGGTGGGCCTACTGACGCCGGACGTGTCACGCTTGCCGGCGGTGCGCATCCTCGTCGTCTCGCAGATGTATCCGGGCCCGGAGGATCCCGACCTGGGCACGTTCGTCCAGCAGCTCGAGCGAGCCCTGCGGGACCGCGGCCACGAGGTGGAGCTCGCCGTCCTCGACCGGCGCGCCGGCGGGGAGCGGCGCTGGCTCGAGCTGGCCCGCCGTGCGCGCGCGGCGGCGCGGCGCTTCCGTCCGGACGTCGTCCACGCGCACTTCCTGTTCCCGACGGGCGCCATCGCTGCCCTGGCGGCGCCCGGTGCCCCGCTGGTGGTCACCGCCCACGGGCAGGACGTCGCCAACGTCGGCGAGCACGAGAGCATCCGGCTCGCCACGCGCGCCGTCACCCGTCGAGCCGCCGCCGTGATCGCCGTGTCCGACTATCTCCGCCGCCGGCTCGAGGAGTCGGTGCCGGAGGGTCGCGGGAAGGTGGAAGTGATCGACTCGGGCGTCGACTTCGAGCGCTTCCGGCCGCTGCCCTCGCCGGACGGCCCGCCGGCTTACGTCTGCGTCGGGTCGCTCACCGAGCGGAAGAACGTGCTCCGGCTGGCGGACGCGTTCGGGCGGCTCGGCGACGGGACGCTCACCTTCGTCGGCGACGGCCCGCTCCGGTCGCAGCTCGAAGGTCGCCCCGGCATTACCGTGACGGGAGCGATTCCGCACGATCGCGTTCCCGAGCAGCTGGCGCGATCGCACGTCGTCTGCCAGCCGAGCCTCGTGGAGCCGTTCGGTCAGGCGCTGCTCGAGGCGATGGCGTGCGAGCGCTCGGTCGTTGCGACCCGCGTCGGCGGTCCGCCCGAGTTCGTCTCGGAGCGAGCCGGTGTCCTGGTCGACCCGTTCGACGAGGACGACATCGCCGACGGGCTGCGCCGTGCGGCCGCTCTCCCGCAGCCGAACCCGGCGGCGAGGGAGGCCGCCGCGGAGCACGACGTCAGACGTCAGGCGGCCCGGGTGGAGGAGGTGCTCCTTCGAGCCGCTCGAGGTCGGCGAGCCTGACCTCGACGAGCGGCCGCACCCGCTCCTCGAACCCGGCCTCGCGTGCGAGCGCAAGCGCCTGCTCGTAGCTCTCTCGCACCTTGTCACGCGACACGCCCTGCTTCAGGCGGTTGTCCCCGGTGACGAGCAGCTTCTGGATCCGCTCGCGGGCCTCGGTTTCGTCCACGTTCAGCTATTCTCGTCGAGGCATGACCGCTGTGCTGGCAGTCATTCAGGTGCTCGTCTCGTTCGCGCTCGTGACGCTCGTGCTCATGCACTCCGGCCGCGACACGGGCTTCGGCGGCATGGGCTTTACGCCCGCCTCCCAGGGCGGGACGCACATCGTCGAGCGGAACCTGACGCGTCTCACCGTCGTCGTCGCGATCATCTTCGGGATCACGACGATCCTGCTGTACCGCCAGCTCGCGTAGCGGTTCCCATCAGCGTCTCGTAGTGCACGGCGATCTCACCGCCGCGGTCGTCGATCGCTGCGCGTAACGCGTCGAGCAGGGCGGCCAGTTGCTCGGGCGGGAGCACGCGATGGTCGCTGTGCGTGGACACCCTGTCGAGCCAGGCGGCGACCGGGTACGTCTGACTCCACCGGTAGCTGCGCACCTCCTCGTCGCGGAAGGCGGCGGACGCCCGCAGCGGGGCGAGATCGTCGTCGTCGTTCCGCTCGGGGGCCCGCAGCGCGACCGCCATCCCGCCGCGCGAGGAGCCGTCGACCAGCGAGGGCGCCACCTGCTCGTACACCCGTCGTAGCGCGGCCTTCGTCTCGGGGTCGTAGGAGTCCATGTTCCAGAAGGCGGCAAAGCGCCCTCCCGAACGGAGCACCTGCGCCACCTTCGCCAGGCCGGCGTCCGGGTCGACCCAGTGCCACGCCTGACCGGACACGACGAGATCGAACGTGCGGCCGGCCGGGTTCCAGTCCTCGAACGTCGCCACCTCGACGGTGACCCCGTGGCGGCGCGCGACGATCGCCATACCGGGGTCCGGCTCCACGCCGAGCACGTCGCAGCCGCGCTCACGAAACAGTCGTGACGCCTTCCCGGTCCCGCAGCCGACGTCCAGGACCTCCCGCGCGCCCTCCGCGGTGAGATCGTCGATCAGCGCTGCCGGGTAGCTGGGCCGCGCGCGGTCGTACTGCTCTGCGTTCTCGCCGAAAGAACAGGCGCGCCGGCGGTCCTGATGCAGCCCCGCCATGCCCTACCTGCCCGTCGCGGCGGCGATGCGGCCGAGACCACGCGCCCGCAGGGCGCCTCGGAGGAGCTCGTACTCGCGAGTCCGGCCCGCAACGACCGCCGCGGCGAGCGCCGCGAGGCCCGCGATACCCGTGGCCACGAGCGTCGCCAACGCGGCCGGTACGCCCTCCGTCGGCCGCCCGATCGCCAGCCAGACGCCTCCGGCCGCGAGCGCGAACGCCGCTGCGAGCGCCACCGGGATCACCACCCAGTTCCGGACCGTGGCAGCAACCGAAAGCCCGACCGCGTGCGCAAGGGCGACGGCGAGCGCCGTCCCCGTCACGACCGCAGAGACGAGGAACGCGGCGGCGAGCCCGTCGACGCCCCATGCCTCGCGCAGGCCGACCGCAGCGCCGACGTACAGGACGACGCCGGCCGCGCTGACGACGGCAACGAACCGCTGCCGGCCGACCCCGAACAGCGCCTTCCCGGCGACTGCGCCGACGGAGACACCGAGCAAGGCGCCCGCCATGATCGCGATCAGCCGTGCGGTCTCTGCGGTGTCGGAGGCGTCGAACTTGCCGCGCTGGAGGACGACCTCGATCAGCTGCCGGCGGCAGATGGACACGTATGCGGCGGACACGAGCGCGATCAGGGCAGCGAGGCGGACGGCCGTGAGCGCGAGGTCGGCGAGGCCCTCTCTCCCCAGCTCCCGGAAGCGCTCGCTCGCGGCCGGGAACACCCCGCTCCCGATCGCCTGCGCGGCCATGGCGGCGACGAGGACGAAGCCGCGCGCGTTGACGAGCAGCGTCACGGATCCCGCCGCGAGCGAGCTGGCTAGGATCCGCTCGATCAGCACGATGAGCTGCCCGCCGACGAGCGTGGCCAGGAACACCGACCCGGCCGGGCCCAGGATGCGGAGGCCCGGCGACGCCGCCGGCTCGCCGCGTTCGGCCGGCAGCCGCCGTGCCAGCGCCGCCAGCAGCACGAGCTGTCCGCAGAAGCCGAGCGAGTACGCGACGGCGATCGCGGTGATCGACCCCCAGAACGAGAGCAAGACGAGCGCGGACACGAACGCCACGCCGGTGATGAACGGCACGCGGAGCGTGGCGAGCGCGTAGCGGCGCTGGGCGGTGAAATACGCGGCGTAGACGCCGGCGATCGGCTGGGCCGTAACGAGGCCCGCGAAGGCGAGCCAGACGGCGATGTCGTTCGGCTGCGCGAGCGCGACGATCGCGGCGTACGCGCCGCCGACGACGAGCGCGAGCGGGACGCCCAGGCCCAGCGCCGCGGCCAGTCGTCGCCGTGTTGCGCCGTGCGGTCCTCCGAAGAACGGGAGGATGGCGGTGTAGATCGCCTCGGTGAGCGAGTAGCCGAGGGCAGCCGGGACGATCAGCGCGAGGTAGTAGGTGTCCGTGCTCGCCGTGACGCCGTAGACGGCTGCGACGACGGCGATGAGCCCGAGCGAGAAGACCCGCTCCAGGACGAGCGAGGCGAAGAAGAGCGCCGACAGCCGGCCGACACGGTGGCCGCGCGGCTGGTCGGAATCGCCTGCGACGTCAGGCTGCGCGATCTACGGAGCCTAGCGCCGCGCGGCGCCGCCCCTGCGCCGGGCGACGGCGAGAGCGACCGCGGCAAGCGTCATCACGCCCAGGATGGTGACGAGGACGATCAGGCGCCCGTTTCCGCCGCCGGAGACCGCGCTGAAGCCCGCACGTACGGGCTTGGCACGATCGACGGAGACCTTCTTGAGGGCCTTGTGCACGCGCGTCTTCTCGGCCTTCTTGACCTTGACCTTGGCCGGAGCTCCCGTGTCGGCGTTGGTCGCGATCCGCTCGAGCGTGGTCGCAGTGGCCGCGGAGCCGCTCTGCGTCTGAATGGAGTGCTGGACGGAGGTCGGCAGCTTGGTGACCTGTTTGTTGCCGCCGCTCCCGACGGCCTTCGTGCCGGTGGATGTCGGCGCCTGCTCGGTGTACTGGCAGAAGGCGGGGTTCGGGTTCGTGCAGTCCGCCCAGGCCGCCGGCGTGCCGAAGACGAGCGCGACGAACGACGTGATCACCATGCCTTTCAGCATCCGCTTCATCCAGGGACCCCCTTCCGCAGAGCCGGTCGACCGGGCGGTTACCGTAGCAGACCATTCCGAAACCTCAGGGGTGGGGTCCGTCCTTGCCTCCTGGGGAATCGCCCACATCGTCGAAGATCTTTCAAACTTTCATCTGCCGTGACGTTCGCGCTCCTCGCCGGCTCGTTCGTGGTGTTTCTCGGCGCGCTGGCGATCGGGATCAGGAACTGGCGGGTCGCGGTCGTCGGGCTCGTGATCTACATCCCGATCTCCGGGATCGCGATCGACGCCGCCTACGGACACCGGGTCGAGCGCGCGGTCGCGGTGCTCGCGAAGGACTTCCTCTTCGTCGTGCCGGCCTACGCCGGCTTCCTGCTCTGGGCATGGAGGCGGCGCGTCCGGATCAGCTTCCCGGGAGCGCCGATCACGTTGCTGTTTGCCCTCGCCGCGATCGTGGTGGCCCAGGCGTTCAACCCGAACCTGCCGAAGCCGCTCGTCGGGCTGATCGGGGTCAAGGTCTGGCTGTTCTACGTCCCGCTGATCTTCCTCGGCTACCACCTGGTGCGCACGCGCGCGGAGTTGCAGCGGCTGTTCGGGCTGATGACACTGGTCGCGCTGGTGCCGGCCGGGGTGGGGCTGATCGAGGCGGCGCTGATCTACGGCGGGCACGCGGACGCCGTCTACCGCCTCTACGGCAACGCGGCGGCAGCGGTAACGCAGGAGTTCGTCACCTTCGGGTTTCCCGGCGGCGGAAGCCTCCGCAGGATCCCGAGCACCTTCTCGTCCTTCTACCAGTACTACCTCTTCCTGGCCGTCATGCTCGCCGTCGCATACGGGTGGTGGCGTGGCAGCCGGCTCGGCTCGCGGCGCTCGGCCACCGTTGCCGCCGCGGTCTGGCTGCTGCTGCTCGCCGCCTCGTTCCTGACCGGCGTCCGCGCCGGGTTCTTCATGACGCCGTTCTTGATCCTGCTGCTCGTCGCCCTCGAGGGCCGCGGCGCCGTGCGTTTCGGCCTGCGCTGGCTCCTGCCCGCGACCGTGATCGTCCTGGCGCTCGGCTCTGCGCTTTCCGGGAGCCACCTGGTCGGGGTCTGGACGGAGATCGGCCACGTCGGGCGGCAGGAGTTCGGCGACGTGATCGTCAGGTCGAGCAAGGAGGCGGTGCACCTGACCACGTTCGGTCTGGGCACCGGAATCGACTCGGTCGGTGCGCGCTACGCCTACTCGAACGACAGCGCCTGGCAGGAGGCGATCTTCCCCGTGCTCGGGCGCTGGCAGGAGTCGTGGTACGTGAAGACGTGGATCGAGCTCGGCGTCGCCGGGCTGGCGATCGTCCTCGCGCTGTTCGGGACGATCATCGTCCGGGGCATCCGCGCGCATCTGTCGGTGCGCAACCCCGGCCTCCGCGCTCCGTCGGCCGCGCTGCTCGCCGTGGTCGTCTGGACGGTCGTCTACATCGTGAAGAGCCAGTACCTCGACCTCGACCCGCTGAACGTCTACTTCTGGCTCTTCGTCGGACTGCTGTTCCGCGTGCCGACACTCGCCGAGGCCGAACCGGTCGGCGAGGTGGACGAGGCGCCCCGCGCCCGACCGCTCGAGGCGGTCGTCAGCGAGTAGCGAGGCGGCCGTGCGGGTCCTTCATGTTGTGCCGTCGCTCGCCGCGCGGACCGGGGGGCCGGCGACGTTCGTCGTCGAGAGCGCCCGCGCGCTCGCTCCGCTGGGCGTCGAGTCGACGGTGTTTACGACGACGATCGCCGTGCCCGCCGCCACGGCCGGCTCGCCCTCGCAGTCGGCGGGCGAGCCGCCGCCGGCCGTCGGCGGGCTCGACGTCAGGCGCTTCCCGCTCGGCCGCCCGTCGCGGTTCGTGCGGGCGCCCGCGCTCGGCAGAGCGCTTCGCGAACACGCCGCCGACTTCGACGTCGTGCACGTGCACGCGCTGTACCTGTACACGACGCTCGCCGCCGGACGCGCGGCCGAGCGGGCCGGCCGGCCGTACGTCGTCACTCCGCACGGGACGCTCGACCCGTGGATCCGCCGTCGCGGCCGGGCTCGCAAGGCGGTCGTCGACCTCCTGTGGCAGCGGCGGGTGCTCGAGCGGGCGGCGGGGTTGCACGTGACGACCCCAGGCGAGGGCCGCGCGCTCGAGGACGTCGCTGCGGGTGTCCGGCGCTTCGTCGTCCCCTGCGGCGTCCATTTCCAGGCGTTCGAGGATGCATCCGGAGCCGACCGGTTTCGCGAGCGGTTCCTGGACGGCGCCGCGGGCCCGGTCGTGATCAATGTCGGCCGGATCTCGGCGAAGAAGCGGCTCGACGTGCTCATCCGCGCGGTCGCCCTCGCCCGCAGCCGCGCGGACGTGCGGCTCGCGATCGTCGGCCCCGACGACGAGAGCCTCACGCCGCCGCTCCGCGACTTGGCCGCGTCCCTCGGCGTCGCGACCGCGGTGACCTTCACCGGTCCGCTGTACGGGCAAGACCTGCTCACGGCGCTTGCGGCGGCGCGCGTGTGGGCGCTGCCCTCGGCGGCCGAAAACTTCGCCATCGCCGCGGTGGAGGCAATGGCCGCGGGGGTCACGACGATAATCTCGGACGAGATGGACATCGCCCCGGACGTAGCGTCGGCGCGTGCGGGCCTCGTCTGCGACGCCGCGCCCGAGCCCTTCGCCGAGGCGCTGCTGCAGCTGATCGAGGACGAGGCGCTGCATGCCCGGCTCGCCGAGGCCGGCCGCGACTTCGCTCGGCGCTACGACTGGCAGATCGTCGCGCCGGAGCTGGTGCGGATGTACGAGGAGATCGTCGAGGCGGCGTGAGCGGCGACGTCGGCGAAGCGCCCGAAGTCACGATCATCATCACGACGAAGGACGAGGAGCTCCACGTCGCCCGCTGCGTCGAGTCGGTGCGACCGCTCGGGCGCGTCGTGGTCGTGGACGGCGGAAGTCGCGATCGGACGATCGAGATCGCGCGCGCCCACGGCGCCGAGGTGGTCGAGCACCCGTGGCGCGGATACGCGGATCAGAAGAACTGGGCCCTCGCCGAGACGGGGATCGCGACGCCGTGGGTCCTGTTCATTGACGCCGATGAGTACCTGTCCCCGGCGGGCCGCGACGAGATTCGCGCGGCGATGCGAGACGCCGCCGCGACGGGCTACCTGCTGCCGCGCGCCCAGATCTTCCTCGGCAGGCGCCTGGAGCACGCCTGGTGGTACCCCGACTACCAGCTCCGGCTCTTCCGGACCGGTCGCGGCCGGTTCGAGGACCGCCGCGTCCACGAGCACGTCGTCGTCGACGGTCCCGAGATCACGCTCCGGGAGCCGATCCTGCACGAGAACCTGAAGGGCCTGGCGGCGATGATCGACCGCCACAACCGCTACTCGGACCTGGAGGTCGCGGAGCTCCTCGACCCCGCCACGGTCCGTCGCCCGGGATCGTTCACCGGCTCGTGGATGGATCGGCGTCGGGCCCTGAAGGACCGGGTCTGGTTCCGGGTCCCGGGGCGGCCTCTCGTTCGCTTCCTCTGGCTCTACCTCGTCAAGCGAGGGTTCCTCGACGGACGGCAGGGCCGCCTCTACTGCACGATGATCGCCATGTACGACGCGATGATCGACGCGAAGCTCCAGGAGCGAAAGCTGCGCGGGCAGCGGCGTCCGGATGGTTGACGTCGAGCGGTTCTACGACGAGTACTGGCAGCGGGACTCCCCGTTGCCGTGCACCGACCCGTTGACGCCGACCCGCGTCGAGCGGCTGCGGCGCGTGCTTCCGGCGAAAGCGCGCGTGCTCGACGTCGGCTGCGGTAGCGGCGACCTCGTTGCGCTGCTCGCCTCCGAGGGGCACGAGGCGGTCGGCATGGACGTCTCGGCGCGCGCGGTCGAGCTCGCGTCGTCACGGCATCCCGAGGCGACGTTCCTTCGCCACGCTGTCGAAGCGCTGCCGTGGCCGGTCGAGGCCGGGAACTTCGATGCGGTGGTGTCGTTCGAGGTGCTCGAGCACCTGCTGCGGCCGCGGCGGTTGCTCGAGGGCGCGAGGACGGCGCTCCGAAGCGGCGGAGGGCTCGCCCTGACAACGCCCTACCACGGCCTCGTGAAGAACGTCGCCATCGCCGTGACCGCCTTCGACCGACACTTCGCGGTCGAGGGCGAGCACCTGCGCTTCTTTTCCGACCGCGCCCTGCGGCGGCTCCTCGATGACACCGGCTTCGAGGTCGTTCGCCTGGAGCACTTCGGCCGCGTGCGCTGGCTCTGGGCCGACGTCTTCGCCTGGGCCCGCACGCGCGCCTGAGGGGGCACCGCCTCAGCCGGTGTTCTGCTATTCCTCGCTGCAGGATGGCGGGGCCTGTACTGGGACTCAACGCGTACCACGCGGACTCGGCGGCATGCCTCGTCGTCGACGGCGAGGTGGTCGGGGCGGCGGAGGAGGAGCGCTTCAACCGGATCAAGCACTGGGCGGGCTTTCCGGCCCGGGCAATCCGCTACTGCCTCGACGAGGCCGGGATCTCGCTCGGCGACGTCGAGCACGTGGCGATCAACCGCAACACGCGGGCGAACCTCGGCCGCAAGGTCGCGTACAGCATCGGCCGCCGGCCGTCGCTCCGGCTTGTCGGCGACCGCCTTCGCAATGCCCAGGCCTGGCGTGCGATCGAGGACGAGCTTTGTGACGCCTTCCCGGGCGAGCGGTTCGAGGGGGAGATTCACCATGTCGAGCACCACCTCGCGCACGTGGCGTCCTCATTCCTCGCGTCGCCGTACGAGGAGGCAGTCGCGGTGTCGGTCGACAGCTTCGGCGACTTCGCGAGCACGGCGTGGGGCATTGGCCGCGGCAGCGAGATCGCAATCGACGGGCGGGTCTACTTCCCGCACTCGCTCGGCATCTTCTACACGGCGCTCACGCAGTTCCTCGGGTTTCCGAGCTACGGCGACGAGTACAAGGTCATGGGCCTCGCGCCGTACGGCGACCCCGACTACGCCGACGAGCTGCGCAGCGTCCTCCGGCAGGACGACGGCACCTTCCGCCTCGACCTCGACTACTTTCGCCACCACCGCGAGGACATCGGGTACCGCTGGCGGAACTGCGCGCCGTCCGTCGATGCTCTCTATAGCCCTCTCCTGGAGCAGCTCCTCGGCCCGTCGCGTGACCGGGAGGAGGAGCTCTCCGACCGGCACAAGGGCCTCGCACGTTCGCTCCAGGAGCGATTCGAGGACGCGTTCTTCGCGCTCCTCAACCGGCTCCACGCGCGGTATGGAACAACCGCGCTCGTGCTCAGCGGCGGCTGCGCGATGAACTCGGTCGCCGCGGGGAAGGTCGGTGAGCGTTCGCCGTTTACCAGCGTCTACGTCCCGCCGGCGCCGGGCGACGCCGGCGGTGCGATCGGCGCCGCCCTGTGGGTCTCGGCGAGGCTGAACGGCGGCCGCCCGCAGCCGATGACGGACGCCGCGCTCGGGCCGGGGTACTCGCAGGAGGAGATCGGGGCGCTGCTCGACCGCCGTCGCGACGACGTGCAACGCGCGGGCTGCCGCGTCGACGAGGTGGCCGATGAGACGGCGCTCTGCTCCCGGGTCGCGGACGCGGTCGCAAACGGCGACGTCGTCGGCTGGTTCCACGGGCGGATGGAGTGGGGGCCGCGTGCGCTCGGGAACCGCTCGATCGTCTGCGACCCGCGGCGCGGCGACATGAAGCAGATCCTCAATCGCAAGATCAAGCGGCGCGAGTCGTTCCGCCCGTTCGCGCCGAGCGTGCTGCGCGAGGCGGTCGGGGAGTGGTTCGAGGGCGAGGACGACGACGTGCCGTTCATGAGCAAGGTGCTCGCGGTGCGTGGGGAGAAGCGCCCGCTCATCCCAGCGGTCGTCCACGTCGACGGAACCGGTCGTTTGCAGACGGTCGAGCGCGACGCGAATCCCCGTTACTACGAGCTCGTTCGCGCGTTCTCCCGGCGCACGGGCGTGCCGATGGTGCTGAACACGTCCTTCAACGAGAACGAACCGATCGTCAACCGACCCGAGGAAGCGCTTGAATGCTTCCTGCGTACGAAAATGGACCTTTTAGTGCTCGAGAATTACGTCTTGACCAGGAGCGACTCCCCTGAGCCGGGCTAGCCGCCGGATCTTCATCTGGTCGCCGAACTACGCGCCGGAGCCGACCGGGATCCCGCCGCTCGTCACCGATGCGGCCGAGTGGCTCGCCGCGCGCGGGCACGCCGTCGAGGTCGCGACGGCGGTTCCGAACTACCCGGAGCGCCGCATCGCGCGCGGGTACGAGGGCGTCGTCGCCTGCACGGAACGGCGGGGCCGCGTCACGCTCCACCGCTCCTGGTTGCGCGTGCGCCCGCACGAGAGCGTCGGCGACAAGGCGCTGTACGAGGCCTCCTTCGCGGCCGTCGCCCTGCCTGCCGCGCTCCGTGCCGCGAGGCACGCGGACGTCGTCGTCTGCGTCGTGCCCTCGCTCGCCGCCGCGGTCTGCGCGGCGACGATGCGCCGGCTCGGCGGCCCGCGTCTCGTCATCTGGCTGCAGGACCTCGTTCTCGTCGCGGCGGCCGCGCTCGGCGCGGCGGAGACGCTACGCCGCCTCCGCGCCGTCGAGGGGGCGGCCTTCCGGACGGCCGATCGCGTCGTCACGTGCAGCCCCGGCTTCCGAGGCTACCTCCGGGCGCTCGGCGTGGATCCGCGCCGCGTGAGCACGGTGTACAACTGGGTCGACGGCGGCTGGATCGTGCCGCGACGCCGATCGTCGCGCCGCCGGAGCCGCTTCCTCTACGCTGGAAACCTTGGGTACACCCAGGGGTTCGAGACGCTCGTGGATGCGGCCCGCGAGCTCGACGGAGAGGTCGAGATCGCGATCGTCGGTGACGGGAACGCCGCCGAACAGGTGCGCGCGCTGGCCGCGGACGAGCCGAACATTCGCGTCCGCCCGCCGGTGCCGAAGGCCGACTACCCCGCCCTGCTCGCGTCGGCGGATTGCCATCTGGTGCTCCAGCGGCGGATCGCCTCCGACGCGAACTTTCCGTCCAAGATCGCGTCCTACCTGGCGAGCGGACGGCCGATCATCGCATCCATGAGCCACGAGAGCCCAGCTGCGGAGACGCTGCGCGCGAGCGGCGCGGCGCTCCTCGTGCCGGCCGAAGAGCCGGTGCGGTTGGCCGAGGCGATGGAGCGGGTTCATCGCGACCGCGACCTGCGTGCCGAGCTCGGGCGCCGGGGTCGCGAGTTCGCGCTCGAGACCTTCGAGCGTGAACAGGCGCTCCTGCGGCTCGAAGAGGCAATCGTCGGATGAGGCTGCCGGTGCTCGTCCTCGCGGCACTTGCCGCGTGCGCTCTGGCCCTGCCCGCGTCGGCGGCCGGCCCCATGCGCACGGGTATCTCCGAGCTCGGCGAGCTCGACGGGCCGAACGCGGCGCTCGCGCTCGACCGCGTTCACGCGACGGGCTCGACGTTCGTCCGCACGCAGCTGACCTGGTCGCAGGTGGCGCCGACGAAGCCCGCGAACGCGACCGATCCCGCCGACCCCGCGTACGACTGGACCTTCATGGACAAGCGGCTCGCGCTGATCAAGGCGAAGGGCCTCGAGCCGATCTTCACGGTTTTCAGCGTGCCGGACTGGGCGGCCTTCGGCGGGAGACCTACGCCCGGCATCGCGGCGCTCGCGCAGTTCCTCCGCGCGGCCGCGCTGCGGTACAGCGGCCGCTACCAGGGGCTTCCGCGCGTCCGCTACTGGGAGATCTGGAACGAGCCGAACGCCAGCCTGTACCTCGCGCCCCAGTTCAAGAACAAGAAGCCCTGGTCGCCTTCCTACTACCGCCAGATGGTCAACGCGGCCGCGGACGCGATCCACAGCGTCCGGCCGGACGACGACGTCGTGGCAGGCGCCTTTACCCCGTTCACGCGCAGGTTCAAGAATTTCATCGCCATCGGCCCACTCAAGTTCATGGCGCAGATGCTCTGCATGTCGCTGGGGTCGCATCCCCATCCGACCTGCAGCGCGAAGATGCACTTCGACATCGTCTCCACGCACCCGTACACGTCCGGCGGGCCGACGCACCACGCGCAGAACCCGGACGACGTCTCGCTCGGCGATCTGCCGAAGATGCGGCGGCTCCTGAACGCGTCGGTGAAGGCCGGCAAGATCGTCTCGAAGCGCCGCGTCCGCTTCTGGGTGACCGAGTTCAGCTGGGACTCGGCGCCGCCTGATCCGACCGCGGTGCCGATGAAGATCCATGCGCGCTGGACGTCGCAGGCCCTCTACGTGATGTGGAAGAGCGGCATCGACGTCTGCATCTGGCTCCAGCTCCGCGACGTTCCGATCAGCCAGGGGTTCAACCAGGGTGGCCTCTACTTCGACGGCAAGACCTTCGCGGACGACAAGCCCAAGCTCTCGATGGAGGCCTTCCGCTTCCCGTTCGTCGCCTTCCGGCACGGAAAGCGGGCTTCGGTCTGGGGGCGCACGCCGAAGGGCACCGCCGGCGCCGTCAGCATCCTCCAGAGCTCCTCCACCGGCTGGCACCAACTTGCGCGGCTGCGGGCGAATCGCTACGGCATCTTCCAGGGCTCGATCGCACTCCGGGCGGAGAAGGGGTCTCTGGTGGCGAAGCTCGCGAGCGACCGCTCGGTCCCGTTCTCGCTCAGGCGCGTCAAGGACTTCTTCATCAACCCCTTCGGAAACAAGTAGGCGCCGCGGCCGCCGCCGCGAGCACGCGCTCGTAGATCGCCTCCACCTTCCGCGCGCTCGCCGCGGCGGAGAAGTGCCGCTCGGCGTGCGCCCGCGCCGCGCGCGCGAGTGCGTACCGCCGTGTCGGGTCGGAGAGCAGTTCCGCGAGCGCGTCGGCGAGCGCCTCCGGCGAGCCGTCCCGGGCGAGCAGGCCCGTTTCGCCGGGAAGGACGATTCCGGCGCCCGTGCGCGAGCCGGTCGCGACCACGGGGACGCCGGAGGCGGCCGCCTCCAGCGCCGGGAGGCCGAGCTCCGGCCCCTGCGAGGGGATCGCCACCACGTCGCTGGCTCGGTAGACCGTGGCCGCGTCCGGGGTGAACGGGACGAACCGGACCCTGTCCGCAACGCCGAGATCCGCCGCGAGCCGGCGCGCCTCGGCCTCGTAGTCGTGGTAGGCGCCGGCCAGCGCGAGCGCGTGCCCGGCGGGCGTGTGGAAGTACGCAGAGGGAAGGACGCCGCCGCCGGCGAGCAGGAACGTGGCGTCGATCCTTGCAGTCCGCAGCCGGCCGGCCGCGCCGATCAGCTGCCGGAATCCCTTCGCCGGGTAGAGGTAGCCGAGGAAGCCGACGACGGGGCCGGCCGATGGGATTCCGAGCTCTGCTCTCGCCGACGCAGCGTCGCCGGGGCGGAACCGGTCGAGGTCGACCGGGTCGAAGACGACGTCCGGCCCGACCTCCTGGAAGGCTGCGGCGACGTCCTCGTTGATGGCAATCGAGGCGGCGGCCGCGCTCGCGATGCGCCGCTGGATCGCACGCGAGCGTCCGTCTCGGCCCGCGTTCGGCAGGGCCGAGCGCAGGTGCCACACGATCGGCACGCCGTGCCGCCGGGCGAGGCCGGCGGCGGGGAGGAGCGGTGAGTCGTTCAGGTGCACGAGGCCGAAGCGGTTCTCCAGCAACACCAAGCGGAGCCGGGACAGGTGACCCGGCAGTCGCGCGGCCTCGCGGGTCAGGAGCGCCCAGCGAAGGCCGTGATAGCTGGCGGACCAGACGTGGGTGAACGTTGCGGCAGGTCCGACATGCACCCGTGCGCCGGCGTCGGCGAATTGCCGCGCCGCCGGCCCGGGCGGCGTGTAGACGTGCGGCCGGAAGCGATCCCGGTCGAGCGTCTCGATCAGGCGCGCCAGCGCCCCGGCCGCTCCCCCGAGCTCGGGCCGGTGGTGGACGTAGAGCACGTCCGTCACGGGAGCCGTCCCGGAAAGATGATCCGGACGAGCTCCAGGAACTGCTCGACTGCGAAGTGGTAGTCCCACCGCCGGATCCGCGCGTTCCCGTGGGCCCGCTTCCTCTGGGGTGCCCCGGAGGTTCCCCGGAGGTTCCCCGGAGGTTCCCCGGAGGAAGCGAGAGCCGCGGCCAGCGCGCGGACGTCGCGGGCCGGGAAGACTCGGCCGTTGACGCCGTCGACGACGAGGTCCTCGACGGCGCCGACGGCATCGGAGACGACGACGGGACAGCCGCACGCGAGCGCCTCGTTGACGACGACGCCCCAGGTCTCCGCGCGCGACGGCACAACGGCGGCGTCGGCGAGCGCGAACAGCTCGATCAGCTGCTCGGTCGCCTGGAAGCCCAGCAACCGGGCGCGCGGCAGCGCTTCGAGCTCGCCCGCGAGCGGCCCGACGCCGGCGACGACGAGCTCGGGCGCCTGCCCGCCGAGGATCTGCAGCGCAGCGGCGAGGTCGCCGACGCCCTTCGACGGAGTCAGCCGGCCGGCGTAGAGCACGAACCGCTTCGGCAGGCCGAGCCGGTCGCGGATCCGGGCCGCCCGGCGACGGGCCGCAGCCGCCGCGCGGTCGTACGCAGCGATGTCGACGGTGTTCGGGAAGAGCCGGATGCGTCCGGAATCGAGCCCGTAGCGGGCGAGATAGCGAGCGGCCGCGGAGCCGACGGCGAGGCCGCCCGCTGCGCCGCCCACAACGCGTGGCAGCACCGCCGCCTTGAGCGCGCGCACCCACGCCGGGCGCGGCTTGCCCAGGTGGCTCTCGTTGTGCACGACGTACGGAACGCCGGCCCGCCGCGCGTGGAGCAGCGCCGCCTGGTCGGCGTAGACGGCGTACCCGCCGACCACGATCAAATCGGGCTCCGCCGACCGCAGGGCGCCGCCGATGCCCGGATTGACCGGATACACGAATGGCTCGCGTCCGGTCGGTAGCGAGACCGAGAAGTCGGAGAGGAAGCGGTGCGGCACCGAGGCCAGGGCCTCGTCGACATCGAACGGCAGGTCCGGCTCGGCGGCGGCGGCGAACAGCACCCGCACGTCGAGCTCGGGCCGCCCGGCGAGCAAGCGATACAGCGGCAGCCGGTACGGCGTCGGGATCTTGGAGACGAAGACGACACGGATCCTGCTCACCTGGGCTCGCCCCAGACAGCTCGCAGCGCGCGCCACAGCGCCGGCAGCTCCCGCCGCTGCCGCCGCCGAAGGTCGCGGCCCGCCGCGCCTGCCAGAAAGAGCAGCGCGGTCGCGCCCGCCGACGCCCGCCCGCGGTGGAGAAGGCAGAAGCGAACGAAGTTCCGGCGCGACAACACCGCCCCTTCGCCTCGCTGCTCGCCGCGGGCGTGGTGGTGCACGACGCCGGGGACAGGGACGAAGATCGACGTCCATCCCTTCCGGCGCGCGCGCCAGGCGAGATCCGCCTCCTCGCCGTACATGAAGTAGCCCTCGTCGAATCCGCCGACGTCGTCGAGGAGCTCGCGCTTCAGGAGCAGGCAGGCGCCGTTGACCGCGTCCACCTCGAGCTCCGTCGACGGCGGACGCCGGCGACGGCCCGCTCGCCGGGCAAGCGCGAGCCGGATTGCCAGCCCGAGCGACGGGAAGCGCTCGACGGTGTCCTGTTGGGTCCCGTCCGGATACCGGACGAGCGGACCGGCGATGCCCGCACGCGGATCGGCCGCCAGCCGGTCGGCGAGCACGCCGGCGAAGCGTCGGTCGACGGCCTCGACGTCGTTGTTGACGACGAGCACGAACCGGGCTCCCCGCGTCACGGCCTGCCGGATCCCGATGTTGTTTCCGCCCGTGTACCCGCGGTTCTCTTCGACGGCGACGAGCTCGATGTCAGGAAACGACTCGCGAAGCCGTTCGAGGGAGTCGTCACCCGACGCGTTGTCGACCACGATCACCCCGTCCAGGCCGTCGACCGACTGGAGCGAGCGGACACACCGGATCGTGTCCTCCGCGCGCTCGTAGTTGAGGACGACGGCGACGATCCCGTCCTTCACGCGTGCCTCCGGAGGATGGCCTCGAATGCGTCCGTCGCGCGCTCCCAGGTGAACGCCTGGACGAGCTCGCGGCCGCGCGCGGCGCGCCGGCGCCGCTCCGCGTCGTCCATCAGGGCGCGGTCGAGAGCCGCCACGAGCGCGTCGCCGTCCCCGGGTGGCACGACGAATGCGCCCTCACCGCCCGCCGTCCAGAGCGAGACGTTGCCGACGTCCGTCGACACGACGGCCACGCCGCACGCCAGCGCTTCGGGAACGGTGAGCGGGCCTGTCTCCGTGAGGCTCGCGCAGAGAAAGACGTCGAGCGACGAGTAGAGGCGTCGCAGCTCGTCCCGGGTCGGTCGCAGATGGAACTCGGTGCCGGGCGGCAGGTCGTCGCCGGCGGGGAAGCTGGAGAACGCCACGAGCTCCACCGGACGCGAGCGGCGTACTGCCGCGACGGAGGCGAACGCATCGGCTACACCCTTCCAGGGCTCGCGGTGGTAGAGCATCCCGACGCGCGGCGGGCCGTCGACCGGAGGCGCCGGCGGATCCGGCCAGAACGTCTCCAGGTCGACGCCGTACGGCACCACCTCGATGTCGTCGATGCCGAACCGCTCGCGCGCGAGCGTGCGCAGCCACTCGGACGTCGCGATGCGGACGAAGGGCGCTCGCCAGGTCGCATCCACCCGGTCCGCCGGCCCGGACCAGGTCTCGTAGTGCTGGATCAGGTAGAAGCGGCGGCCGGCGTCCGGCCGGAACCGGCTCGCGAGCTCGGCGGTGCGCCACGCCGTCGCGACGACCGCGTCGAACCGCGGGAGGTACCGATCCTCGAGCTCCGGGACGCGCAGCATCGAGCCCGAGAACGGAAACCAGTCGAGCTCCGAGGAATTCTGCCGGTAGAGCGGCTCGAGTACCCGGCCCGGCACGACCCGGGCGGCTCTGCGCAGCACCTCGTTCCGACGCGAGGCGATGCTGTGCGCCGGGTACACGATCGTCACCTCATGGCCGCGGCGCACCAGCCGCTCGCCGATCTCCACGACGGCGACGTGGCCGCCGGTCAGCTCGAGAAACGAGACGAGGAACGCGACCTTCACCGGCAGGCGCGGCCGAGGACGCCGGCGAGCTCGCCGGCGAGATGCGGGTGGGAGAGACGGGAGAGCACGTCAGTTCTGGTTTCGGGGATTCTCCCCGCGAGCGCCGCCTCGACGGCTTCGGCGCAGCCGGCCGGATCGGCGGGGACGGCCACGCCTCCTCCGGTCGCATCGAGGAGCTCGGCAACGGCGCCGTCGCGGGGCGCGGCCGCGACGATCGGCCGGCGCGCGGCGAGGTATTCGTAGACCTTGCCGGTGATGAGGAAATCGAGGTCTCCGGGCTCGAGCCACAACGCCGCGGCCTCCTGCATCGCCCGCGTCGTCGCGCGCCGCGGCAGGTAGCCCGGCGTCTCCAACCAGCCATCGCGCCGCGCTTCACGGGCGAGCGGTTCGAACTGCTCGGGAAACGGGCCGAGCAGACGCACGCGCAATGGGATCCCTCTTGCCCTGACGAGGCGCGCGGTTTCGAGCGCGAGCCGCGGAGAACGATCGCCCGGCGCCATCGTCCCGGCGTGCAGGAGCACCGGGGGCGTAGCCGGCGCCGACGCGCGGTCGGCGAAGTCCTCGGGGTCGTAGCCGTGGCGGAGCGTCCGGATCCGGCTCTGGGAGCGGGGATAGAGGCGCGCGTAGTCCGCCGAAAGCTGCGGCGCCACCGTGACGACCGCGCCCGCGCGCCGAACCGCGGCCGCCTCCGCCCGCCGTTCGAGGGCAAGCCCGGCGCGCCGCCGTACGCGCCGGTCGAAGCGGCCGAACCGCGGCTCGTACGACCACGGATCGCGGAAGTCGAGGACGAACGGAATCCCGAGCGCGGGCCCGAGCAGGAAAGGCATGAACGGTCCACCGGAGAGGAACGCGACATCCGCCGAAGCGGCGAGCCGCCGCGCCGGCGCCAGGGCCGCGAACGCCCAGTCGGCGCCCTGGATCCGGGGCGTGCGTCGCACCGGCCGCACGTCGACCCGCTCGATCCCCGCGACATCGGCTGCGAGATCGTCGTCGCGGAGCTCCTCCGGACCATGAGACCCCGCGACTACGCGTGGCTCCCAGCCGAGCCTGGCGAGGTACTTCACGAGCTTGCCGACGCGCGCGGACGCGACGCCGGCAGCGGGCGGGAAGTGGTAGCTGACGACGAGAACGCGCGTCACCGGCCGGCGGCGAGCGGCTCGGCGCGGGCACGCGGCGAGTCGACGTACGCGCGGTACCAGAGCTCGAGCGACAGGTGCCGCCAGACGAGATCCGCCTCCGACGCCGAGAGCCCGTCAGCCCGCGAACGCCCGCGAAGCGCCGCGGCATCAACGCCCTCTCGTGCAGCGAACGCCGCGGAGGAGAACAGGTCGGACGTGAGCTCGCGAAGCGGACCCGCGAGCCACGCGTCCTGCGGCACCGAAAACTGCACCTTGTCACGCCGCCAGACGACCTGGGCCGGGAGGTCCGCGTCGAACGCGCGGCGGAGCGCCAGCTTCGTCCAGCCGTCGTCGATCTTCGTCTTGCCGGGGAGCGCAAGTCCGAGCTCGACGAACCGGTAATCGAGGAACGGCAGCCGCGTCTCGATGGAGAACGCCATCGAGTTTCGGTCCTCGTAGTGAAGGAGCGCCGGAAGGTGCTCGCGGACGTCTTCGAGCTGCTCCTCCCGCAACCGCTCTCCCGTGTGCCGGCGCCGGCGTAGCTCCCCCGCCGTCGCCCGAAGCAGCCAGCCGGCGGACAGAAGCGCGTTCCGCCGGCCCGCGACCAGATTCCGGGCCCAGCTCACCGGGCGTCCCGATCGAAGCTCGTCCGCAAGCCTCGCCGCCACGTAGTACTTGTAGCCCGCGAGCACCTCGTCGCCCCCCTGTCCGTCGAGCAGCACCTTCGTCCCGTGCTCGCGCGCGAGCGCCATCACCTGGCGTTGCGCGACCACACTCGCGGAGCCGAACGGCTCGTCCTGCTCGCGGCTGACGGCCTCGACGGCGGCCGGCAGGTCGTCCGGCTGGGCCGCGAAGCGGGCCCTTGCTCCCGTCGCGTCGGCAACGGCCTGCGCGTACCGACGCTCGTCGTGAGGCGGGTCGCCGGCCGCGAAGGTGAACGACTCGAGTCGCACGCCGGAGCCGGCGAGCCGCCGCTGCGCCAGCGCGGCGATCGACGACGAGTCGAGACCGCCCGACAGGCAGCTGCCCACCGGGACGTCGCTTCGGAGCCGGAGACGCACCGCATCGTCGAGCAGCCCTCGCACCCGCTCGCCGTCCTCGCCGGTCGCCGACTCGCCGGCGTGAGGCGAGTAATACCGCGTCGGGCGCAACGGGCCGCCGAGGTCGTACTCGACGAAGGTGCCGGCCTCGACTTGGCGGACGTCCGCGAAGCACGTCTGGCCGGCCATCGCATCGATGCGCCCGGTCTCGAGGAAGCGCCGGATCACCGCCTGGTTCGGGCGTGTCGCGGCGACGCTCGCCTCGAGCAGCGCCTTGATCTCCGAGGCGAACGCGATGCCGTCGGCGTTCTCGACGACGTAGAGCGGCTTGACCCCGAAGCGGTCGCGGGCCAGCACAAGCCGTGCGCGGGCGCCGTCCCAGATCGTCTGCGCCCACATGCCGTTGAAGCGCTCGAAGCAGCCGGTGCCCCACTCGCGGTAGGCGGCGAGCGCGACCTCGGTGTCGCTCGTCCCGGCGAAGCGATGGCCGCGCGCCGAGAGCTCGTCGCGCAGCTCGACGTAGTTGTAGATCTCGCCGTTGTGCACGATCCAGTCCCGGCCGTCCGGGGAGCTCAGCGGCTGGTGGCCGCTCGGCGTGAGGTCGAGAATCGCCAGACGCCGTGCGGCGAGGACGACGCCGGCGGCGTCTGGCCGCGTCTCGCCGCCGGGGAGGAACGGGAGCGCACCCGACCGGCAGCTCGCGGGCGTATCGTCGCCCGGAAGCGGGACGGCCAGTCCGGACACGGCCTCGATGGCCACGTAGCCCTCGTCGTCCGGCCCGCGGTGGCGCAGGGCCGCGGCCATCGCCCGGACGCCCGCGAGGTCCGCAGGCGCGCGCCCGGCGACTCCGGCGATTCCACACACGCGCGAAGTCTTACCCCTACCGCGCGAGCGAGCGGTAGACCTCGACCAGCCGGTGACCGAACCGCTCGTAGCCGTAGCGGTCGTGGATGGAGCGGTGGAGGGCGTCCGCGTCGTACCGGTCGGCCTCGGCGCTCATGCGGACGAGCGCTGTGGCCAGGCTCTCGACGTCGCCGGGCTCGACGAGCACGCCTGTCTCGCTCGTCACGTACTCCTCGGGCCCGCCGACGCGCGTGCTGACGACCGGCGTTCCGGATGCGATCGCCTCAGCGACCACCAGGGCGAAGCGCTCGTTTCGGCTCGCGGAGACGAAGAAGGACGCGCGCCGCATCAGCGCCGCGAGCTGATCCCGCGGGAGCACTCCGGCGAAGTCGACGTCGTCGAGCCCGAGCGACCGTGCGAGCGCGCGAAACCGGTCGAAGTCAGGACCGCCGCCCACGAGCACGAGCCGCGGCAGGGACGCCTCCGCGCTCGCATGCGCCCAGGCCTCGAGCAGGACGTCGGTCCCTTTCGCCTCGCCGAGAGCGAGGCAGGCGGAAAGCGCCAGATCGCGCCGGGACGTGTCGGGCGCGAACACGGCCGTGTCGACCGGGTTCCCGATCACATGCACGCGTGCCCGCGGCTCGTACGCGCGCAGTTCGGCGGCGAGCGCCTCGCTTCCGACGACGACCGCGTCCGCGTGCCTCAGGGTCTGCACGAGCCCGAAGCGGCCGCGTGACGACGCGGCGAGCTCGCCGAGGAAGCCCGCGTGCTCCGAGACGACGACCGGCTTGCGTCTGCGGCGCCCGGTTGCGACCGCCGGAAGGCCGTCCGGCAGCGCGAGATGGACGTGGATCAGATCCGGCCGCACTCGGCCGACTGCGCGGTCGAGCACGACCGCGCGCGCTGGGAGCGAGAGCGGCCACGCGGGCATCGGAATGCTCCACGGATCGCCTGCGGGCGGCGGCGAGCGGACGAACGACGCGACCTCTCGCAGACCGGCGGTCTGCGGAACGACGACGGCGACGTCGCAATCGGCCCCGACGGCCCGCACGGTGTCGCGGACGAACGAGCCGCTAAACGGGTCATCCGGGCGCGGGTACCAGCGCGAAACGACAGCCACGCGGAGACGACCCTTCATCCGCGGACCCCGAGCCGGCGGAGCGCGCGGCCCCCGATCTCCTTCGCATACGCGACGTTGAGGTAGCGGAGGCGGAATGCACGGGAAAAGAACGGGCCGCCGTAGGCCCGTGCGACACGCCGGCTCTCCGGCCAGAAGCTCAGCCATTCGCTCGTCGTCTTCGACGCGTGGTGGACGCGGAACTGCGCCAGCGTCACATCCAGCCAGCGCGGCTTGGTGAGTTGCGAGGCTCGCAGCCAGAGCTCGTAGTCCATGACGTAGTGGAGGCTCTCGTCGAGGTAACCGATCCGGTCGAACAGCCGCCGCCGGACGAAGACGGTCGGCTGCGCGACGAGGTTGATCCCCTCGAGCTGCTCGGTCGTGTCGTACGGCGCTCCCCGGTGGCGCTCGACGACCCGGCCGTCCGCGTCGATCACCTCCCAGTTGCCGAAGACGACGTCCACGTCGGGCGCGTCCGCGAACGCCTGCACGACCGTCCTGAAGGCTCCGGGCACGTAGCGGTCGTCGGCGTTCAACCACCCGACGATCTCGCCGGTTGCGGCCTTGAAGCCGAGATTGACCGCATGGGCCTGCCCGCGGCGCGGCCGCTCTTCGATCACGGTGACCCGATCGCGATAGCGGTCGATCACCGCGCCGGTCTCGTCGGTCGAGCCGCCCTCCACGATCAGGTGCTCGACGGGCCCGTAGCGCTGGGCGATCACCGACTCGATCGCATCCGCGAGGAACCGGCCCTGGTCGAGCGACGGGGTCACGACCGTGACGAGCGGGAGCGCCATGTGGGCTAGGCCGGCGGGCCGACGGCAGCCCGCGCCCGGAAGTCGCCGCGGCGCGGAACGAGCACGTCCCACAGGCGCGTGCCGTGCCGGCGACCGAACACGACGGCGACGAACGCCGTCGAGGCGGTGTAGGCGACCGTGCTCGTGAGCGCCGCGCCGCTCGCGCCGTACAGCGGGATCAGGATCGGGTTCAGCACACACGTGAGCACGAGCCCGATCAGCGACCCGTAGAGCAGGACTGCGGGGGCGCCTCGGCCGGCAAGGTCGGTGG
>JBKPNC010000093.1:0-8531 GCA_046732435.1 Actinomycetota bacterium
GTCACCCTCGTCTACGCGGATGGCACTGCCGGGCGGCCCGAGTTGGACGGCGGGGAGCCGGCCGGACCGGATGAGCTTTTGCACAGTCGCCTCGCTGGCACTGACACATGCTTGAACAGCGGGCGATCGACCGCCGTCAGCTCGTCTACGCCGAAGCCCTCGCCCGCCAGCTAGAGCCGCTCACCGTTGCTGATGCCCTCGCGTTCTTCGGCTTTCTGGCCGAGCATGAGCCCCGGCGGTTCGACCGTGCCGGCGCGCGATGGCACGCCAGGTTCGTGCTCGAAGCGCGCGGGATCGCCCTGCTCGGAATCGCAGCTCGCGCTCGCAGCGGTCGCCCGGCTCCCGGCAGGCGACCAGAAAGCGGCGAAGATCCTCCGCGAGCTCGCGCACGGCTACGGCGTCCCGAACGTCGACAACGCCGCGCTGCGCCACCTTCGGTGACGTGTGAACCGCGTTTTGGCGTACGCAACGGATGGGAACACGTCACGCGAAAGGTTCCGTCGGGGGTCGAGCCACACAGCGGCCGGAAGAATGAAAGACGAGGGAGGGACCGGGTTGCACCCAGAAGAGAACACCCAGCAGTCCCGTATACGTCGCAGCAAGGTCGAAGAGAACACCCACCGCGCCGCCGCCATCTTCCACGAGCGACTCGCGACGTTCTACATAAGCGTGGCGAAGCGCCTGCTCACCGAAGCCGAGGACGAGACGCGGTTTGCCCAGCACGACTGGGAACGCGCCCCCCACCGAGTTACGGACAGACGCACTAACGCCGTGACGTCATCCCCTCCAACTCATGCGGATCCCGCCAATAGGCGCGGTTCTTCGTCTTCACCCAGTCGCGCTTTTCACAGCCGCTACGCCGAGGCGTTTGAACGTTTCGTGCGCGAACGAAATGAACGCTCGCTTCGAGCAGCGTATGAGCTCGGTCGCGACGCCGTGACCGCAGGGCTGAGCATCCTCGAGATAGCAGGCGTTCACCATGAGTCGCTCGCCCAAGAACTCGCTGTGATACCGGGTAAAAACGTTGACGACGTTTGCCAAGCGGCAGGCGACTTCCTCGTGGAAAGCCTCGCTGCCTACGAGATGGTTCAGCGCGGATTCTCGGACGCCCGACGTGCAGCGCTAGTTGAACGCCGCAACGCGCGTATCCTGCGCCAGCTTTCGACACTGTTGGCTGATCAAGCGCTGGCGGCCGGCGACCATGGCTCGCTCGAGGAGGTACTGCAAATCGTGGCCGAGCAGATCCGCGAAATGACGGATTCACATCGTGCCTCGGTGCAGGTCGTCGGCGGCGTTCAGTCAGTAAGAAAATTCGACATGGAATCAGATTCCAACGGCGGCGATACCTGGTCAGAGATGATGCAGCCGCGCGAACGCATACCTCCTGCATCCCCGGGCGAACGCCACGCGACTCGTGCTCCGCTGCTTGCGCTCGACGGCGCGAACCTCGGGTGGCTCAAAGTCGAGCGCGACGGGGGGAAGCCCTTTACGCCAACCGACAACGCATTGATCAAGCAAGTCGCAGAAATGACGGCCGCAGCAGTCGAGCGTGCTCTCGTCCACGCATAGACAAACCGGGTGCATGCCTTTTACTCGCCCCGAAGGGTACTCGCAAGGCACCTTCCATGTAGAAGCGCCCCCCTCTTCGAGCGCCGACGCCGACTTCTTGGGGGTCGTCGAGTAATCTCGTCCGCGCCGCAACCTCGGCGCAATCTCTCGCGAAAAGGCGAAAGAAAAACCGGGCCTCGCGATAGACAAAAGATGACCTGCGACCTATGCGGAGCCGAGTCACTCGCCAGTTCGGGCCGGGGCGACCGCGCCGGTATTGCGCCGCTTGCACACCGCCCGGCGATGCCGGCGCGTCTGCCCGAGCGTGGCAGAGCATCGGCGCGCCATGCAGGAGTTCAAAAGGCTAGGCGCATTCCGTGGCGCGAGCAAGAACGACGACGTCTTAGGAGCCGCGGGTCCTTGAGAAAGCAGCAAGCGTGCGCCCCGGCGCGAACTCCCTCGTGAAAGTTTTTTGTGAGCTGCGAGTGGACAGTGCCGGCTGACCGTTTCAGGACGCCGTGGAGGCGTCGCGCCGCCCCAAGCACGTTGACGCACGCCCTCGGCTCGACAGGGACGTCTGGCCCGCGGTTCGATGGC
Source organism: Actinomycetota bacterium (assembly GCA_046732435.1). Classification (GTDB taxonomy): domain Bacteria; phylum Actinomycetota; class Thermoleophilia; order Gaiellales; family Gaiellaceae; genus JALZFG01. The sequence continues at coordinate 2,146 of JBKPNC010000093.1, forward strand.
CCCCAGCCAGTCCCCGGATCGCTGCCGGAATTCCGCCGAACAGCCAACGGCCCGGTGTGTCGGAGATTAATGGAACCGCGATTTCGCTTGGCTGGTAGGGGACCCGGTCCAGGCGATGTGCGCGCGGCCGACGAGCGGCCAGCCCCCACCGCCTGTGGCGACGCACAAAACACGCCTCCGCCGACGGGATGCGGACAGTGAGCCCGAGGAAAAAACGCGCCGCGCGCGTGTACCCAGTACGAGCGGTGGACACAGGCACGCTGGCCCGGGCGCTGCCTTGAAACGGCGAGTCGGCCCACTGCTCGAGGAGAACGGCGCCGAGCCGCGTCGTCCGGCAAGAGAAGCGCGGCGACGCGGACGCGGCGCGACGCGCCTTCCGCTCGGTGCGATCTGCAATCTCGTCCGCAACCACCGGCACTGGTGCGTAGACCGCGCCGAGCTCGTAACCCACGCTCTCCGAGCCAGGTCCGACGCCGAGCTTGTCAATCGTGAGGAAGTGGCTTTTGCAGCGAACCCTCAAAAGTTGCGTTTTCGAAATGTTGGCCAGTGTGATGTGAGGCACTCCCAGCCCCGCGCTTTACTTCCTTCAACTGCCTGCCAGACTGAGGCGCACGCAAACATGCGCGGTCCGAGCGCAAGGGCGAGGTGGTGCCGCGTCTCCGCGCAGCGCACGGTGGGCTCGAGTGCTGGCGACACCGCCAAGGGGACGTCGATCTCGTCCGGGGCTCACGGGTATAGGTGTGCGTCAAAGCTCTGCTACGACTCGACCGGCGGTTGCGACGGGGCTACCGTATCCCCGCGATGCTCCCCGCCCGGGCAACCGTTGTGATCGCCCTCGGCGGCGCGCTGACGGCGCTCACGTCCATCGGCGTCGCGTACCTAACGAAGAAGCAATAGAGCGTCGCTGAGTGGCGCAAACTGCTCGTCGAGGCGGCACACGAGTTCTCAACCTCGCTCAGCCGGGCGACGCGAGCGGTCCATGAGGCGCTTCAATCGCTTCGGGAGAGGCCCAAGAAGCCCGAGCGCGAAGTGGACCTCAGCGAGGAGGCTGTCGCGAACGCGACTCTCCGAGTTGAGGAGGCAACGGAGGGCAGGCATCGAGCCTTCGAGGCGCAGGACTAGGACGCGCGGTGAGGAGCCATGCGCAGCCGCCATACCTCTGCATCCTCTGCGTTTTCGGAATGTCGGCCAGTGTGATGTGAGGCCGGTACCAGATCCCCGGCTCGCGGATCCGCTCCGCGACGTCAGCTTCGGGCCGCCGGGCGACGGCGAGTTCGACGCATCGCTGCTCGTGTCCGTCAGCCCCGGCGGCACGGTGGAGGCGGGCTTGGCCAGGCACGAAATGCGGCACCAGTTGCAACTTCTAAAGCATCGACTGACAAGGGTTGGCGGCGGCGGGCTGCACGGCCTCGCCGCCGCTCGTCTCGTCCCGAAGAGCCATGGGCCTGTACGAGAAGCCAGCGCCGCGCGGGGCGCACGCGAGCGGGAGCATCGACTGGGTTGCGGTTTGGGGAGAAGCCACTCCCCACGAGCAGGTGCCGCGAGGTCGGCGAAGATTAAGAGCGAGCCGAGACCAGCTTCCGCGTCTCGTCGGCGTGCCACTCCAGGCCCAACGCCTCGAACCGTCCGACCGCCCGACGCAGAAGCGCCTCGTCCTTCCGCGCTACCCCGAGGGCACGGAGGGCGAACGGCTCGACATACGGGCCGGCTCGCAGCCCTTTCGGAGCCTCCGCCTCGAGCCGGTCTGCGTCGTCCAACGCAACGAGCGCATCGAGAATTGCCGACCACGAGTTGTACGGCCAATAGGCGAAATCCTCCTCGCCGAGCGCATCGAGAACGCGCGGCACGCCGTCGAGTTCGCGGCGGGCGACCGCCAGCCGAAGCTGGGGTGCATGGAAGGCCCATCCGTATCCGACCATTCCGATCGCGTCGGCCTTGGCCTCGAGGCGGCGCGAGCCGTCGAGGTCACCGCGGTAGGCGGACGCGACCGCGCAATTGAGGAGCGACGCGACGTTTAGCGGGCACGGCGTCGCCAGATTCGCCTCGACCGCCGGCTCGACGTTCGGCGTTAGTTGGCAAGCCTGCTCCCACCGTCCGGCCAGCGTCGCGATCTCGAGACGCGTGCCAACAGCGTGGACGCGGTGATGCGGTGTCAGCCCTTCTGCAATCGCCTCCAGCCGCTCGACGGCTTCGTTTGCGTCGGGAAACCGACCGGCGCCGAGGTAGAGCCGCGCGGCGTTCCACCAGATGTGTGCCTGATGGTCGGGATCCGAGATCGCACGTACGAGGCGAATCCGGTCTTCGGCGAGAGCGGCAGCGCGGCCGTAGTCCCCGTCATCCAAGTGCGTGTTCGCCAGCGCGAATAGCGCATGCGAACGCAGCTCGACCTCGCCCAGCTGCTCCGCCAGCTCGTGCGCCTCTTGGGCGGCAGCCGCGTCGACGTGCCAGATCGCCTGGGCAACAAGCGCCCGTGCCCGGAGCACCGACCCCGGCGCCGACAGCTCGAGCGCGCGCTCGATCCAGCCCGCGACGAGCTCATCGTCGAGCTGTCGTGTCCACATCCCCGCGCGCTGCACCGTCTGGAACGCGAGCTCGCTGTAGACGTCGGCTGCAGGAGCTCCGAGTTCGACCGCCTTCTCCATCGCAGTCGCAAAGAGCTCGCCGTCGTACTTCAGAGCGCTGGCGCGCCCGACCTCGTACCACACCGCCCCCTGCCGAGCGGGATCGCCCTCGAGCTGGACCGCGCGCTCCAGCAGGGCGATCCCATCATCGATCTCGTAGCGGCCGATCGCCTGCGCGGCCGCGCGCTTCGACCACTCGACCGCCCCCTCGCGCAGCCGTTGCACGTCGTCCTCGCGCCCGCCCCACGCGAGATCGACGTCCTCCGGACGAACGGCCTCGGCGAAGTGGTGGGCGAGCAGGGCCGCGTGCTCGTCGCTTCCCTCAGTGCTCCGCTCGAGCCATCCCGCAAACGCGGCGTGCAGCTGTGCCCGTCGTGCCTTCGGCAGGCTGCCGTAGGCAACCTCGCGCGTCAACGCGTGCTTGATCACGTACTCACGCTGCCCGGCGAGCGACGAGCCCGCGCGACGCCGGACGAATTCACGCTCCTCGAGGACGCCGAAGTCCGGGGCGGCGTCATCGAGGAGCTCGTACACCGGACCGGTCCAGAAGACCCGTCCGATCACCGACGCCGCCTGCAGCGCTGCCTTCTCGGCGGCGGGAAGGAGGTCGATGCGAGCCGCGAGCACGGCGTGGACCGTGTCGGGAACCTCGAACCCCTCCGGGAGCTCACCGCAGGTCCAGGTCCCGTTTCTCCGCTGTAGGACGCCGCTGTCGATCAAGGTCGAAAGCAGCTCCTCGACGAAGAATGGATTACCCTCGGCCCGATCAACGACGATGTCCCGCAGCTGCCCGGGCAGCTCGACTGCGAGGAGCTCGTCGAGCATGCGCCCCGCCTCGTCGCCGCCCAGGACGTCGAGCACGATATGCGAGCTCTTCGGCCCCCTGCCCCACCCAGGCCGCCGGTCGAGAAACTCCGGGCGTGCAGTGGTCAGAACGAGCAGCGGCCCCTCAACCTGGCGGACGAGCGTCTCGAGCAGGTCGCAAAGGTCGTTCTCGGCCCAGTGCAGATCCTCGACCAGGATCACGACCGGCCGGTCATGAACGAGCTCGGCGACGAACTCCGCCCAGGCATCGTGCAGGCGCTCGCGCGCCGCGAGCGGGTGCAACGCTTCGCCCACTTTGAGGCCGAGGGTCAGACCGAGCCAGCGGCGCTCGCCGAGCCGTTCGACGACCAGGTCCGCCGGATCGTTGTCGAGAAGACCCAGATGCTCGCGCAAGACTTCCGCGAGTGACCAGTACGTGGTGCCGTGTCCGTACGAGAGACAGCGGCCGGTGCGCTGCACGGGCTGGGGGCTCTGCTCGGCGAGCCAGCTCCAGAGCTCGCGCGCAAGCCGCGTCTTGCCGACGCCGGCGTCACCGACGATCGTTACGAGTCGTGGCATTTCGTCGGTGACGACCCAGGTGTAGGCCGAACGGAGCTCTCCCATCTCGTCGTCGCGACCGACGAACGCAGGCCGCAGTCCGCCGATCCCCCTCGGCCGCATCAGCGACAGCGCACGCAGGAGCCGGCGGCAGACGACGCCCTCAGGCTTCCCCTTGGCCTCAATAGTCACCGGCTCCGTGAGCTCGAACGCGCCACGCACGGCCGCGGCCGTTCGCTCGCCGACGAGGATCTCGCCCGGCGCAGCGGCCTGCTCGAGCCGCGCTGCGACGTTCACCGGTTCGCCGGTCACGAACGAGCTGCCCTCGCGCGCACGACCGACGACGACCGCCCCCGTGTTGACGCCGATCCTGAGCGCTAGCCGGTCGCCGAAGAGCTGAGAGAGCCGTCGCTGCATCGCAAGCGCGACATGGAGCGCCCGCTCGGCGTGGTCCTCGAGCGCCCCGGGCGCGCCGAACGCCGCCATCACCGCGTCGCCGACGAACTTCTCGACCGTCCCGCCGCCGCGCTCGATCTCCTCCGCCATCGCGTCGTAGAACCGATCGAGCAGAACGCGCGTCCGCTCCGGATCCTGGGAGCCGGCCAGCTCCGTCGAGCCAACGAGGTCGGCGAAGAGCACCGTCGCAAGCTTCCGCTCCTCCGCCGGCTGCGGATGCGGTCCTAGAGGCGCCGCGCACGTCGGGCAGAAGCGCGCATCGACCGGAACGGCCGCTCCGCACTGCGGACAGGCGGGCATGACTCGAAGTTTCACGCACTCCGCCGGACGGGGCTAGAGGCGCTGCCCGAATCGAGAGCACGTCCGCCTTGGCGATCACCCCTAAACGATCGGCGGCGAGCGCCGCGCCGACCAAGAGCCCCACGGCCGCGATCGCCAGCACGGCAACTCGCCGACGCCGCACGTTCCCCCTGGAAGCCGGTTGGACCGTTTGCCTTCACATCACATTGCCCGACATTCCGAAAACGCAGCTGGTGCAGGGTTCGCTGCAATCTGCACTAAGCGGGCGATCGACAACCTCGCCGTCAGATTCGGCTCGCAGAGCGCAGTTTCCCCACTTCGCTCAGACGAGTATGCGCCGCGCTTCAGCTCCCGACGGTAGCCCGTGTGCTCGACTCCTACGGTGACGGCCCGTGCTTGTTCGAGGCGGTGTGCCGCTCGGGCTTCGAGAGCGTGGTCGCGAAGCGGCTCTCGGACACGTACCGTCCCGGGCCGGCGGGACGAGTCAAAACGAAGAACCGGGCTTACTGGCGGTTTCCGCTCGAGGTCGCGGCAATAGCGTCGAGGCGATCATCCTCTTGTGAAGTGAATGCGGAAGCGGCGAGCCCTTAAGGCCGCCCTCCTATGGAGCTCTGCTCGCCGCAGCTCCCGACGAGGTTGACCTGAGGCGATCGTGTCTCATAGCCCTGCGCGGTAAGCGGCGAAGTTGGTGTAGTACGCGTCGACGCTCATCCCGAATGCCGTCTTGAATGCGTCCTGCCAGGCCATCCCCGCGCCGAGTGCGTTGAGGTAGGTGGTGAGGGCGGGGAGTCCGGCCGGGGTGATGCTCACGAGGTGATCGACCGCAACAAGGAACAGCCAGTAGATGTTGGGAATCTGCACCTGGCTGCGTGTCTGGAGTGAGCGCGCCTACCATGCGAGCGTCGAGTCGGCAGCTCGCATTGAGCGCAAGCACCGCGCCGCTCCGACACAGAGTCCGCTGCCTGAAACGCGCCATCGAGTGTCCGGTCGCGAGAGACGAAGCTTCCGAGCAGGCTTAGCGCGGCCGAGACCGAACGGCTGCGCGCGCAAGCGCAACCTGGAAACCCCCGTTTGCCGCTGCTACGGGGCTAGAGCGCGCAGGGACCCCCGGCTTCTTCACAACCTGTCCGTTGACGCTCGACGATGGCATCCCGATCCGGTGGCGGTACTGGCCGGGGACCGGCAGGGGCGAGTATCTGCTGTTCGAGGGCGCGGCTGCTGCGTGAGTACTGGACGAAGTCAACCCGCTCCCAGCCGGCCACGTGATCGAGCGCATGAGGGACAGCTGGTTCAGCTCAACCTAATGCAGCAGCGCGAGTGAAGCGCGTTCCCGGGGGACCGACCTCGGCAGCGTCGCTCAGACGACTTCGGCTTGACGGCCGCGGGTGACCTGATCCCACCCAGGAGGCAGGGCAAACCCTGCCCACAGGAGCGGTGTGCACGTCTAGAGATCAACCTAACGTCCACCACGGGGCGACCTCCTCCGACTCAGCAGGCTTCCCTCCCGAGCCGGGGTGACCGTCGTCCCTCATAGCGCCTCCCGCGCGCACACCTCCCGCAGCAAAGACGCGGGGGTGTGCGCGCTCGCCCGCGTCTCGCGTGCGTGACCGGCAAGCCCGGATCACCCTGCGGTTGCAGACCCACAGT
>JBKPNC010000094.1:0-6380 GCA_046732435.1 Actinomycetota bacterium
CCCATGTTGAAGAAGACGGAGCCGATCGGCTGGTGCGTCGAGGCCAGCGGCGCGTAGCCCGTCCAGCCAGATGCGAACGCCCCGCCGGGGGCGAGGAAGCTCGCGAGCATCATGATCCCGGCGATCGGCAACAGCCAGAACGAGAGCGCGTTCAGCTTCGGGAACGCCATGTCCGGCGCGCCGATCATCAGCGGGATCACGTAGTTGCCGATCCCGGCGAACGCGGGGATGACGAACAGGAAGATCATCAGCGCCGCGTGCACCGAGAAGAGCCCGTTGAACGTCTGGTTGTCGACGAACTGCATCCCGGGCTTGGCGAGCTCGGCACGCATCAGCATCGCGAGCAGGCCCGCTGCGACGAAGAAGAAGATCGTCGTGACCAGGTACTGGATCCCGATCACCTTGTGGTCGGTGTTGATCCGGAAGTAGTCGCGCCAGCTGCGAGCGCCATTGCCCGAGTGGTCCTCCGGGACGGTGGGCGCGCCGCTCGCGTAGCGCATCCAGTAGTCGAAGCCGCCGAGGCCGGCGAGGAAACCGAACGGCACGGCGGTAAGTTCGACGGTGGTGATCACCTGCCCGTCCCAGATCGGATGCCAGCCCTCGAGCCAACGGACGAGGACCGTGATCCCGGCGCCGATGCCGAAGAAGAGCGCGGTCATCCACGGAACGCGCAGCCAGCCGGGGGCGAGGAAGCGGCGCCAGCCGGTCGGAGGCGGCGCGGGCGGGGCGTGCTCGACGTGCGCGTCGTGGACGACCGCGTCGGTCACTGGTTGCTCCCGGCGGCGAGATACTTCACGAGCGCGTCGAGCTGCGCCTTCGACAGCAGCGACTCGAAGTTCGGCGGCATGACGTTCTTCGGATATCCGGGCTCGACGTACGCATTCGGATCCACGATCGACTCTCGGATGAACTGCTCCAGCGGCCGGCCGGCCCGCTGCGCTTCGGCGGGGAGCTTATCCAGGTCGGGGCCGATCTTCTTCGTCGCTCCCGCGGGCTTGAACGTGTGGCAGGTGCCGCAGCCGTTGGCGGTGAAGACCGACTTGGCGGAGTTGCCCCCAGCGGGCGCCGTCGTCTTCTTCTGCTGCCCCTTCGTCCAGGCGAGGAAGTCCCTCTCGCTCGTTACCTCCGCGGTCGAGCGCATCAGCGCGTGGCCGAGCCCGCAGAGCTCGGTGCACACGATGGGGAACGTGCCTTTCCGGTCCGGCGTGACCGGCAGCGTGTTCGTCGACCCCGGCACGGCGTCAAGCTTCTGGCCCCACTCCGGGACCCAGAACGAGTGCGTGACGTCGACGGAGGTGATCCGCAGCTCGACCGGCGTGTCGACCGGCACGTGGAGCGTCGCCGAGGTGATGTCCTTGAAAGCCGGATACTTGAAGGTCCAGAAGAACTGCTCGGCCCTCACGTCGACGACGAGCGGCTTGAGCGGTGCAGAGGCCGCGGACGCGTGGGGGATGTCCTCGTTCTTGGCGAGGACGACGGCGCTGACGATCGAGATCGCCGTGACGAGCGCGGCCGGGACCGCCGTCCACACGATCTCCAGGCCGGTGTGCCCGTGGATCGGCGGCCCGTCGGAGTCGTCGTCGGCGCGGACTCGGAACTTGATGAGCGCGTAGATGATCACCGCCGCGACGAGCGCGAAGATCGCGATGCAGATCGCGGTCACGAACCAGAAGACGAAGTCGATCCGGCCCGCCTGCTCGCTCGCCGCGTGCGGCAGCCACGGGATGAAGAGCGCAGCCGCCGCAGCGCCCGCGCCGCACACGATTCCGATCGCAACGAGCTGGACGATCGATCCCCTTCGCACCGGGGCCGAGACTACTCGACCGCGAAGCCCGCTTGCCGAAGGAAGCGCGGGGCTTTTGGCCCAGCTCGAAACGCCTGCAACGAGGGGGATTCAACCGGGTCCGAAGCGGGTACAAGCGCTCCACTAACACAAGGAGGTTTGATGGGACTCGGAGTAAGCATTCTCCTGATCGCGGCAGGCGCCATCCTGGCGTTCGCCGTCAACGCGGAGGTCTCCGGCGTCGACGTGCAGACGGTCGGCTGGATTCTGCTCGTCGTCGGCATCGTCGGCGCGGTGCTATCGATGATCTTCTGGTCGTCGTGGGCCGGGCCCGGCTACTGGTCGCGTCGCCGCGGCGGCTACGCCGACGAGGGCCCTCCGCCTTACTAGACCAACATCGTGAGCCCCGGGGCGGCGAACGCGCCGCTCCGGGGTAAGGTCGCCGCTTGGGCACGCAGCTCGAGCGACACACGCGAGACTGGGACGACCTCGCCGTCCTGGACCCGCTCTGGGCGATCTTCCCGCTCCCGGGAGGACGGAGCCGTCTCGAGCTCGACGACTTCTTCGCCACCGGAGCGATCGAGGTCGACGCCGTGCTCGAGGAGGCAAAGCGACTGGGCCGACCGCAGCGCTGGGCGAAGGCTCTCGACTTCGGCTGCGGTCTCGGCCGGGCAACGCGAGCGCTGGCGCAGCACTTCGAGAGCGTCGTCGGAGTGGACGTCTCCGAGGAGATGGTCACGCGCGCACGCGAGCTGAACGCCCACGTGCTCAACAACTCCTTCGCCGTCAACTTGTCTGCGCACCTCGCGCAGTTCGAGGCGGACAGCTTCGACTTCGTCTACTCGAGCTTCGTCCTCCAGCACCTACCGAGCGCCGAGACGGCCCGCGCCTACGTCCGCGAGTTCCTCCGGGTCACGCGACCAGACGGGCTCGTGGTCTTCCAGATGCCTGACCGTCTGCCCTGGCGGCGGAGGCTGCAGCTGCGCCGGCGCGTGTACTCGGCGCTGCGAGTCGCGCGCGTGCCTCGAAAGGTGCTGTACGACCGGCTCCGCCTGCACCCAGTCCGGCTCATCAGCCTCTCGAGGGAAGACGTCGAACGGCTCGTCGAAGAACTCGGCGGAGCGGTCCTACTGAGCGCGGCAATCGACGCCGTCGAACCGATCGCCGGGTACCGCTACTTCGTGGGGCCTTCCGAAAGACCGGGAGAAGGCCCGGGTCAGTCGATGTGCATTCTGCCCACCTCCGTCACCGTCCCGGTGCCGGCGAACTGGTTGTCGAGCTCCTGTAGCTCGGTGAACGTGCCGGTTCCTCTGAGCCGGATGTAATCGCCGGTCCCGCCGTTCACACGCCAGTTCCCGGCGCAGGCGGCGAAGACGTGGCCCGTATCGGGGTCGAAGCCGACCACGTTGCAGCTCGCCTGGAAGGTGATCAGGAAGGAGCCGCCACCGAACGTGTACTGGTCGACAGCCGTGTACTCGAAGATGTGGTCACGCGGCGGGAACGGTCGCGGGAACCCGACTGGGCTGAAGCTGACGCTCTGGAGCGAGCCCGTCGTCGCGTCGCCGAACACGCCGCCCGAGGCGGTCACGTCGCCGGTCACAAACGGCGGCCCCGTCGCGTGGAAGTCCTCTGCAATCGAGATCGTGACGTCCTCTGGGGCTGTCGCCGCGGCCGGAACCACGAACATCGTCGTCGCGGCCAGCGCCATCGCGGCCAGGAGCAGCAGTCTGCGCATGATCGTTCTCCTCTCCGGCACCATGAGATGCCTCGCGCTGAGTTCTACTGTCCTATCTCACAGATACACTACGCCAATCGCCGACAGGCTGTCAACCCTTTCGATCGATCCGCGCTCTGATCTCGGGATCGCGGCGCAGATTCGCGCGCGGATCGCGTTCCTCGCCGCGGACGGCGAGCTCGCTCCCGGAGAGCGCCTTCCGCCTGTGCGCACCCTCGCCGCGCAGCTTGGGGTCAACGTGAACACCGTCCGGTCCGCCTACGCAAAGCTCGAGGCGGACGGTCTCGTGCGGACGCGCCACGGCGTCGGCACGGTTGTCCTCCCCGGACGCCTGGCTCCGTCGACGCTGCCGCTCGGCACGAACACCGTGGCGGTGCTCATCGGCGGCCTCAATCCGTTCTACCTGCCGCTGATCGGCGGGATCGAAGACGCGGCCGCGGAGGAGGGGACCCTCATCGTCGTCAGTGACACCCGTGACTCTCTCGCGGTGGCCGAGGGGGCCGTCGGGCGTCTGATCGCGCGCGGGGTCGACGGCATCATCGCGGTCTCTGTGGGGCATGTCGAGAGCGAGGCTCAGGGACGCGTGCCACCGATCGTCTACGTCGACCAGCCCCATCGAACCGGTCACGTGTTCCTCTTCGACGGCCACGGCGCGGGCTATGCGGCTACCCGGCACCTTCGCGAGCACGGGCACGAGCGGATCGGGATCGTGACCGCGCCGCTCGAGTGGCCCAACGTTCGCGAGGTCTACAAGGGCTACGTGGAGGCCTTCGACGACACAGGCCTTCACCCGTCAGAGACGCTCGTCGCCGAGACCAGCGCGTTCGACATCGAGGCTGCAGCGCAGGCGCTCGCACGGCTTCTCGAGGGGCCCGAACCGCCAACCGCCGTCTTCGCAGTCGACGAGACCCTCGCGCTCGGGGTTCTCAAGGAGGCGAAAGCGCGAGGGCTGGGGGTGCCCCGCGACCTGGCCGTGGTCGGCTACACGGATTCGCCTACGGCGGCCCTGGTCGACCCGCCGCTCACAATGGTGTCCGTGCCGGCGAGGGAGATCGGATTCCGGGCCATGGAGACGCTCTCCAAGCTGATTCGCGGCAAGAAGCCTCGCTCTCGCCGAACGGTCCTCGGCACGGAGCTCGTCCTGCGCCAGAGTTGTGGTGCCCACTGATCCCTTGACTTCTCTGCGGGGCGGCAAGAGACTTCTGCCACGAACGTAGCGTGGAGCAGCGAGGCTGCGGCAGGTTGATCGCTCGGTGCGGCGGAAGCGCCTCCCGGCTTCGTCGTCTCGACTCGGGGGGAAGGGAGTTTCAGATGAAGCGTCTGTCGGGGGTCACCGCGGCCCTAGTTCTCGGTGTGCTCGCTCTCGCGGGGACGGCTGGCGCCACGAAGCCGTTCATGGCACGGATCCCGCAAGGCTCCTTCACGCTTGACGCGTGCAGCTTCCCCGTCCTCATCCAGGCCACCGCGCCGAACGTCATGAACCTCTTCGTCTTCAGCGACGGGGAGCTTTTCGGGTCCGGGCCATTCGTCGGAACCGCCACCAATCTCGACACTGAAAAGACGATCAAGATCAACCTTTCGGGCAGCTTCTCGGTCGTGGAACACAGCGATGGCTCGGTCACAGTTACGTCGAATGGCTTCGTCCTCTCCAGCCTGTTCGGGACCATTTTTTCCGGGCACGGCGTCATTGAGCTGGACGCCAACGGAGATGTGACCTCCAGGACGTTCCACGGGAGGGAGGAAGACCTCTGCGCCGAGCTCGCCGATCCGTAACTCGGCCTCGAAATCGGTGAGAGAGACGGGCTGGCCGTCTAGTCCGGCGTTGTCAGCCGGGGCAAGAAGATCGTGTCGGATGGGCCGTGTAGGGATCGAACCTACGACCTTGGGATTAAGAGTCCCCTGCTCTACCAGCTGAGCTAACGGCCCGCGGGGTCGATCAGTGTAGCCGCGGATCGCGGTGGCTACGGCCCTTCGGTCGTCCTCTGCCCGTCCGTGGCCGTCGTGGACGTTGTCGTCGTCGCGTTCACCGGGTCGACGTGATCCTCTCCGGCCGGGCGCTCGGCGAAGACGTTCGCCGCGATCTGCCGCAGCTTCTCCATCGCCTCCTCGCTGAAGAGGCCGACGAGCATCGCGACGGCGGTGAAGCCGAAGGGGCTCGCCTCGTCGGCGCTGCCCGACGGCGAGAACAGGCCGGCGCGGAGAACGACGTAAAAGATCGTGCCGCCGAGTGCGCCGACGAGCGGGAGCATGAGGTTGAACGGCACCCAGCTCCAGAGGAGGTTCCGGTTGCCCACGTACCACGACAGCGATCTGAACGTGTGGACGAGGCCGCCGAGCAGCCCTCCGAGGGCGACGACGACGAAGAACAGCGTCTCGCGCTGGACCGCGCCGTGCCACCACATCCAGGTCACAGCCTGCGAGGTCGCCACCGGCGCCTGCCCGTTCCTCGCCGCCTCGGGCCAGCAGGCCCACAGCGCGTAGAGGACGAGGACGGCGACGGCGCCGGTGAGGACGAAGAGGGCGACGATCACGTAGTGCGGGACGAAGGCGTTGCCCGGCGCGGGCCGCTCTGGAGTCGCGGACGCGTTCACCCTGTCACCGTGGCCCGCCCGAATCTCCCCGTCACGGTCGTCGTGCCCGTCGCCTGCAGCGGGTATGTCCGGATCTGGTACGGGAACTGCTCGTGCGCCTGCGGGACGACGCGGACGACGCCGCCGACCCACGTCACGACGCGTCCGCCGCCGACGGCGACGGCCGTCAGCCTGCCGACCGCCTGACCCGAGCGGGCGCCGATCGAGTAGATCACGAGGTCACCAGGCTTCGCGCTGCTTACGCGGCGCCCGTTCTGGATCAGCCAGTCGC
>JBKPNC010000095.1:0-17875 GCA_046732435.1 Actinomycetota bacterium
CACTTGAAGCAGATCGTCGGCAGCGTCAGATGTGTATAAGAGACAGGCCGTTGAGTCCACAAACCCGTGCCGCACGCGAGCTCGAGCACGTCGCCCCTCGGCCGGAACGAATCAAGCGCCTCGCCTACCTCGCTGCCGCCCAGCCTCCAGATGGCGGGATCCTCATAGTCGAGTCCGAGCGCGCGGAAGTACGCAAGCTGCTCCGCGAGCAGTGGCTCGAGCTCGTGAGTCTCCTCCGCCGCCTCGGAGATCGCCCGTTCCTCCGAGCTAGCTTCCGCCGGCAGCCTCGGCGCGCTGGAGCCCCCGGAGCGCCCACAGCGAGAACAGCGCCGCCAACGCCAGCCCGGCCCCGAAGGCGAGCACCACGTGCGTCTCGTGGCCGTCGATGAATCCGCGGCCGGCGTCCAGGAGGTAAGTCATCGGGTTGGCGGTGGCCGCCGCATGGATCCAGCCGCGGAGCAGGCTCAACGGGACGTAGACGGGCGAGAGGAACAGCAGCAGGAACACCGGCGTCTGCATCAGCGGGCCCGACTGGATGGAGCGTGTCCGCAGCGCGACGCCGGCGGCCCACAGGGTCATCGCGATGTTGAGGACGGCGCCGAGCGTGTACAGGCCGAGCAGGTCGATGCCGTTGCCGCCGATCTGCATCCGGGCCAGCAGTCCGACGATCGTGACGATCGTGGCTACGACAGCCCAGCGCACGAGCGCGGCGCACACATAGCCGATCACGAGCCCGCTCCGTCTCGGCGCCGCAATCAGGAGCCGGCGCGCGAAGCCGTATTCGAAGTCGCGCGCGATCGAGAAGCCGGTGAAGACACCTCCGAACGCGGCGGATTGGAGGAGGATGAAGACGAACTGGAAGGACGTGTACCCGCTTGCGTAGTGGAAGCCGTGAATCGTCTGCAGCCGCGACAGGCCGCCCGCGTACGCCATGAACGACATCAGTGGGAAGAGCAGGTAGGGGAAGAAGAGCGATGGGTTCGAGATCTGGATACGCACGTAGCGGTAGACGACCGCGAATGCGACGGACGCACGGCTGGCCTGGCTCACGTCCGCGCCATCCTCGTGCGGAGGGCAAGCGCCGCCACGGTGAGGCCGCTGATCAGGAACAGAACCGCGAACATGAACCCGAGCCCGATCGCGGTCGCATTCCAACCCTCGATGATCAGGCTACGCATCCCCTCGATCATGTAGGAGACCGGATTCAAGGTTGCCGCGATCCGGAACCAGTCGACCGAGATCAGGTTGCGCGGCAGGTTCATCGACGAGATGAGCAGCAGGAAGAACAGCAGCGGGAAGCTCGACTGGACGCCCTCGCCGGAGCCCGCCCGCAGCGCGATGACGAGACCGAGCGAGCCGAACGCGAGGGCGATCGTCAGCGCGAGCACGAGGAAGACGACGATGCCCATCGGGCCGGAGTCGAAGCGAGCGCCGAACGCGAGCCCGACGGCGAGATAGACGGCTGCCTGGATCGCAGCGAGGGCGACGCCCCCGCCGAGCTGTCCGAAGAGGAGCGCTGCGCCCCGCATCGGCGTCAGCGCGAGCCGGTTGAGAAAGCCCGTGTCGATGTCCCGGCCGAGGTCGGTCCCGGCGACGAGCGCGGCGAAGATCGCGCCCTGCATGAAGCTGAACGGCAGAAAGAAGTCGAGGAACGAATTCGTCGGAAAGCCCGGAAGGTGCGTCGCTGCACGCAGGCCGTTGGAGTTCACCGCCAGGAGCATCAGCGGGAACGTCACGTTCGCGACCATCACGGCCGGCTGCCGGAACGTCCGCGAGACGGACCGCCCCGCGATCGTCGCCACCTGCTCGGCGAGCATCGCGATTCCACCCGGCGCGCGCATATCCTCAGCGGCGAGGCGGCCTTGGCCGCCGCTTCGCTGTAGTCGGACTCGCGAGACCCGGAGGGTTCATGCGGTGACCGCCTGCTCCGCCTCCTCCGCGGCGCCCTCGAGCGACCGTCCCGTCTTCGCGAGAAACACGTCGTCGAGGCTCGGCGCATGCAGCTGCACGTGCGCGGAATGGAGATCCTCGGCGTCGAGGGCGCGCACGATGTCCGAGAGGTCGCTCTCGCGCTCGACGCGCACGGCGACGGCGCCGGGCGCGCCTGTCGTCGGCGTCCCGAAGAGCTCGAGCGTCCGCGCGACCGCTTCTCGCTGCGCGGGATCGGCGGGGATCACCTCGACGGTCGGCCGGCCGATCTCGGCCTTCAGGGCGGCCGGCGTGCCCTCGGCGACGATGCGGCCGCGGTGGATGATCGCGAGCCGGTCGGCGAGGACGTCGGCCTCCTCGAGGTACTGCGTGGTCAGGAAGACCGTGACGCCCTCCTCCTTCGCCAGCCGCCCCACCTCCACCCAGAGCGCGCTCCGGCTCTGCACGTCAAGTCCCGTCGTCGGCTCGTCCAGGAAGAGGATCTGCGGCTGGTGCACGAGCGCGAGTGCAAGGTCGAGTCGGCGCTTCATCCCACCCGAGTACCCCTTCACCTTCCGGTCCGCGGCCAGCGTCAGGCCGACCCGCTCCAGCAGCTCCTCGGCGCGCCGCTTCTTGTCGGAACGCGAGAGCCCGTGCAGCGAGGACTGCAGATTCAGATGCTCGCGGCCGGTGAGGAACTGGTCGAGCGCCGCCTCTTGCAGGGCGGCGCCGATGGCCGCCCGGACCTTCGGGCCCTCCCTGACGACGTCGTAGCCCGCGACCCGCGCGGTTCCGGCCGTCGGCGGCAGCAGGGTCGTGAGCATGTGGACGGTCGTCGACTTTCCGGCACCGTTGGGGCCGAGGAAGCCGAAGATCTCCCCCGGAGCGACGAAGAGGTCGATCTCGTCGACCGCGCGCGGGCCGTTCTTGAACTCGCGAACGAGCCGTTTCGCCTCGATGCCGTTCGTATCTCGCACCCGGAATCGAGTGTAATCAACACAGCTTCGACGTCGAAAATCACGCCGCCGAGAAGCCTTCGACCGCCGCCGAAACGAGCCCGGGAAGCGTGCCGAGGTTGTAGCCGCCCTCGAGAACTGCCGCCGTCCGCGGCGCCAGCGAGCGGCAGCGGCGCGCCAGCTCCCGGAAGCCGTCGGCGGTCACGCGCATCGACGCGAGTGGGTCGTCGACGTGTGCGTCGAAGCCGGCCGAGACAAGCAGCACGTCAGGGCCGAACCGTGACACCGCCGGCTCGACGGTGTCGGTGAACGTCTCGAGGTACTGGTCGTCGCCGGAGCCGGCCGGCAGCGGGATGTTGACGGTCGTCTCCTCCTGATCCTCGGGCCCGCCGGTGCCGGGGTAGAACGGCCACTGGTGGAGTGACACGTAGAGGACCGTCGGATCGCCCCAGAAGATCGCCTCCGTGCCGTTGCCGTGGTGGACGTCCCAATCGAGGATCGCGACGCGATCGAGATCGAGCTCCGCCTGGGCAAAGCGTGCGGCGACGGCGGCGTTGTTGAACAGGCAGAACCCCATCGCACGGCCGGCGAGGGCGTGGTGGCCGGGCGGCCGGACGAGCGCGAAGCCGTCGCGCTCGAGGGCGCCGATCGTCGCACCGGCGGCGAGCAGCGCGGCGTCGTAGCTGGACGCCGTGCACACCGTGTCGGGGTCCAGCCATGTCTCCTGCTCGATCGCTCGAATCCGCTCGACGTGCTCGGGCAGGTGCGCCCGCTCGATGTCGGTTACCGTCGCCGCGCCTCCCGACTCCACGTCGCGGAACGTGTCCAGCAGGACGGTGAGCCGCTGCTGCGACTCCGGGTGCGCGCCGGTCGGGTGCAGGCGCGCCATCTCCGCGCTGCTGACGAGCCTCAGCCGCCCGGCTCCTGCGGCGTGGCGGCCCGCTCGCCGAGCATGTCGGCAAGCCGGTTCAGCCCCAACTCCCGGACGAACGAGGACGCCTCCGCCCACGTCGGAGAGTGATCATCGACGGGAGGGAGGGGGGCGGAGGCGTCGAGCGTCGCAATTCGTCGATACAGACGAAGTTCCTCCTGCAACGAGCCGAAGCGGCCGGCCTCGAGCGCCGCCTCGAGCGACCCGTACTGTCGCAGCACGTCGGCGGCCGTCTTCGGCCCGACGCCAGGAGCGCCGGGCAGCTTGTCGGACGGGTCGCCGCGAAGCGCGATGAAGTCCGGCACCTGCTCCGGCTCGACGTCGTAGCGCTCGCGGACCTCGGCGGGGCCGACGCGGGCAAGCTGCGAGACGCCTTTGATCGGCATGAGCAGCGTCGTCTGCTCGCTCGCCAGCTGAAACGCGTCGCGGTCGGACGTGGCGACGAGCACCGCCCCGCCGCGCTTCTCCTCGCGCTTGACGGCGGCGGCCAGGAGATCGTCCGCCTCGTATCCGGGCGCCTTCGCGACCGCGAAGCCGAGAGCGCGCACGACCTCGGGAAGGAGGGCCAGCTGCTCGAGGAGCTCGTCGTCGAACTCGCGGCCGGACTGGTACGCGTCGAAGGCCTCGTGCCGGTAGGTCGGCACCTCGAGCGTGTCCCAGGCGACCAGAACCGCCCGCGGCTGTTCGGCGTCCCAGAGGCGCAGCAGCATCGTGGTGAAGCCGTAGATCGCGCCGCCAGGCCGGCTCTCGGCGCGACGGATCGTCTTCGGCAGCGCGTGGTAGGCGCGGTGCGCGAGCGAATCGCCGTCGATTGCGAGCAGCGGTCTCACGGGGCAACCGTAGAGATGCCCCGCGTCGATCCCAACGAACGAACAACCTCTCGCATTCGGCGGAGCGCGGCTTTGCCGCGTGCAGCCACAGCGTGGGACGCGCGTGTGCTTATTGGGAAGGGGGCGCACGGGGGAAACCCGTTTCCCCCGTGGTCGAGCGCGTGGTAGGCGCGGTGCGCGAGCGAATCGCCGTCGATTGCGAGCAACGGCTGACTCATCTGATGCTGGCCTCGAGTGTCGCGATCTCCTCCATCAGCCGCTCCGTCGCGATCTCGGCCGTCCGCCGGTGGCCGAGGCCGACGAGGTCTTCCATCGCCACCGGGCGGCCGTAGGCGACCCGCCAGCGCTCGAGCTTCCCGAGCCTGCTGGTCCCCGCGAGCGCCGCGGGAACGAGCGGGACGTGCGCGGCAAGGGCGAGCCGCGCCGCCCCGGTATGGGGCCGCGGCTGCTCACGGCCCTCCCGACGCCGCGTTCCCTCGGGGAACATCACAAGGACGTCGCCCTCACGGAGCACCTCGACGGCCTTCATGATCGCCCGCTGGTCGTTCTCGCCGCGGCGGACGGGGAAGGCGCCCCCGGCCTCGAGTATGGTGCGCATCCACCATCGATGGAACAGCTCGACCTTCGCCATCCACCGCAGCCGCCGCCGCGGCCACAGCGGGTAGCCGAGCGCCCACGGGTCGAGCGCCGAGATGTGGTTCGAGGCGAGCACGAACCCGCCGCTCGGCGGCAGGTTCGCCAGGCCTGTTGCGCGCAGGCGGTACAGGAGCCTCGCCGGCCAGCTGACGATGCCGACGAAGTAGTAGAACCTCACATCCATCGGCGAAAGTGTTTCATGAGCCCCTCGCGGTCTTCGCGGTTGGATCGCACCGATTTGCCGCCGGAGCCCGGCTTCGCCGGGCGGGAGGCTCACAGACGGGAGGACGCGGTAGAACCACGAGGCGCTTCGACGGCTCCGCCCTCGTCAGGGACAGTCGGCATCGTCCGGAAGGAGGGGGCATGTGGGGGAACCAGGGGTTCCCCGCATTACTGAGCTAAGGTGAATTCATGGGCAAGACCCTCGTGATTGCAGAGAAACCGTCCGTCGGACGGGACCTCGCCTCCGCCTTGCCGGGCACGTTCAGCAAGGCCGACGGCGGCTACCTGGAGTCGGATGACTACGTCGTCGCGTGGGCCGTCGGGCACCTCGTCGAGCTCGCCCAGCCGGAGGAGTACAACGAGCGGCTGAAGAAGTGGCGGATGGCCGATCTGCCGATCGTGCCCGATGCGTTCCGGCTCAAGCCGCGGGATTCGAAGTCGAAGAAGCAGCTCGACGTCCTGCGAAAGCTGCTGAAACGCCACGACGTCGACCTGATCGTCAACGCATGCGACGCCGGGCGCGAGGGCGAGCTGATCTTCGCCTACCTCTACGAGGCCACCGGCGCGAAGAAGCCGGTGCGGCGCCTCTGGCTCAACTCGATGACGAAGTCGGCGATCCAGGAGGCGTTCGAGCACCTTCGCCCCGGCGAGGAGATGGAGCCGCTCGAGGAGGCGGCCCGCTCCCGTTCGGAGGCGGACTGGCTCGTCGGCATGAACGCGACGCGGGCGGCGTCGATCCGACTGCGCTCGGCGTTCGACGGCGCCGTCTCGCTCGGCCGTGTCCAGACGCCGACGCTTGCACTCGTCGCGCGGCGAGAGGTCGAGATTCGTGACTTCAAGCCCGAGCCGTACTGGCTCGTGGAGGCCCTGTTTGCCGCGACCGGCGAGCGCCTCTACCGCGGGCGCTACCTCGGCGGCAAGCGGCTGCCCGAACAGGAGGCGGAGGAGATCGTCGCCGCCTGCCGCGAGCGGCCGGGCACGGTCACGAAGCTCGAGAAGAAGGAGGAGCGCGAACGGCCGCAGCTCCTCTACGACCTGACGTCGCTGCAGCGGAACGCAAACACGCTCTACGGCTTCTCGGCGCGGCGCACGCTGCGCGCGGCGCAGGCGCTCTACGAGGAGCACAAGGCGATCACGTATCCGCGCACGAACTCGCGCTTCCTGTCCGGCGACCTCATTCCGGAGCTCAAGCCGACAGCGGCGCTTCTGGGGCGGAACCCGGAGTACGCCCGGGCCGCGAAGTACGTCACGAGCCTCGACAAGCTGCCGCTCGCGCGGGTCGTCAACGACTCGAAGGTCACCGACCACCACGCGATCATCCCCACCCGCGACGAGCACGACACGGCGCGAATGGGCGACGACGAGCGGCGGGTCTACGACCTCGTCGCGCGCCGCTTCCTTGCGGTCTTCCATCCGGATGCCGTGTACGAGCGCACCCGGATCGAGACGACGGTCGAGGAGCGGATCTTCCGGACGAGCGGCCGGGTACTGCTCGAGGCCGGCTGGCGCGCCGTCTACGGCGAGGCGGTCAGCAATGGCAAGAAGCAGGCCGATGACGACGACTCCGGCGGGGATCAGGAACTGCCTCGCCTCGAGCAGGGCGAGGCGGTCGACACACGTGAGATCGAGGCGCTGCGCAAGGAGACGCAGCCGCCGCGCCGCTTCTCCGACGCCTCCTTGCTCGCGGCCATGGAGACCGCCGGAAAGGACATCGAGGACGCCGAGCTGCGCGAGGCGATGAAGGATTCCGGCATCGGCACTCCGGCGACGCGGGCCGCGATCATCGAGCGGCTGATCGACGTCGGCTATCTGGAGCGGGAGGGCCGCGCGCTTCGCGCCACCGAGAAGGGCATCCAGGTCATTCGCCTGCTGGGCGACCATCCGCTGACGTCCCCCGAGCTGACCGGCGACTGGGAGCACCGCCTCGGCCGCATCGAGCGCGGCGAGGACTCGCGTCCGCGCTTCATGTCGGACATCGTCCGCTTCACGACCGACACCGTCGCCGAGCTCGACAAGCTGAAGGGCGTCCAGGTCGAGCGCGCGAACCTGGGGCCGTGCCCGGTCTGCGGGCGCCCGGTGATCGAGAACCGGCGGGGGTACTCGTGCTGGTCCAAGGACGATCCGGGCTGCGGGTTCGTGATCTGGAAGCAAAAGGCCGGCAAGTCGCTGCCGCCGTCGGTGGCGAAGGAGTTGATGGAGAACCGACGCACCGAGAAGGCGGTGAACGGCTTTCGCGGGCGCTCCGGCCGCTCCTTCAGCGCCAAGCTGAAGCTGGAGCAGGATCCGGAGACCGGCAAGTGGCGCGTCGATTTCGACGAGGAGTGGGCCAACAAGCCGCGCGAGGAGGCCGAGGCGGCCGCGCAGGGATGAGAGCCGGCGCGTCGGCCCGCGGAACGGGCTAACCTTTACGGCGGGTCGAGCGTCTCAGCAGTACGGGGCGCCTCCGGCAGTCCAGGTTCGCCTGCGCGGAATACTGCGACTTCCTCCGGCGTTTGACGTTGCGAGAGTCCGGTTCCCGGGCAGGTTCCCCCTGGAAATCCGAGGAATTCCGTCCTACAGTGCGAAAGGTTTGACGAAAGCGAAACGACTACGAGACGACGAAGCCCGGAGAATCCAGTCGGAGCGCCGGAGCGAAACCACAGAGGGAGTTGAAACCAACTTGACCCATCAGCAGCTGAACGAGCTTCTCGAGACCGAGCAGGCGCGGTCGCTCGTCGAGGGCGCCGAGGAGCGCGGCTTCGTCGAGCCGACCGAGCTGGAGGCGTTTGCCATCGAGCACGACCTCAACGAGGACGAGGTCGAGCAGCTGGCGCGCGAGCTCGAGGCGCTCGGCCTGGACATCGGCCCGCCGCAGGCCGAGGCCGAGCAGCCACGGCCGCAGGCACCGGTCGAGCCGGCGTACGACCCGGCCGAAGCGCTCACCGGCGCGGCTGACAGCCTGCAGCTCTTTCTCGCCGACGTCGGCCGCCACAAGCTGCTGACCGCCGCCGAGGAGGTCACGCTCGCGAAGCGCATCGAGAAGGGCGACCCGCTGGCGAAGCGGCGCATGATCGAGTCGAACCTCCGTCTGGTCGTCTCGATCGCCAAGGGCTACCGCGGTCTCGGCGTGCCGTTCCTCGACCTGATCCAGGAGGGGACGCTCGGGCTCAACCGGGCCGTGGAGAAGTTCGACTGGCGCCGTGGCTACAAGTTCTCGACCTACGCCACCTGGTGGATCCGGCAGTCGGTGCAGCGCGCCGTCGCCAACCATGCGCGCACGATCCGTGTGCCGGTGCACGTCGTCGAGCGCCAGCAGAAGCTGTCCCGCGCCGCACGCCGGCTCGAGGTCGAGCTCGGCCGCGACGCGACGAAGGACGAGCTCGCCGAGGCGACCGGTCTCCCGATTCAGCACGTGGACGAGGCGCTCGGGGCCGCCCAGGCGTCCGTGTCCCTGAACCAGACGGTCGGCGCCGATGACGAGGGCGAGCTCGGCGACCTCTTCGCCGACCGCGAGGCCGCCGACCCGTTCGACGAGGCCGAGGAGTCACTGCGCCGCCAGGGTGTCCGGCGGGCGCTGGACGCGCTGCCGGAGCGCGAACGGCGGATACTCGAGCTGCGGTTCGGCTTCGAAGGTGAGCCGTGGACGCTCGAGGCGATCGGCCACGAGCTGGAGCTGACGCGGGAGCGCGTCCGCCAGCTCGAGGCGCAGGCGCTCGCGCGGCTCTCGGCCATTCGCGATCTGCAGCGAGTCGGCCCGGCCTAGTCGGCGCGGCGGGGAGAGCCCGCCTCCGAGAGGATTCGCGTCGTGCGAACGGTGCGCGTTGCTCTCGCGGCAGGAGTGCTTGCCCTCCTCGCCGGCTGCAGCGGCGGCGGAGGGCCCGCCGAGCCCGCTGACGCGCTCGTCGTCGGGACGATTTCCGACCCCGTCGTCATCGACGGGGCGCTCGCGTCTGACCAGGAGTCGCTTCGCGTCGTCGCGCAGATCTTCGAGGGGCTGACCGCGCTCGCGCCCGGCAGCACGCGCGTGGTCCCGAAGCTGGCGCTTCGCTGGCGCGCGACCGGCCACGGCCGAGTCTGGACGTTCGCCCTCCGGCGCGGCGTCCGCTTTCAGGACGGCACGCCGTTCGACGCGAGCGCTGTCTGCTTCAACTTCAACCGCTGGTACGGCTTCGCGCGCGAGCTGCAGAACCCCGACGTCACCTACTACTGGCGCGAGGTCTTCGGTGGCTTTCGCACCGGTCCGGAGCCGAGCCTCTATCGCTCCTGCCGAGCAATCGGCCCGTATGCGGTGCGCATGATCCTCACGCGTCCGTTCGGCGCGCTTCCCGCAGCGCTCGCCCTCCCCTCGTTCACGATCGCCAGCCCGACCGCGCTGCGCCGTTACCGGGCCGACCGCGGCGTCGTCGACGCCAACGGC
The DNA here is from genome assembly GCA_046732435.1 of Actinomycetota bacterium. Taxonomy (GTDB): domain Bacteria; phylum Actinomycetota; class Thermoleophilia; order Gaiellales; family Gaiellaceae; genus JALZFG01. Next base: position 9,880 of record JBKPNC010000095.1, read on the forward strand.
AACTTCCTCGCGCGCAGCTCGTACGGCATCCACCACCCGACCGGGACAGGGCCTTTCCGGCTCGAGTCGTGGACGCCGGGCAAGGAGGTCGTTCTAGCCCGCAACTCCTCGTACTGGGGTGCCAAGGCGCGGATGCCACGGCTTGTCTTCCGTGAGCTCGACGACACGCAAGCGCGGCTCGGCGCACTCCGCGACGGCACGGTCGACCTCGAGGACCTCTACAAGCAGAGCGCGGTCGACGCGGTTCGCGGCCAGGGTGTGCGAATCGTCTGGCGTCCACCGTTCGACGTCGGCTATCTCGGGATGAACCGGCTGGGCTCGCCCCTGCGAAGCCGGCTCATGCGCGAGGCAGTCGCCTACGGCCTCGACCGAGCCGCGGCTCTGCGGCGCTCGTACTTCCCGCGGGCCCTGGCCGCACGCGAGTTCACGCCGCCGACGGTGGCGGGCTACGCAGCCGGCATTCGCCGCTACGCGTACGACCCGGGCCGCTCCCGAGCGCTGCTCCGTCAGGCGGGCGTGAGTGTGCCGCTCCGGATCGACCTCTGGTATCCGACCGGGGTGTGGAGGCCCTACCTCCCGGACCCGCCGGCAACCGCTCACGCTCTCGCGGCGAGCCTCGACCGGGCCGGCTTCCGGGTGGTCCAGCGACCACTGCCGTGGCTCCCCGACTACGTTCGGCGTGTCCGCGACGGCGCTCCAGGGCTCTTCCTCCTCGGCTGGATCGGGGACTACGCGGATGCGGGCGCCTTCCTGGAGCCGATCTTCGGCGATACAACCGTCCGCTTCGGCTTCCGAAGCCCTGCTCTCCAGCGCATGCTCGCCCGCGCGCGGGCCGAGCCGGATCCCGCGCGGCGAGCCGCGCTCTACCGCCGGGCGAACCGAGAGATCATGCGGTTGCTTCCGGGCATGCCGCTCGCCACGACCCCGCAGCCCGTCGGCGTTCGACGGACGGTGCGGGGCTACCTCCCGAGCCCGCTCGGCATCGAGTCGCTCGCGCCCGTCAGCCGACCGTAGAGGATGTCCCCCAAAATCGGCCTTTCGCGCCGGCCGGATGCATGCGAAGATAGCGCGCTCAGGGAGGGGTGTTTGCATAACGGGAGGTGGCTATGAGACGTAGGCAGCGGGCGGAACGCATCCTCGGCGTTCTGTCCCTCGCGGTCGGGTTAGCGCTGATCGCGGTATCGGTTGGTGTCGGAGCGAGATCGTCGTCGGCGGCGAGCCAGAAGAACTTCACGAACCTGCGCGCCGTGCTCGACACGATCGACTATCTCGACCCTGCGCAGGCGTACACCGCGCAGAGCGCCGGCATCGAATTTGCGGCGTTCGACACGCTGGTGACGTACCCGCACAAGGACAAGGCCCACGGCGGCAGCAAGCTGGTCCCGGGCCTCGCGGCGTCCCTGCCGAGGATCTCGAGAAACGGGAGGACCTACATCTTCAAGCTCCGCCCCGGCCTGAGGTACTCGAACGGAAAGCCGCTCAAGGCAACTGACTTCCGATCCACCATCGAGCGCCTCTACGGAGCAAACTCGCAGGGCGTCGGCTTCTACACGAACATCGTCGGTGCTCAGGCGTATTCAGACCGGTGCGGCCACGGTTGCTCGGGTCACATCGGGGGCATCGTCGCCAACAACGCCAAGCGGACGGTGACGTTCAAGCTGACCAAGCCGCGCGGCGACTTCCTCTCGACGCTGGCCCTCCAGTTCACAGTGCCGGTCCCTGCCGGAACCCCGGATGCCGACCAGTCGACGAAGAACCTGCCCTCCATCGGCCCCTACCACATCATCAATTACACGCCGAACCAGGGTTTCACCCTCGTCCGCAACAAGTACTTCAAGCCGACGCGGTCCGTCCCGAAGCCGGGCCCGGACAAGATCACCGTCAAGCTGATCGGCGACGCCTCGGCTGCTACGCAGCAGGTGATCAACGGCCAGGCCGACTACTCGAACGCGGCGATCCCGCCCGACCGGATCGGCGCCATCACCCGGCGGTACGGCAAGCGCCTGAAGCTGGCGCAGCAGGCCAACACGTATTACTTCTGGATGAACACGCGGAGCCCGGTCTTCAAGAAGCTGAAGGCGCGGCAGGCGGTCGAGTACGCAATGAACCGGACCGCCATGATCCGCGCGGTCTACGGCGGACTGGGGAAGCCGACGCAGCAAGTGCTGCCGCCGAACTACCCGCAGTACAAGAAGCTCAGCCTGTACAAGGGGCCGAATCTCTCCAAGGCACGCCAGCTCGTTCGGCAGGCGGGCGTGAACGGCGCTCACATCACGGTCTGGGGTCGCGCGGTCAGCGACTCGCAGCAGGCCGTGACCCTGATGGCCAGCACGCTCGAGTCGATCGGCTTCAAGACGACGATCAAGATCCTCCCGCGTGCGACCTACTACACGACGATCGGGAACGCCTCGACGCCGGATCGGGACATCGGCTGGGCGCGATGGCTCGAGGACTATCCCCACCCGTCGGACTGGTTCGACGTTCTCCTGAACGGCAACCGGATCACGGCGCAGAACAACAACAACTACTCCGAGACCAACGTCTCAAAGATCAACCGCATGATCGAGCGGCTGAACAAGTTGCCGCTGTCCCCGAAGGTCAACAAGCAGTGGGCTCAGGTCGACAAGCTCGTGATGCAGAACGCGTCCTGGGCGCCGTGGGTCAATCGTCTCTTCCCGCACTTCTTCGGCGCCAAGGTCAACCTGAGCTCCGTCGTCCTCCACCCGATCTACCAGTTCGATTACTCGGTGGTGCGTTCGAAGTAAGAGAACGAGGACCCGGAATCCGAAGCGAGCAAGGGCGCCCCACGCGGCGCTCTTGCTCGCTGAGAGCCTCCGATAGACTCGCGCGCGGCGGGCGATGACCGAGCCAGCAACCGATTACTCGCCCTCGCTGGACACCGCCTCGGCCCTTGCGGCCGAGGAGCACGAGGCGGCGATCGAGGGGCGGAGCCCCTGGTATCTAGCGTGGCGACGCCTGCGCCGGAACTACATCGCGCTCGCCTTTCTCGGCCTCTTCTTCGTGATCGTCGTCTGCTGCTCGCTGGCGCCGCTCTACGCGAGGTACGTCGCGCACACGGGCCCGAATGCCACGCATCTGGCCGAGACCGTCGTGGTCGACGGCAAGCCGCGGCAGGTGCTGTCGGGCGGTGGGTTTCACGTCAGCCCATCGGGCGAGCTCGTGCCGAACGCCGGCGGTGTGAAGATCCTTGGCCCGACCTGGTGGCACGCGAATGGTCGCTTCGTTCTCGGCGCCGACCAGAACGGCCGTGACGTGGCCGTCCGGCTGCTCTACGGCGGGGTGACGTCCCTCAAGGTCGGCATCGGCTCTGCCCTGATCTGCACGCTCTTCGCGCTCGTCCTGGCGCTTCTGGCCGGATACTACGGCGGCTGGATCGACTGGATCGCCGCGAGGTTGTTCGACCTCATCTGGGCCTTCCCGGTGCTGCTCCTCGCGATCGCCCTCGGCAGTGCGCTGACGATCAACGGCTTTCACCACTTCGGGATCAACATCGCCGCAGGGAGCCTGTGGATCCCGACGATCGTTATCTCCGTCGTCCTGATCCCATATATCGGCCGGCCGCTTCGAGGGCAGATCCTCTCGCTCCGCGAGAAGGAATTCGTCGAGGCCGCCCGCGGCATGGGGGCCGGGCCGCTCCGGGTCATGTTCTTCGAGCTCCTCCCCAACGTCGCCTCGACCGCCCTGGTCTTCTTCACGCTGATCATCGCGACGAACATCCTCACCGAGGCTGGGTTGTCGTTCCTCGGCGCGGGCGTGCAGCCACCCAATGCTTCGTGGGGGGTCCTGATCTCCGAGGGCCAGGACCGGATAGTCACCGCGCCCTGGTTGACGATCGTCCCCGGGATAGCGATCGTGCTCACCGTGCTGTCGCTGAACGTCTTCGGCGACGGCCTCCGAGACGCGCTCGACCCGCGCGCGAAGGTGAAGGTTTCGGTTGCCGCGCACGAGCACGGGGCCGACACGTGACCGCCTTCATCCTGCGCCGGCTGCTCGGGATGGTGCTCGTGCTCTTCCTCGTCAGCCTCCTCGTCTTCGTGATCTTCATCGTCGTCCCCGGCGGCGATCCCGCATCGCGGATGGCGGGCAAGAACCCGACCCGGCAGAACGTGATCAACATCCGCCATAAGTGGGGCTTCGACCGTCCGTTCTACGTCCAGTACTACGAGATGATGAAGAAGGCCGTGACGGGTGTTCTACCCGGGCCCCATGGTCAGTACGACGTCCTGCGCTCGTTCCAGAACCAGACGGACGTCGTGCAGCAGATCAAGCGGGGCATACCCGCGACGTTCTCGCTCGCGATCGGCGCCGGGATCATCTGGCTCACCTTCGGAATCATCGTCGGGACGATCGCCGCCGTCACCGCCGGTCGCTTATCCGACCGCGGCATCACCATCCTCGCCCTGATCGGGATCTCGATGCCGGTGTTCTGGCTCGGGATCGTCTCGCGCTACTTCCTCGCCGAGAAGCGCAGCTGGTTCCCGGACGGGGAGTACGTGCCGCTGACGCACAGCCCTGTGCAGTGGGCCTACCACCTGATCCTCCCCTGGTTCGTGCTCGCCGTTCTCTTCATCGGCTTCTACGGGCGGGTGCTGCGGTCGAACATCCTCGACACGATCAACGAGGACTACGTGCGCACCGCGAAGGCCAAGGGGCTGAGCCCCAAGACCGTCCTCCGGAAACACGTGCTCCGCAACAGCATGATCCCGATCGTGACGCTGTTCGGACTGGACTTCGCGGCCGTGCTCGGCGGCGGCGCGATCCTCACCGAGACGGTCTTCGACCTCCACGGCGTCGGGCAATACGCCGCCCAGTCGGTGGGTGATCTCGACCTGCCGCCGATCATGGGGGTCACGCTCTACGGCGCCTTCTTCATCGTCCTCTTCAGCGCGATCATCGACGTCCTGTACGCATTCCTCGATCCGAGGATCCGGCCGACATGAGCGGCGAGCGGCTGCTGCAGGTCCGCGGGCTCAAGGTCCGCTTCGCCACGGAGGACGGGATCGTGCGCGCGGTGGACGGCGTGGACTTCGAGCTGGACGAGGGCCGCGTGCTCGGGATCGTGGGGGAGTCGGGTTCCGGCAAGAGCGTCACCGCTATGACGATGCTCGGCCTCACCCGCGACAAGAACGCGCGGTTCGAAGGCGAGGTCCTGTACCGGGGCGTGGATCTCCTGCCGATGTCCGAGCCTGGCCTGCGCGCCTACCGCGGGCGCGAGATCGCGATGATCTTCCAGGATCCTATGACGTCATTGAACCCCGTTCACAGGGTCGGCGACCAGATCATCGAGGCGATCGTGACGCACGAGGGCACCCGCAGGCGCCTCGCGAAGCGGCGCACGGTCGAGCTCCTCCGCCGCGTCGGAATTCCAAACGCTGCGCAGCGGGCCGACGACTATCCGCACCAGTTCTCCGGCGGCATGCGGCAGCGGGCGATGATCGCGATGGCGCTCGCCTGCGCCCCACAGCTTCTGATCGCCGACGAGCCGACCACGGCGCTCGACGTCACCATCCAGGCGCAGATTATCGAGCTCCTGCGCTCGCTCGTCGAGGAGCGCAAGATGGCGCTGATCCTGATCACGCACGACCTCGGCGTCGTCGCCAACATCGCGCAGGACATCCTCGTCATGTACGCGGGTCGCGTCGTGGAGCGAAGCGACAAGCGGGGCATCTTCTACGACCCGCAGATGCCGTACACGTGGGGGCTGCTGGGCTCGATCCCAAGACTCGACCGTCCAAAGCCGGAGAAGCTCTACTCGATCAGCGGCATGCCGCCGTCGCTGATCCGGTTGCCGCGGGGCTGCGCGTTCAGGCCGCGCTGCCCGCATGCGTTCGACCGCTGCTTCGAGGAGCCGCCGCTCGCCGACCGGATCGAGAACCCCGACCACCTCGACCGCTGCTGGCTGTCGGTCGATGAGAAGCGCGTTCTTCGAGTAGCGACGATTTCCGGCGAGCGCGCGGCGTGACGGGTGCGAACGGCAGCCCGCTCCTCGAGCTGACGGAGGTCGAGAAGCACTTCCCGGTCCGCCGCGGCGCGCTCGCGCGCGAGACGGCCCGCGTGCATGCGGTCGACGGCGTCACGCTGACTATCCACGAAGGCGAGACGCTCGGGCTCGTGGGCGAGTCCGGCTGCGGCAAGTCCACGCTCGGGCGCTGCATCGTCCGCCTGCTCGCGCCAACCGGCGGCGACATCGTCTTCGAGGGCCGTTCGATCGCACGGCTTCGCCAACGTCAGCTCCGCCCGCTGCGGCGCCAGATGCAGATGATCTTCCAGGACCCGTTCGCTAGCCTCAACCCGCGCAAGCGGGTAGGGACGATCGTCAGCGACCCGCTCCGCATCCACCGGATCGGCGACCGGGCGAGCCGCAAGCGGGACGTCCAGGAGCTGCTCGGCAAGGTCGGGTTGTCGCCCGAGCACTACAACCGCTTCCCGCACGAGTTCTCGGGCGGGCAGCGACAGCGGATTGGCGTCGCCAGGGCCCTCGCACTGCGGCCGAAGCTGATCGTGTGCGACGAGCCGGTGTCCGCGCTGGACGTGTCAATCCAGGCGCAGATCATCAACCTGCTCGAGTCCCTCCAGGACGATTTCAATCTCACGTACGTCTTCATCGCGCACGACCTCGCCGTCGTGCGACACATCTCCGATCGGATCGCGGTCATGTACCTCGGCAAGATCGTCGAGATCTCCCCAGCGGAGGAGCTGTACGAGCACCCGCTCCACCCGTACACGATCTCGCTCCTCGCGGCGGCGCCAATTCCCGACCCGGACGTCGAGGAGCAGCGCGAAACGATCCTCCTGGCCGGCGACCTGCCGAGCTCGCTCTACCCGCCGGCGGCGTGCCGCTTCCACACGCGCTGCCCCTACGTGCAGCCAACCCGCTGCCGCGATGACGAGCCCCCGTTGCGTGAGATCGCCCCGGGTCACCTCGCCGCGTGTCACTGGGCCGAGCAGATCCGTGACGGGAAGCTCCAGCCCACGCAGGCCCAGACGGAGACCGGCGCCGAGCAGGAAGCGGAGCCGGCCGTCGGATGAGCCGGCTGGCGCTCTGTGCCGTCGACGTGGCTGCAGTCCGTGCCGAGCCGCGCGACCAGGCCGAGCAGGTCACGCAGTTGCTCGGCGGCGAGCCGGTCACGGTGGAGGAGGCGCCCGGCGAGTGGGCGCGCATCTCGACGGCCTACGACTACCCGGGTTGGGTCCGGCGCGTGGCGCTTGTCGTGGACTCGGGTACCGATCCGGCTGCGTGGCCGGGGCCCGTTCGGGGCGGCGATCCGATCGAGGAGGCCCGGACGTACCTCGGGACGCCGTACGAGTGGGGTGGCATGACGGAACGCGGAATCGACTGCTCCGGGCTCGTGCACATGGCCTACCGGCGACTCGGCCGCGTCGTCCCGCGCGACGCCGACCAGCAGGAGGGGGCCGGCGAGCCGGTCGACCCGGGCGACCTGAGGCGAGGCGACCTCGTCACCTACGGCGGGCAGGAGGCGACGCACATCGCCTTCTGGCTCGGCGACGGCCGCATCCTCCACTCCACCGGCCGCGAGGGCGCCAACGGCGTCGTCGAGGAGGAGCAGCCGGCCGAGCTGGCCGCGATCGTGCGGCGGTACGTGCGGTTCTAGGCGTCCTGCGTCGGCTGCGTGAAGCGGCCGACGAAGGCGAACAGCGCCTCGCGGGCGGGTGCGCCTGCGGTGCCGCGAAGCATTTCCGTCCCGTGCATGCCGCCCGGGACGATGAGAAGCTTCTTGTCGGCCTCCGGGGTGCGGTCGTAGAGGGTGCGGGCGTCGTTCGCGAAGTCGACGTCGAGCTCGGCGGCGAGGAAGAGTACGGGCACGGCGAGACGCGGTACCGCGCTCTCGGCGTCGAGGCGGTTGTCCCAGACCGCGGGCGCCGAGAGGCTGAACACCGCCGCCGGGGCGCCCTCGCCGCGGCTCGCCGCCGCCAGCGCGGCGGCGGCGCCCAGCGACGCTCCGCCGAGCAAGAC
>JBKPNC010000096.1:0-12923 GCA_046732435.1 Actinomycetota bacterium
CCCGATCAGCGACCCGTAGAGCAGGACTGCGGGGGCGCCTCGGCCGGCAAGGTCGGTGGCGAGAACGGTTGCGAGCGCGAGCGCCGCCATCCCCGGCAACAGGACGAGCAGCGGCGTGTATGCGCCGGAGAACGCGTCGCCGAAGAAGAGCGTAATCAGGAAGCTCCCCACCGCCGCGAGCGCGAGCGCCGCCGCGATCGTCACGAGCAGGACGACCCGGGCGACGCGGGTCGTGAACGCGACGCCGCCGGGCGCGCCCGACGCGACGCGCGGGAGCAGGATCGTCGCGGCCGACGACGCGATGCGACCGATCAGCTCGGCAAGCGTCGTCGCGATGCTGTAGATGCCGACCGAGGCCGAGCTTCGGAGCGCCGAGAGCAGGAAGAAGTCCAGCCGGAAGTTGAGGAACTGGACGAGGTTCGCGCTGAAGCCGAAGACGCCGTAGCGCACGCACTCGGCGAGCAGGCGGCCCGATGGGCGCGCCGGGGAGATTCCCGCGACGGCGATCGCAGCTGCGCAGGCGATCGCCTGGGCGACCGCGTTCGCGGAGACGACCGTGAGCGCACTCGAGCGCCAGATCAGAAACGCGCCCGCGGTGAAGACGAGCAGGAGCGTCGGCCCGAGCGGGGTCAGGACGTTGTAGGTGAGCGTCCGGCCGGTCGACAGGATCAGCCCCGCAATCAGGCGCGAGGCCGTGACGAGCGGGATCGTCACGACGGTCAGCACGAGCTCGAGCCAGCTGCCGCCGAAGCGCGTCCCGACCGCCCCGACCAGGAGGAAGATCAGCGCCGCCGCGACGCCGCCGATCCCCGAGACGACGAGGCTGTTCGTCAGCAGGCGGTGGCGTGTCTCGGGCTGCCGGGCGCCGAAGTACTGGTTCGCGAGCTCGATCGGCCCGGAGAGCACGAGCGCCGCGAGCGCCGGGAGCAGCAGCAGCACGGTTACAAGCCCCTTGCCCGACGGCCCGAGCGCGCGCGCCGTCAGGATCGCGTACAGGGCGGCGACGAGCGTCCCGAAGACGAGGCTCGCGAACGTCTCGAGCGTCCGGCGGCGGAAGTTGCCGAACGGCGTCTCGCCGGCGCGCGGCTCGGCGGGGCCTGCCCTATCGCTCCTTCCGTCGTCGCTCATGCCGCTGGCTCGGCGAAATCGTATGCCGAGCTCCGGCGCCGGCTGTTCTACGATCGACGGTCGTGGCGACAGCGTCCGTGGGCCGAGCCCGTCCGCTGCTGCGTGAGCACTGGCTCTTTGCGCTCGTCCTCGTCGCCGCAGTCCTCGTCCGCCTCGGGATCGTGCTCACGTTCTGGCCCGCCCTCTTCTACATCGGCGACTCCTTCGACTACCTGGGCATCGCGTACCGCTTTACCGTCGTCGGCTGGGGCGCCGTCCATCCGAGCGGCTACCCGCTGCTGATCAAGGTGATGGCGCTGCCGGGCCGGAACATCGCCACGATCGCCGTCGTCCAGCACATCGCGGGTCTCGGCATCGGCGTCCTCGCGTACGTCCTGCTGCTTCGACTCTCGGTCGACCGCTTTCTGGCAGCGCTCGCAGCGGGGTTCGTGCTTCTGAACGGCTGGGAGGTCGTGCTCGAGCAGCACATCCTCGCCGAGACCTTCTTCGGCCTGGCGCTGATCGCCAGCGCGTACCTCGTGATCATCGCAAACGGACTCGTCGCGACGGCCGGAAGCGGGTTCCTGCTGGGCTTCTCCGTGCTGCTACGACCCGTCGCGCTCGTCGCCGCGCCCATCTGGCTCGTCTACGCGGCCTGGAAGCATCGCCTGTCGGGCCGGCTCCTCGTCGGTGTCGTCGCGCTCGCCGTCCCGGTGGTGTCGTACGCGTCGGTGCATGCTGCGGCGGGCCGCGGGTTCGGGTTCAGCCAGTTCGACGGCTGGGTGCTCTACGGCCGCGTCGCCGGCATCGCGGACTGCAGCAAGTTCAGCGTGCCCCGTGGAACCGAGGGGCTCTGCGAGAGCACCGCGGAGCGCCGGGACCGGCTCGCCAAGGGGTGGACGCCTTCCCGCTACGTCTTCTCTCCGCGGTCGCCCGCCGAGCGAACGTTCGGCTACATGACGAAGGAGCAGGCGAATCCGAAGCTGCGCGCATTCGCGCTGGCCGTCATCCGCGACCGCCCCCTGACGTACGTCCGGACCGTCGCTTCCAACCTGACGTGGACGTTCCGTCCGCACGCCGGCCGGATCGGCATGGACCCGGGGATCTTCCTGCACGAGCAGCACGAGAGCCTGGCGGTCGTCAACCGCGATCCCGGCGTCCAGAAGTTCCTCGGTGGCTACCACCTGCGCTCGTACGGGCCTCGCCACGCGGTCGTCCGGTACACGTGGGACTTCCAGCCGCCTCGGCCGCTGCTCGCCGCGCTCACCGCCGTGCCCATCCTCACGCTCTTGCTCGCGATGTTCTTTCGGGGAGGCCGCGGGCGCCTCCGCTTGTCGCGCGTCCACGAGTCGACCTTCCTTGCCGCCATGGGCCTCGCGTTGTTCGTCGCCGCCGTTGCGTTTGCCGAGTTCAACCTGCGCTTCCTGATGCCGGCGCTGCCGCTGCTCACGTGCGCCGCTGCGCTCGGCGTGGCCGACCTCTGGGCGCTCGTCGCCTCCTGGCAGCGCCGCGCGCACGGTCGCGCATCTGCTGCCGCGCGCTCCTGATGGCGCTGGGACGGCTGCTGGTCCTCAACGAGTACTACTGGCCTCGACCGGAGGCGGACGGGCGGCTCCTGAGTCAGCTCTGCGAGGGACTGGCCCTGGACTGGGACGTCACCGTCGTCACCGGCGCGGCCGACGGTGTCCGCTCCGGCCGCTCGTGGCGTCGCGGCGTCGAGGTGATCCGCGTCCCGTCGACGACCTTCTCCCGGCGCCATCTGGCCCTGCGCGGGTTGAACTACGGGTCGTTCGCCGCCCTCGCCCTAGCGAAGGGGGCCGTCGTCCGGCCGCCGGACATCGTCCTCGCGTATTCGAACCCGCCGTTTCTCGGCGGTCTCGCGTACGGGCTTGCGCGGCGCTTCCGGGCACCGCTCGTGGTCGGGGTGCAGGATGTCTTCCCGGAGACGGCGGTCGCGCTCGGCCGCCTGCGGAACGGCCTCGTGCTCGCTGCGCTCCGTACCGCCGTCTCCTTCTACCTGCAGCGTGCCGATCGGATCGTCGCCATCGGCGAGACGATGCGCCGGCGGCTGGAGGAAAAGGGCGTTCCGCCCGGGCGCGTGCGAGTGATCGAGAACTGGGTCGACACGGACGAGATCAGCCCGCGGCCGCAGGCCAACGGGTGGTCGGAGGCGAAGGCGCTCGCCGGTCGCTTCGTCGTCATGCACTCGGGGAACGTGGGCCACGCCCAGGATCTCGAGACGTTCGTGGAAGCGTGCGCGCTCCTCGCGAATCTCGACCGCACCGCCTTCCTCGTCGTCGGCACCGGCGTGCGCCGCGCGGAGCTCGAGGCCCACGCCGCGCGGCTCCACGCACCGGTGCGCTTCCTCCCGTTCCAGCCGGCGGAGGTGCTCTCGGAGTCGCTGTCGTCTGCCTCGGTCCACGTCGTCGGGCTTGCGCGCGGACTCGCCGGCTACGTGGTTCCGAGCCGCCTCTACGGCGTGCTGGCGGCGGGAAGGCCCGTGATCGCCGCCGCGGAGGACGAGAGCGAGACGGCGTCGCTCGTGCGCGCCGTCGGCTGCGGCGTCGTCGTACCGCCGGGCAACGCGAACGAGCTCGCGGCGGCGATCAGCGCGGCGCATCGCGGTGACTACGATCTCGAAGCCATGGGCCGGCGCGGGCGCGACTACGTCGTCCGGGAGGCGAGTCGCGACGCGGCGCTCTCCCGCTACCGCGCCCTGCTCGCGGAGGTCCGGCGATCACGCTCGTAAAGGGCCTCTTCTGGGCGTCTCTCGGCGCCCTCGCCTGGACGCACGCCGGCTATCCGGCGGCGGCAGCGCTCGCGGCGCGACTCCGCGAGCGGCCGGTGCGGCGGAGTGACGCGCTGCCCTCGGTGACGGTGATCGTCGCCGCCTGGAACGAGGAGGCCGTCATCGAGCGCCGCCTGCGGAACCTCCTGGCGCTCGACTACCCGGCCGAGCTCGTCGACGTCATCGTTGCGTCGGACGCCTCGACCGACCGCACGGACGAGCTGGTGGAGGCCATGGCCGCTGCCGAGCCTCGCCTCCGGCTGCTGCGGTGTCCCCGGGGTGGCAAGGTGGCGGCGCAAAACCGCGCGGTGCGCGATGCGAGCGGCGAGGTCGTCGCCTTCTCGGACGCGAACTCGACCTGGGAGCCGCGCGCGCTCCGACGGCTCGTGCGGAGCTTTGCCGACGACGACGTCGCGTATGTCTGCGGGAAGGTCGTCCTCCAGACCGACGAGGAAAGGAACAAGGAGGGGGTGTACTGGCGGTACGAGCTGCTCGTCCGGGAATCCGAGTCGGCGCTCGGCTCGATCACGGGCGGGAACGGTGCGATCTACGCGCTGCGGCGCTCCGACTACGTCGACGTCGATCCCCGCTTCGGCCACGATCTCGCGCTGCCGTACGTCCTGGCGCGCAGCGGCCGGCGAGCGGTCTACGACCCCGAGGCGGTCGCGTTCGAGAAGGCGACTCCCACGACCGGGCACGAATATCGCCGCAAGGTGCGGATGTTCGAGCACTGCTGGGCGATCGTCGCCGAGGGCGGCATGCTGCGAGGCCAGCAGCCGCTGTACGCGCTCGAGCTCGTGGCGCACCGGCACCTCCGGTATGCAAGCGGCGCGCTGCACGTCGCGCTGCTCGGCTCGAGCGTCCTGCTTCTCCGCTCCGGCAGGCTGTACCGCGCGGCCTTCGCCGGTCAGGCCGGGCTCCTCGCGGCCGCGACGCGCGTCGGTCTTGCCCGCTACTACGTCCTCGTCAGCTGGGCGACCCTGGTCGCGCTCCGGAACTACGCTCGCCGCGGCGTGCCCGCCGTGTGGGAGCAGGCGGAGGGGACGCGGTGAGAGTGTGTCTGATGATCGAGGGCCAGGAGGGCGTCTCCTGGGACGAGTGGGTCGCGCTCGCGCGGGCCTGCGAGGAGCACGGGATCGAGGGGCTGTTCCGCTCCGACCACTACGCCTCCACCGTCGCGGGCGAGGCGCGCGGCTCGCTCGACGCCTGGGCGACGCTCGGCGCGCTTGCGTCGCTGACCTCCACGATCCGGCTCGGAACGCTCGTCTCGCCGGCAACGTTCCGGCACCCTTCGGTGCTGGCGAAGAACGCGCTCGCCGTCGACCACGCCTCGGCCGGCCGTGTGGAAATCGGCATGGGCGCCGGCTGGATGGAACGCGAGCACGAGGCGTACGGCTTCCCGTTCTGCGACACCTCCACGCGACTCGAGCTCCTGGCCGAGCAGGTGGAAATCGTCCACGGGCTGCTCTCGGAGGACAGCGTCTCCTTCACCGGAAAGCACTACCGGCTGCAAGCTGCGTCGCCGCGTCCGGCGCCAGTTCAGCAGCCGCGCCCACCCATTGTCGTCGGCGGAAGCGGCCGGTCGGGAACCGTCGCCCCAGCCGTTCGCTTCGCGGACGAGTACAACACGACCTTCGCCACGGTCGAAGAGTGCGCTGCGCGCCGGCGCCGGCTCGACTCGGCCTGCGCGGACGCCGGCCGCGATCCCGCGTCGCTCCCCTTGTCGATGATGACCGGCTGCATGGTCGGACGCGACGAGGGCGAGGTGCGTGACCGCCTGCGGCGCAGGGCGGAACGATCGGGCTCGACGGCGTCGCCGGAGGAGCTGCGGGCGGAGCGGGGTGATCGGTTCGTGATCGGCACCGTCGACGAGGCCTCTGCGCGGCTCCGCGCCTACGAGGCCGCAGGCGTCACGCGCGTCATGCTCCAGCACCTGGACCACGCCGACCTCGACATGGTCGCGGTCATCGGCGAGCTCTACTCGTAGAGTCCGCCGGCGAGGTACTTCAGGCCCGAGTCGACCTGCACGGTCGCGACACGTTTGCCTGGGCCGAGCCTCCGCGCCAGCGTCAGCGCCGCGACGAGATTGGCGCCCGTGGACGGCCCGGAGAAGATGCCGTCCTCGAGCGCGGCGCGGCGCGCCATCGCGAACGCCTCTGCCTCCGGAACCGCGATCACCTCGTCGAAGTCGTCGTCCGCGAGCTGCGGCGGGCGGAAGCCGGCGCCGCCGCCCTCGATGTGGTGCGTCCCGGGAGGGCGACCCGAGAGCACGGCCGATTCCGCAGGCTCGACGGCGACGCGGAGCACCTGCGGAAGGGCCGCGCGCAGCTCCCGGCACACGCCGAGGAAGCAGCCTGCCGTCCCGATGTAGGCGCAAAACGCGTCGATCCGGCCGTCCAGCTGCCCGAGGAGCTCGCGGCCCATCGCCCGATACCCCTCGATCATGTCCGCGTTGTTGAACTGGTCGGTCCAGTACGCGCCTTCCTCCGTGGCGACCGCTTTCGCCCGCTCGATCATGCGCGGGAGCAGCTGTGGCGTGATCCCGTCCGGCGAAGCGATGATCTCCACGTCCGCACCGAGCGCCCGCATCGTGTCGAGCTTCTCCTTGGAGAACGCGTCCGACGACACGACGCGCAGCGGATACCCCTTCTGCGCGCAGACGAAGGCAAGCGACGAGCCGGTGCTGCCGCCGGTGTACTCGATGACGGTCTGGCCGGCGGCAAGCCGGCCGGACCGCTCCGCGCCTTCGATCATCGCGAGCGCCATCCGGTCCTTGTAGGAGCCCGTCGGGTTCGCGCTCTCGACCTTCACCCAGACCTCCGCCGCGCCGCGCTCGGCGAGCCGCTGCAGGCGGGCGACCGGCGTGTTGCCAATGGCGTCAAGCGTGGTGCTCATCGCCGCATTCTGCGTGCTGGTTCCGTGGCAGTGCCGGCGGGACCTCTGGCTACCCTCTCGGGCCGTGCGGCGCGGCGCGCTTATCCTGGTTCTGGCCGGAGGCCTCCTCACCGCCTGCGGGGGCGGCCACGACAAGCCGGCGGTCGCGCCCGGCCCGCCCAGCCCGCCGCCTCCGCACACACCGCCGATGCCCTCGACCGTACGGCCGATCTACGTCTCCGTCCTCGACGGGGACACGAAGGAGCCGGTCCGCGGCGCGGTCGTACGCATCGGCCGGACGAGTGACCGCGTCAGCCGGCACGGCGTCGCGCGCTTCGTCGCCCGCCAGCGTGTCTTCTCCGTGACCGCGTCGGCACGCGAGTACAACGCCCGTACCGCGCCGATTTCCTTCAAGAAGCATTACTGGCGCCGGATCTTCATCTACCGGCGCGACCTCCAGTGGCCGATGTACGGCGTCACGCCGACGCGGACGCAGGCGCAGACGCACATCCGCGTTCGGCCGCCGTTCCGGCACGTCTGGAGCCGCGGCATCGGCTCGCTCGTCGAGTTCCCGGCGGTCGTCTCCGACGGGCTCGCGTACATAACGAACTTCCACGGCACGATCCGGGCGATCTCGATGCGCGACGGGACGGTTGCGTGGAGCCGGTTCACGTGGGACAAGATGGCCGCGTCGCCGGCCGTCGTGGGGCAGACGCTCGTCGTCCACAGCATGCACGGCAACGTCTGGGTCCTCGACCGCTGGAACGGTCGGGTCATCTGGCACGACCACATCGGCTCGCCGATCGAGTCCTCGCCGATCGTCCGCGACGGCATCGACTACTTCGGCGCCTGGAACGGCGTCATCTACGCGCTCGACCTGAACCGCCACCGCCTCGTGTGGACACACGCAACAGGCGCAAAGATCACGTCGAGCGCGGCAATCGCGGGCAACACGCTCTACATCGGCGACTACGCGGGTCGGCTGTGGGCGCTCTCTGTTCGGTCGGGTCGGACGCGCTGGACCGGCGGCGTCAACGGGCGGATCTACGGAACGCCGGCGGTCGCCGACGGGCGCGTCTTCGTGCCCTCCTCGGATGGCGATTCGCTGACCGCGTTCTCGGTTACCGGTTCCCGGCGCTGGCGGATCGTCACCGGGAACTACGTCTACTCGTCGCCTGCCGTCTGGGGCGGCCGGGTCTACTTCGGCTCCTACGACGGCTACCTCTACGCGGCGTCGGCGCGGACCGGCCGCGTTGCGTGGCGGGCGTACGCGGGCGGCGCGATCTCGGGCGCCGCGGTCGTCGTCGACGGGATCGTCTACGCGGGGTCGACGGCAAACCGGATCATCGGCGTCGACGCCGGGTCCGGCCGCGCCGTCTTCCACTTCCCGCACGGGGAATATGTGCCGGTGTCCGGCGACGGGGCGCGACTGCTCCTCCACGGCTACTCGCGCCTCTACGCTGTCGAGCCGAAGCGGCGATGAGACCACTGCTGGTGACGCTGGCCGCCGTGGCCGCTCTCGCAGCCCCGGCCGCGGCGGGAACGCCCTCGCGGCGGGCGGTGCCGATCCTCATGTACCACGTCGTCGCCAACCCGTACCGTGGAGCACCGAACCCGTCCCTGTACGTGAGCCGGCGCGAGTTCGCGACCCAGATGCGCTGGCTCGCGGCGCGCGGGTATCGGGCCGTGAAGCTGAAGCAGGTGTACGAGGCCTGGCGCGGACGGGCAGTGCTGCCGGCGCGGCCGATCGTCGTCTCCTTCGACGACGGCTATCGCAGCCAGTACACCAACGCGCTTCCCGTGCTGCGCTCGCACCGGTGGCCCGGCGTCCTCAACCTCGAGGTCGCCAATACGACGAAGTCGTGGGGAGCCCGTCCGCGGATGGTGCGCGCAATGATCGAAGCGGGCTGGGAAGTCGACGCCCATACGCTCACCCACCCCGACCTGACGACCCTCGACGCCTCGGAGCTCCGCCGCCAGGTCGCGGGCTCGCGTGCGGTGATCCGGCGCCGCTACCACGTGCCGGTCGATTTCTTCTGCTACCCGGCCGGGCGGTACGACGCCCGCGTGGTTGCCGCGGTGCGCGCGGCCGGCTATCTCGGCGCCACGACGGTCGATCTCGGCCTCGCGCGGCCGTCCGAGCTGTACACGCTGAAGCGCATCCGGGTCGCCCGGGGTGAGGGCGTCGGCGGGCTGCGGAGCTCGCTCGCGGCCCTCGGCCTGCATTGACGCGCAAGCGGCTCCTGATCGCGGCGGTGATCGTCGTGCTCGTCGTCGCAGGCGCCGTCGGGGCGTACGTGATCAACCGGTGGCTCCAGGGGCGAGACGTCCGCGGCTCGAGCAGCGTCGAGTTCGTGACGACCGCTGCGCCGACGGTGCCGATGCACCCGAAGCGGGCGGGCATCGACTGGCCCATGTACGGCTACGACCAGCAGCGCACGCGCGTCGGCCCGGGACGGTTCCGTCCGCCGTTCCGCCGCAAGTGGGTGTTCGGGGCCCGAAACCTCGTCGAATTCCCGCCTGCAGTCGCCTACGACCGGCTGTTCTTCACGAACAACTCGGGGATTCTGTTCGCCGTCGGCACGAAGACCGGCGGACGGGCGTGGCGGTGGAAGTCGGGGCGCTGCGCCGCCTCCTCGCCGGCCGTCTCGGGGCAGCTCGTGATCCAGGTCTTCCTTGCGCGCCGGCCGTGCAACCGGACGGGTTCGGGCCTGAACGGCCTCGTCGCCGCGTTCTACGCCGGCTCGGGGAAGGTGCGCTGGAAGCGCGTGATCGGGCCGAGCGAGACGTCGCCGCTCGTCGCCGAGGGACGGGTCTTCGTCGGCGACTGGAACGGGAACATCTGGGCGCTGAGCGCCAACACGGGTGCCGTCCTGTGGCGCTTCCAAGCCCGCGGCCAGGTGAAGAGCGGCATCGCGTACTCGTCGGGCCGGCTCTTCTTCGGCTGCTATGACCACCACGTCTACTCCCTGAACGCGCACACGGGACGTCTCATCTGGCGCACCTCCGCGCAGGAGCGCCTGGGCTCGCTGGCGACGTTCTACTCCACGCCGGCGGTCGCGTACGGCCGCGTCTACATCGGCGGCACGGACGGGAAGATGTACTCCTTCGGCGCCGCGAGCGGGAAGCTGCGCTGGTCGCAGGGCACCGGCGGGTACGTGTACTCCTCGCCGGCCGTCTTTCGGCGGCGAGTCTACGCCGGCTCCTACGACGGCACGTTCTACGCGTTCGACGCGGCCACAGGCGACGTCGACTGGTCGTTCTCGGCTAACGGGCCGATCTCAGGCTCGCCGACGATCGTCGACGGCCTCGTCTACTTCGCGACGCTGAAGGAGCGGACGTACGCGCTCACCGCCCGCGGCGGCAAGCAGGTGTGGACGTTTCCCGACGGCAAGTACTCGCCCCTCGTCACGGACGGCAAGCGGCCGTTCCTGATCGGCCACGCCCGACTGTACGGCCTCCTACCCCGCGGGGACTCCCGCTAGAGTCGGGCGCGGATGACCGACCTCCGCACGCCGCCGCGCCGCACGCTTCCGCCCGATTTCGCGGAAGAGGACGAGGTCGACCTCGGCCGCTACTGGCGCCCGATCGCGGCGCGCTGGTGGCTGCTCCTGGCCGGGATCGTCGTCGGGCTCGTGCTCGGCTATCTGGTCTCACTGAGCAGCGGCTCGGTGTGGCAGGCGAAGGCGCTCGTCTATACCGGCACACCGCTGGCCGCGGGCGGAACGAACCCGCTGCAGAGCCTGCAAACGAACCCCCAGTCGGTGAACCAGATCGTCCATTCGGAGGCCGCGATTACCGCGGCAGCGGCGCGCTGCGGAATCCATCCGGGGCAGATTCGCGGCGGCATCTCCACGAAGGCCGTCAGCGGCGGCAAGGCCGCGAAGGCGACCGGAGGAGGCGGGCAGATCTACCAGATCGAGGTGCAAGGGGGCGGGGCCCACAAGTCGGCCTGTCCGGCGAATGTTTTTGCCCAGCGAGTCGTGGTCGATCTCGCGCCCTACGTCGCATTCAACATGCACGTCCTGCAGACGAAGCTGAAGAGCGACACCGCGACAATCACGGCAATCGACAATCAGATCGGGATCTATCGCGGCCAGGTCAACAACTCGAACCTCTCGGACGTGGACCGGCTCATCCTGTCGAGCCAGCTGAACAACCTTCAGCTCCAGCGGGCGCAGCTCGTGAGCGACAAGGTGAGCACGCAGCAGCAGATCTCCCAGGCGAAGTACATCCAGCAGCCGCAGGTCGTCGAGCGCGCGGTAGCGAGCAAGACCACCGCCCGCAGTCCCCGCAACTCCATGCTCGTCGGGGCGATCATCGGCCTGCTCGTGGGCCTGATCCTGGCGCTCCTCTGGGATCGGCTGCCGACCGGCGCGCTCCGCCGGAATGGCTGAGCGCGCGGGCGTTCGCTTCCGCCTGCGGAATCCGCCTCGCCTCGCCCGGCTCGCGGTTCAGCTCGCCGTCAGCGGCGGCATTCTCGCGTTCCTGCTCATCCGGCTCGACCCGGCACAGGTCTGGGACGAGATCACGGCCGCCAGGACCGGGTACGTCGTCGCGGCGCTGGCGATCCTGTTCGTGTCGACGTGGGCGATGGCGTGGCGCTGGCAGATCCTGCTCGCCTCGAAGGGGATCGACGAGCCGCTCGGCTGGCTGACGAAGCTCTACTTCGTCGGCTATGCGGCCAGCCAGGTGCTGCCAACGTCCGTGGGCGGTGACGCCGTGCGCATCCTCGATCATGCGCGACGCCGGCCGGACGCCCGCGCCGAGGCGGCGGGGGCCGTGCTGATGGAGCGGGTGCTCGGCGTCGCCGGGACCGTCCTCCTGCTGCTCCTCGGTCTCGCGCTCGCAATCGGCGACCAGCGTGCGCAGGTGATCGGGCCGGTCGAGGGGCTCCTGATCGCCGCCGCGGCTTTGCTCGTCATCGCGCTTCTCTTCTCGCGCCGGGTCGAGGCTTGGCTCGTTCGGCGTGTGTTCCCGCTCGGCCGCCGGATCGGGATCGAGCGGCCGCTCGCGAGCGTCTACCGGGCCCTGCACGGATACCGGGACTGCCGCGGCGCGCTCCTCGCGGCGCTCGCGATCACGTTCGCGACGCAACTGGCGCGAACGGCGTCGATCTGGCTCTGCTGCGCGGCGGTCGGAATCCACGAGTCCGCAGGCGTCTTCGTCGTCTTCGCCGCGTTGCTGTCGCTCGTGATGGTGGTGCCGTTCACGCTGAACGGCCTGGGCGTCCGGGAGGCGTTCTTCGTCGGCTACTTCGGCCGCTTCGAGGTCTCGAACGACACCGCGCTCGCCGCCGGGCTGCTGTTCTACGCGATCATCCTGGCGGAGTCGATTCCCGGGGCGGTCATCCTGCTGTGGCACTCGCTGCTCGGCGCGTTCGCCCACCCGCGCACCGAGTGAGAATCGTCGTCCTGACGACCTCGTACCCGCGCGACGAGGGGGACTACGCGGGACGGTTCGTCGCCGGGGCGGTCGCGAGGCTGCGCGAACGAGGCGTCCAGGTCGAGCTCGTGGCGCCGGGCCGCGGCTTCCGCGACTTCGGCCTCGCGTACGGGGGCGGCGTCGTCCACAACCTCCGGCGTCGGCCCTGGCTCGCGCCGCCGGCCTTCGCTGCGGTCGTCCGGGCGCTACGACGCGCCGGACGCTCGGCCGACATCGTCCACGCGCACTGGCTCGCCGGCGGTGTCGCCGCGTCGCTCTCGGGGCGGCCGTTCGTCGTCACGCTGCACGGGACGGGTGCCTCGGGCTGGCTGGACGAGACGAACCCGCCGCGGCTCGTCGCACGGCTCGGCCTCCAGCGAGCCGGCGCTGTGATCGCAGTCTCCACGCCGCTCGCGGAGGCCGCTCGCCGCCACGGCGCACGGGACGTCGACGTGATCCCGAACGGCATCGACCTCCCCGCCGAGATCGGCGACGAGGCCGATCCGCCGGAAGTCCTCTTCGTCGGCCGCCTCGCCCCGGAGAAGGGGATCGAGGACCTCGTGTCGGCGGCGGACGGCCTCCACCTCGTCGTCGCCGGCGACGGGCCGCTCCGCCCGCAAATCCCCGAGGCCATGGGCTTCGTGCCGTACGGAGACGTGCAGAAGCTCTATGCCAGGGCGGCGGTGGTCGTCTGTCCCTCGCACAGCGAGGGCTTCGGCATGGTGTGCGC
>JBKPNC010000097.1:0-11590 GCA_046732435.1 Actinomycetota bacterium
GAGCTCCGGGACGGCAAGTCGCCGCACTGGACGGGCACGCGCAATTCGCCGCGGACGTTCGGCCACTTCGGGCGCTCCGGAACGTTTCTCTGGGTCGACCCCGACGCGGACCTCGCGCTCGGCTGCCTCACCGACCTCCCGTTCGGGGACTGGGCCAGGGAGGCGTGGCCCCGGCTTTCCGACGCCGTGCTTCGCACGGGGGAAACCGGGTTTCCCCCGTGAGCCCCCTCCTCGAGCAGACGCGCGTCCGCGCTGTGCCTCCGCCGGGCATAGCCCGGCTCCGGCGACAAGGGCCACGGATTGTCCTTCTTGGGCGGAGGCCGGCTTGGCCGGCCGCGGCCAAGCACCTGTCGCGTGCGCTCGGTCGCTCTGAGTTGGCGCGCATGCTTGAGATGCCGGACGACAGTGGTGCTGTGGGCCCCGCCGGCCGCCGGCAGGCGGTCGGTGGGGAGCCGGAAGGCTTCCCCTTCTTTTAGTCCTCGGCGAAGAGCGGCCGGATGAACTCGTCGAACGTCGCCTGGTCGCAGCTGGCGACCGTCGCCGGCGTCAGCGCGCGCACGGTCGCGGTGCGCGGAACGTGCATCGCCAGCGCAACCTCGCCGAAGTAGTCGCCCGGCCGGAGCACCCGTCGCGGCCCGAGCTCGCCCAGATTCGACACGGCGAAGATGCCCGAGAGCACGACGTAGAACCGTTCTCCCTCCTCGCCTTCGATGACCGGCGCCTTGCCCACCGGCACGTCCTCACGGCGCATCTCCTTCGCGAGCTTCGCCATCAGCTCGCCGGGCAGCGTCGCGAGCAGCGTGATCTGCGAGAGCTCATGGGCGGTTGCGGAGGCGCGAGGCACTGTCTGCCTATTCTTCCTGCCCGATGGGGTCGCTTGCCGGATGGAGGTCCTGCCCGCGCTGCCGAACCGAGCTCGATCTCGGCGAGGGACGCGTGCACTGCCCCTCGTGCGGGTTCGTCGCCTACGCGAATCCGGAGCCGACCGCCTGCGCGGTCTGCTTCGACGGGGACGGACGCATCCTCCTGGGCCGCCGCGCCGGCGAGATCTTCCACGGCTACTGGGACCTGCCGGGGGGATTCGTCCAGGAAGACGAGCACCCGCTCGACGCACTTCGCCGTGAGTTCCGCGAGGAGACCGGACTGAGCGTCGAGCCACGCGACTTCCTCGGCGCCTGGATGGACCGCTACGGCGACGGCGACAACGCCCCCTCGACGCTGAACCTCTACTGGACGGCAGCTGTCGCCGGCGGCGATGCCACCGCCCAGGCCGCGGACGACGTCTCCGAGCTCCGCTGGTTTCACGAGTCCGAGCTGCCGTCGCGCGACGAGCTGGCATTTCACATCGCCGACGTGCTCGACACGTACCGGCGCCGCACCGCGCGATAGCATCGCCGCGACAGCGACGGAGGAGGCAGCAGTGAGTTTCTTCGACCGTGTGGAGGGCGCGCGGGAGCGCTGGGACGTCCTCCGTCACCCGTTCTACACCCACTGGAGCTGCGGCGAGCTGAGCCGGGAGGAGCTCGCGTTCTACGCCGGCGAGTACCGCAATCTTGTCGTCGCGCTCGCCGAGACGGCCGGCGGGTCGACCGACGCCGAGCATGCCGCCGAAGAAGAGGCCCACATCGCGCTCTGGGACCGATTCGCGAGCGCGCTGGGCGCCGATACCACGCGTACACCGCTTCCCGAGACGGCGTCGTGCGCCGAGGCGTGGACCGCCGCCGGCCCAGAAGGGCTCGCCGTGCTCTATGCGCTCGAGTCGGCTCAACCCGCGATCTCGCGGACGAAGCTCGACGGTCTCCTTCGCCACTACGGCTTCACCGACGGCGAGGCGACGAGCTACTTCAGCATCCACTCGACGCTCGACGTCGAGCACGCCGCCCACGCGCGCGGGCAGTTGGAGCCGTTGCTGCGCGACGGCGACGAGCACCGGCTCCTGGCGTCGGCGGAGGCGGCGCTCGAGGGCAACTGGCACATGTTGTCGGGCGTCGAGCGTTTCGCCGAGTAAGAGCCCGGTTACATCTGTCACCAAGCAGTTCGGAGGTGACAGCATGAAGCTGCGCTATTTCGTCAATGGCCTTCCCGGCCACCCGCTGCATCCACCCCTGACCGACGCCACGCTCGGCACCTACACGGTGGCGACCGCGCTCGGGTGCGCGAGCGTGATCGGCGTCTCTCACATCCAGGCCGCGCACGGATGGTGGTTGGCTCTGGTTGCCGGCCTGGTCTTCACCGTTCCCACCGCGCTTACCGGCCTGATCGACTGGCTATCGATCGAGTGGGGCACGCCGCTCTGGCGCACCGCGACATTCCACCTGGCCGCGATGGTGAGTGCGGCGGTGCTCTTCCTGATCGCCTGCCTCCTCGGGCACGACGGGTACACGCGCGGCGCCGTCGAGACCGGCCCGTTCATCCTCACGCTCGCCGCGTTCGCCACGATGACGCTCGGCGGGTGGTTCGGCGGCACGATCGTGTTCGTGCACGGCATGCGCGTCCTCAACCTCGTCACGGAGCCGGCGAAGCGAGCGTTCGCGCCGGTCCCGAAGCCGGAGAAGGAGCTCGCGGAGAAGTAACCGGCGAAGCATCACTCCGAGAGACGAAGTACGGGCGCGTCTACGACGGCGACGGCTGGTTCGTGATCAACGCCCGCGACTCCCGCTGGCGGGATACCGGCCCGCTTGGCTTCTACTGCGACTTCGAGGGCAAGCGGCGCTTCCCGCAGCTCGGAATCAACCTCAATGTCCTGGAGCCGGGCCAGCCCATGGGGATGTACCACCGCGAGAACGCCCAGGAAGCGTTCCTCGTTCTGGCGGGCAGGTGTCTGCTGATCGTCGAGGGACAGGAGCGGCCGCTCGAGACCTGGGACTTCTTCCACTGCCCGCCGCAGACGGAGCACGTCATCCTCGGGGCCGGCGACGGGCCCGCCGTCGTGCTGGCGGCAGGCGCGCGCGGGCGTCGCCGCAAGGGTCTCGTCTACACCGAGTCGGCGGCGGCGCAGGCGCGCGGTGCCGGCGTCGCTAAGGAGACGTCGGATCCGAGCGAGGCCTACGCTCCATTCCGGCCCTGGGTCCGGTGCCGTTATCGCGACGGCTGGCTGCCGGACTTCCAGAAACCCGTGCCGGGGCTCGACACGTAGTACGCGCCGCACCGCCTGTCTCTCCAGCTGAGCCTCTGGGGGGAACCGGCTCGGGTTCCCCCCGCTTACCTAGACGTTAACCGGCTCGAGGCCGAGGGCCTTCTCGAGCATCGGCTTCGGCTGCGCGCCGATTGCGGCGGCGGCCGGCTCGCCGTCCTTGAAGAGCAGGATCGTCGGGATCGAGGTAATGCCGTAGCGCATCGCGAGCCCTTGTTCCTCGTCGATGTTCACCTTGACGAGCTTCAGCTCGTCCGAGCGCTCTTCGGCGATCCGATCGAGAACGGGTGAGACGGCGTGGCACGGGCCACACCACTCGGCCCAAAAGTCGACGATTACGGGCTTGTCGCTCTCGATGACCTCCTGCTCGAAGGTCGTCTCGGTGACGTCACTCGCCATGCAGGTTCCTTTCAGTTAGATCGTTCAGGGCGGGGGATACCAGATATTTACAACGCCCAAACGACGGCACGCATTCCGCGCGGGCGGGTGACGCGCCGACCCTGCTCTACGATCAACGCATGCTGTTCCTGAGCGAACCGCTGCCTTCCAAGCCGGATCACGTCGCGCTCGAACTCGAGGCGCTCGAGCGCTGGGAGCGGGAGCGGACGTTCGACCGCCTGCGCGAGCAGAACCGCGGCAACGACCGCTGGAGCTTCATCGACGGGCCGATCACGGCCAACAACCCGATGGGCGTGCACCACGCCTGGGGCAGGACGCTCAAAGACGTCTTCCAGCGCTACAAGGCGATGCGCGGCTTCGACTTGCGCTACCAGAACGGCTTCGACTGCCAGGGCCTCTGGGTCGAGGTCGAGGTGGAGAAGTCGCTCGGCCTGAACTCGAAGCGCCAGATCGAGGAGTACGGGCTCGCCGAGTTCGCTGCGCGCTGCAAGGAGCGGGTCGCGCGCTTTGCCGAGGTGATCACCGAGCAGTCGCAGCGCCTGGGCATGTGGATGGACTGGGACAACGACTACTACACCTTTTCCGACACGAACATCGAATACATCTGGGGCTTCCTGAAGACCGTGTACGAGCGCGGCTGGCTGTACCAGGGGCACAACTCGACGGTCTGGTGCCCGCGCTGCGGAACGTCGATCTCGCAGCACGAGCTGTTCGCCGGCGAGTACAAGGAGCTGAACCACCCGTCGCTCTACGTCCGGTTCCCGCTGCAGGGCCGTGACGGCGAGTCGCTCGCTGTCTGGACGACGACGCCCTGGACGCTCCCCGCGAATGTGGCGGCGGCGGTTCGCCCGGACGCCGACTACGTGCTGCGCGAGGACGGCACCTGGGTGGCCCGCGCACTCGATCCCGACGCGGCACCCGTACGGACGGCGACCGGTGCAGACCTCGTCGGGCTCGAGTATGACGCCCCGTTCGACGACCTCCCGGCGCAGGAAAGCATCGTCCACCGGGTCATCCCGTGGGACGACGTCGCGCTCGACGAGGGCACCGGCATCGTCCACATCGCCCCCGGGGCCGGCACCGAAGACTTCGAGCTCTCGCGGATCCACGGGCTGCCGGTGCTCGTTCCGATCGACGAGGGCGGCCGCATGCTTTCCGAGTTCGGGTTCGCCGGTCTCACGACCGACGAGGCCGAGCAGCCGATCATCGACGATCTGAAGCGCCGCGGGTTGCTGCTGTCGTCCGGGCGAATCGTCCACCGTTACCCGACGTGCTGGCGCTGCGGAACGCCGCTGCTCTTCCGCGTGGTCGACGACTGGTTCATCTCGGCGGAGGACATCCGGGCGCCGATGCTCCGCGAGAACGCCGCCGTCGAGTGGACGCCGTCGCATTACGGGAAGCGCATGGACGACTGGCTGCGCAACATGGGCGACTGGAACATCTCCCGGAAGCGGTACTTCGGCCTGCCGTTGCCGTTCTACCCGTGCTCCTGCGGCCACCTGAACGTGATCGGGTCGCGCGCCGAGCTCGAGAAGCGCGCGACCGGCGGGCTCGACCAGCTGCAAGAGCTGCACCGCCCCTGGATCGACGCAGTCGGGATTCGCTGCGAGGACTGCGGCGAGGAGGCGCGTCGCGTCCCCGAGGTGGGCGACGCCTGGCTCGACGCCGGCATCGTCCCCTTCTCGACGCTCGGCTGGCAGAACGCAGAGTGGGTGCCAAACGGCTATGCGACCGGCGCGTCGGCGGGCCTGTCCGGCGCCGATCTTCCCGACCATGCCTACTGGGAGCAGTGGTTCCCCGCCGACTGGATCTCGGAGATGCGCGAGCAGATCCGGCTCTGGTTCTACTCGCAGTCGTTCATGTCCGTGACGCTCCTCGGCCGGACTCCGTATCGGCGTGTGCTGACCTACGAGAAGCTCCTCGACGAGACCGGCCGGGAGATGCACCGCTCCTGGGGCAACTCGATCGAGGCGAACGAGGCGCTGGAGCGCATGGGAGCCGACGTGATGCGTTGGCTCTTCTGCGAGCAGCCACCGGGTCAGAACATCCGCTTCGGCTACGGGCCGGCGAACGACGTGAAGCGCCGGCTACTCACGCTCTGGAACTCGGCGAGGTTCCTCGTCGACTACGGGAACATCGCGTCGTTCAAGCCGCGCTACTCGGAGCTCGAGTCACCGCCCGAGACCGATCTTCCGCCCCTCGACCGCTGGCTGCTCGGACGAACGCAGCAGCTCATCGCCGACACGACCGCGGCCTACGAGCGCTTCTGGACGCCGGCCGTCGTCGCGGCGTTCGAGGGGTTCGTCGACGACCTCTCGAACTGGTACATCCGGCGCTCGCGGCGCCGATTCTGGGACGGCGACGAGCTCGCCCTGCGCGTGCTGTGGCTCGCGCTGGTTCAGGCAACCCGGGTAATCGCACCGGTAATGCCGTTCCTCGCCGACTTCCTGTGGCAAGGGATCGTCCGATCCGCGACCGAGGCTCCGGACTCGGTCTTTCTCGCCGGCTGGCCGGAGCCGGTCGCGCCGGGGGACGGCGAGGTGCTGGCCGGCATCGCGGAGGTGCGGCGCGTCGTCGAGCTCGGGCGCCAGGCGCGCGGCGACGCGGGGCTGAAGCTCCGCCAGCCGCTTCGCCGGCTCGTCGTCGACGGCGCTCCGAGCGCGGCTGCGTACGCGGACGAGATCCGCGACGAGCTCCGCGTGAAGGACGTCGAGTTCGGCGACGTCGACGCGGCCGAGCTTTCCGTGAAGCCGAACCTGCCCCTCCTCGGGCCGCGACTCGGGAAGGAGCTTCCCGCCGTTCGCGCCGCATTGGCGGCGGGCGACTTCGAGGAGCTCCCGGAGGGCCGCTTCCGCGCGGCCGGTCAGGAGCTCGCGCCTGACGAGGTGATCGTCCAGCGGACGGGCAAGGAAGGCTGGGCAATCGCCGCCGAGGACGGGCTCACCGTCGCACTCGACACGACCCTCGACGACGCGCTCCGTCTCGAGGGGCGAGCGCTCGATCTGATCCACCGGCTGAATGCGATGCGCCGCGAGGCGGGCCTCGAGCTCACCGACCGCATCACCGTGTCGCTGCCGCCGGCCGCCGCCGACGTGGTGGCCGCCCACGGCGACACCATCAAGTCCGAGGTACTGGCCGTCGACGTCCGCGTCGACGACGCACTGCGCGACCCGAAACTGGAGAAGGCCCCGGCGTAAACCGCCATGGCTGCGAAGCAGTCGAGACTTCGACTCGTCGGCGCCGCCGCCGCGATGGCCCTCTGCGCGGTCCTGCTGATCGCCGCGCCCACGACCCGCCCCGCCCGGGCCGTCCCGGCGAAGGACGCGAAGAACGTCAATCGCCTCGTCGACATCGGCGGCCGCAGGCTGTTTCTTCAATGTCGCGGCTCGAGCAGCCCGACCGTCGTCCTGGAATCGGGGTACCGCGATCGCGCCGACCCGTGGAGCCTCAACCTGTTCGACGTGCCCGGAGCGATCATGGTCCTCCCCGGCGTCGCGGCGTTCACCCGAGTCTGCACGTACGACCGCCCGGGTACCGCGATCGTTCTGGACGATGTCCTTCGGCCCAGCCGCAGCGATCCGGTGCCGATGCCGCGAACGGCTGCGGACGTCGTCGCCGAGCTGAAAGCGCTCCTGCGCGCCGGAAAGATCCCAGGGCCCTACATCCTGGTCGGGCATTCCTTCGGCGGCCTCTTCGTCCGGCTGTACGCCGGCGTCCACCCGGAGCGCGTTGCGGGCCTGGTCCTCGTGGACGCCCTGTCGGAAGGCGTGAAGGCGCGAATGACGGCCGACCAGTGGGCGACGTACGTGCGCCTCGGGTTCATCGAGCCGCCGCCCGCCCTTGCCCCCTACACGGATCTGGAGACGATCGACCCGGGGCCCGCCTCCGACGCAATGCAGGCTGCCAGACCGCTGCGCCGTATCCCGGCAGTCGTGCTGTCGAAGGGGAGGCCGTTCGCTCTGGCGCCCGATTTTCCGCCCGGCCTTGCGGACGCGCTCAACGCTGCCTGGTCGGCGGCTCAGAACGAGCTCGCCGCTCGCGTTCACGCGCTTCGTCATACCGTCGCCACCCACAGCGCCCACTACATCCAGCTCCAACAGCCAAACCTCGTCATCAACGCGATCGAACAGGTGGTGCAGGCCGTGCGGCACGGTGTGACGATTCGCTGCCACGGGGGGAAGCGGTCGTGCCGGGCGAAGGTCCCGATCGGCGGCGGAGCGACCGACCGCAAGGTCACGATCGACCTCCCGGCCACGAACCTGCGTCGCGTTGCGGCGCGGCCGAGTAACCGCAGCCTTCGCGGGTCGTACTCGCTTACCGGCCGACATTTCGGCGACGGCCGCCGGACGTATCAACTCACCGTGAGCGCAAACCAGTCGGTCCCCGCAGGCAGCTACCTGATGGTGACGTTCCGAGCGAGATAACCGGCGGATGCGAGCTTGACTCGCCGTAGCTACAGCGCGGGAAGCGCGTCTAGCGTTTAAGGAGGGATCTCGTAGGGGAACCCTGGATTCCCCTGCGGTGGTTAGGCGGTTTCCTCGGCGAGCTCTTCTTCCTCGTCCTCGATCGGGCCGCCGGTCGTGACGAGGGTGGGCTTGAGGCCCTTGCCGATCGTCTCCTTGGTGATCACGCACTTGGAGACGTCCTTGCGCGAAGGGAGCTCGAACATCACGTCGAGCAGCGCGGTCTCGATGATCGATCGCAGCCCGCGCGCGCCGGTCTCGCGCTCGAGCGCCTTGTCGGAGATCTCCCAAAGCGCGTCTTCCGTGAAGACGAGCTCGATGTCGTCGTAGGCGAAGAAGCGCTGGAACTGCTTGACGAGCGCGATCTTCGGCTCGACGAGGATCTTGACGAGATCCTCCCGCGTCAGCTGGTGCACCGCCGACACGACCGGCAGGCGGCCGATGAACTCGGGAATGAGCCCGTACGAGAGCAGGTCCTCAGGCATCACCTGCGAGAGCAACTCGCTCGCCTCGACCGAGCGCTTCGACCGCACGTGCGCGCCGAACCCGACCGCGTTCTTGCCGATCCGCTTGGCGATGATCTTCTCGAGACCCGAGAACGCGCCGCCGCAGATGAAGAGGATGTTCGTCGTGTCGATCGAGAGGAACTCCTGGTGGGGGTGCTTCCGCCCGCCCTGTGGAGGGACCGAGGCGACCGTCCCTTCGAGGATCTTCAAGAGCGCCTGCTGGACGCCCTCGCCGGAGACGTCGCGCGTGATCGACGGGTTGTCCGCCTTCCGCGCGATCTTGTCGACCTCGTCGATGTAGATGATCCCGGTCTCGGCCTTCTTGATGTCGAAATCCGCTGCCTGGATCAGCTTCAGGAGGATGTTCTCGACGTCCTCGCCCACGTAGCCGGCCTCGGTCAGGGCCGTCGCGTCGGCGATCGCGAACGGGACGTTGAGGATGCGGGCGAGCGTCTGCGCCAGCAGCGTCTTGCCGCAGCCGGTCGGGCCGAGCAGGAGGATGTTCGACTTCTGCAGCTCGACGTCGGCCTCCTCCTGGTCCGACATCTGCACCCGCTTGTAGTGGTTGTAGACGGCGACGGCGAGCGTTCGCTTCGCCTCTTCCTGCGAGACGACGTAGTCGTTGAGGACGGAGTAGATGTCGGTCGGCCGCGGGAGGTTTCCGAGGTCGAGCTCGGTCGGAGCGGTGAGCTCCTCGTCGATGATCTCGTTGCAGAGATCGATGCACTCGTCGCAGATGTAGACGCCCGGCCCGGCAATCAGCTTCTTGACCTGGCGCTGGCTCTTGCCGCAGAAGCTGCAGAGGAGCTGTTCGTTGGAGTCGGTCGTCCGAGCCACGGCGATTTACCGGTGCGTGATGACCGTGTCGATGATGCCGTAATCGTTCGCCTCTTGCGCGGTCATGAAGTAGTCGCGCTCCATGTCCTTCGAGACCTTCTCCAGAGGCTGCTCGGTGTGCTGGGCGATGATCTCCTCCATCCGCCGCTTCATGTTGATCGTCTCACGCGCCTGGATCTCGATGTCGGTGGCCTGGCCCTGGAATCCACTCGATACCTGGTGGATGAGGATCTTGGCGTTCGGCAGCGCCATCCTCTTTCCTTTCGAGCCCCCGGCAAGGAGCAGCGCACCCATCGACATCGCGATGCCGACACAGATGGTCGAGACGTCGGGCTTGATGAACTGCATGGTGTCGTAGATCGCGAGTCCTGCATAGACCGAACCGCCCGGCGAGTTGATGTAGACCGAGATGTCCTTGTCGGGCTCTTCCGACTCCAGGTGCAGCAGCTGCGCGACGATCAGGTTCGCGATCTGGTCGTCGACAGGCGTGCCGAGGAAGATGATGCGCTCGTTCAGCAGGCGCGAGTAGATGTCGAACGCGCGCTCGCCGCGAGAGGTCTGCTCGATCACCATCGGGATCAGAGGGGTCATCTGCTCTCCTTGCTGCCGGGGGTCCACAACTTCGTATCATGGGGGGTCTTCTCCTGCTCTTCCTTTTCCGGCGTCCACAGACGCTCGCGCGCCGCGGCCAGGTCGACGGAGATGCGCTTCACCTCGGAAGCGACCCGGTCGAGCGCTCGGCGGAGGCGTAAATCGTCGCGGAGCTGCTCGAAACGTCCGGTTGCCTGGAGCACCCTGATCGCTTCGCTGGGATCCTCGCCTGCGACGCCGGCCTCCTCGCGGATGAGCGCCTCGACCTCCCCGTCGGAGATCTCGAGCCCGAGTCGGTCGGCCGCCGCCTCCAGCACCAGCTCGCGCGCGACCGACTGCCACGCCTCGGCGAGGAGCCGCTCCTCGAGCTGCTCCTGCGACTGGTCGACGAGCGCGAGGTACGTGTCGAGCGGCACGCCGCGCCGCTCGAGCGATTCCGCGAGCGCGCGCAGCAGTGCACCGGCCCGGGTGCGCACGAGCTGCTCGGACGGCTCGGGCGCCGACGCCTCCACGAGCGCGTCCGCGACCGCCGCGCGGAACGTCTCGTCCGACTCGCGCTCAAGTTGCGACCGCAGCGACGCTTCGATGTCTGCCCGGAGGTCCGCCAGCGAGTCGAACTCGCTGCCCGCCCGCGCCAGCTCGTCGTCGAGCGGCGGTGGCACACGCTCGTAGAGCTCCTTCAGCGTGACCTCCACGGTGCTGGTGGTCCCGTCCGGTGCGTCGTACTCCACCTCCGTGCTGTCGCCGGGGCTCAGGCCGGACAGCGCTTCTTCGATCGGCTCGAGCAACCGGCCCGCGCCGAGCTCGACGACGTAGTCGCGTCGTGCGTCCCCGTCGGACAGGAAGTCGATGACGACGGCGTCGCCGTCGGTGGCCGGCCTGCCCTCGACCGGGGCCAGCTCGGCGATGGAGGCGCGCACCTCGTCGAGCGCCTCGTCAACGGCTTCAGTGGGGACGTCCGGCTCTGCCCACGGCACCTCGAGCTGCGTCCAGTCGGGAAGCTCCGGCTTCTCCTGGACGGCGACGGTGGCCGTGAACTTGAATGCCTCGTCGGACGAGGTCGGGAGCTCGTAGCCGTACTCGGGTGCCGCGACCGGGCGAATCCCGGTCCGGACGGCAGCGCTGCGGAACCAGCCGCCGATGTGGCTCTCGACCGCCTCGCTGAACAGCCGGTCGCGACCGACGCGCGCCACGAGCACCGGCATCGGCACCTTGCCCTTGCGGAAACCGGGGATGCGGAGGGACTGCGCGAGGTCCGCCGCCGCGTGGTCGACCGCGTGCTTGACATCTTCGCGCGGAACCTCGACCTCGAGCCGAACGCGGTTGTCGGCGAGCTCCTCGATCTGCGTTTGCACCCGCCCATAATGCCCATTTGGATCGGGCTCGCGAGTTCCGCCTCGTCGGCGACGGCGCCGCGCAAACTGCAGCTCAGTCAACGCCGAGGTCCCGGCAAACCTCGTCCAGCGAGAACAGCCGGTCTGCCCTCATGTCGTCTTCGCTCTCGCGTAGCGCCGCTAATGCCTCTGAGCCCTGCAGGATCTCGCGCGTCTCGTCGATCGCTTCCCATTCATCAGGCGAGGGAGTCACCGCAACCGGCGATCAGCGCTTCGGGCCGATGAACTGATCGAATCGGGCGACTGAAGCCTTTCGGTAGACCGCGA
>JBKPNC010000098.1:0-23544 GCA_046732435.1 Actinomycetota bacterium
TTCCCGCAGCCGGACTCGCCGACGATGCCGAGCGTCTCGCCCTGCCTGACGGAGAAGGTGACGCCGTCGACCGCCTGCACCGAGGCGATCTCCTTCTGGAAGATGATCCCGCGGGTGATCGGGAAGTACTTCTTGACGCCGTCGACGACGAGCAGCGAATCGTCGTCGGATGCGACCCGCCCGTCGGTCTGCACCGCCGTCTCGGTCACGTCAGCCCGCCCCCGCCATCGTGCTCTCGACCAGCTTCGCCGCCTCGCGCTCCTTCGTGTCCTCGTCGAGCCAGCAGGCCTGGAGATGCCCTGGATCGCGCTCGGCCTCGACGAGAGCCGGATCGTTCGTTTTGCACTTCTCCATCACGTACGAGCAGCGCGGATGGAACCGGCATCCCGACGGCGGCCGCAACAACGACGGCGGCTGGCCCGGGATCTGAATCAGCCGCTCGACGTCCACCTCGAGCCGCGGGAGTGAGCCCATCAGGCCCCAGGTGTACGGGTGTTGGGGCCGGTTGAAGAGGTCGTCGACCGGGGCGTGCTCCACGACCCTGGCCGCGTACATGACGAGCACGTCGTCCGCAGCCTCGGCAATGACGCCGAGGTCGTGGGTGATGATGACGATCGCGCTGCCGAAGTCCTCCTGCAGCCGCTTCATCAGGTTGATGATCTGCGCCTGGGTCGTCACGTCGAGCGCGGTCGTCGGCTCGTCGGCGATCAGCAGATCGGGATCGTTGACGAGCGCCATCGCGATCATGACCCGCTGCCGCATGCCGCCGGAGAACTGGTGCGGATAGTCGTCGATCCGCGCCTCCGCGCGGGGAATACCCACCGCCCTCAGCAGCTCGAGCGCCCGCGAGCGCGCGACGCGCCGCGTGACATCACGGTGGAGCTGGATCGCCTCGACGAGCTGCTTCCCGATCGTATAGACGGGATTCAGGGACGTCATCGGGTCCTGGAAGATCATCGAGATCTCGTTCCCACGAATGTCGCGCAGCGTGCTCGGCTTCGCGGTCAGCAGATCCCGCCCCTTCCACAGCGCCTGCCCGCTCGAAACGGTATTCCGCTTCGCGTTCAGGCCCATGATCGTCAGGCACGTGACGCTCTTCCCGGACCCGGACTCGCCAACGATGCCGAGCGTCTGCCCCTTCTCCACCGAGAAGGAGACACCGTCGACGGCCTGGACGATGCCGTCGTCGGTGTGGAATTGCGTCCGAAGGTCCTTGACTTCGAGAAGCGGCAAGTAACCCTAGGTTAGCCGGATACGCGGGTCGATCCAGGCGTAGAGCAGATCAACGACGAGGTTGAAGACGATGATGGCAAGCGTCGCGAACACGACGACTCCCTGGACGAGGGAAAGGTCGTCGTCGTTGATCGCATTGATCGCGGTCCTCCCCAGGCCCGGCAGCTGGTAAACGGTCTCGGTGAAGATCGCGCCGCCGAGCGCGATGCCGATGTCCATGCCGAGCATCGTCACGACCGGCAGCAGCGCGTTGCGAAGCACGTGCCCGAAGAGGACGCGCCGCTCCGGCGCTCCCTTCGCCCGCGCGGTGCGGACGAAGTCCTCGTTCATCGTCTCCATCACGTTTGCCCTGATCATGCGCACATAGAGGGCTGCGAAGAGGAGCGCGAACGTGCACCACGGCAAGATCATGTGGTAGAACCACTGCCAGGGGCCGCCGGGCAGCCCGGAGTCCGATGGCGCGCCGAAGAAGTTCGCGTAGTTCGCAATCGGCGTGATGTGCCACCTGTATCCGAACAGGTAAGAGAAGATCAGCCCGATCCAGATCGGGTGCGCCGACACGCCGATCAACACGAACACCATCGCTCCGCGGTCGAGCAGCGAGCGCGGTCGGAGCGCCGAGAAGATCCCGACGACGAGGCCGATGATCATCCAGAGGACGGCGCCGCCGAACACGAGCGATGCCGTGACCGGCGCGGCGCTCTTGATCGTCGCGTTCACGCTCTGGCCGGTCGAGTACGACGTCCCGAGCGACTGGTGGACGACGAGCTGCTTCAGAAAACGGTAGTACTGCACCGGCACCGGTTTGTTCAGACCGAGGGCCTCCGTCGCCTGCTGGAGACACAGCGCCTTCGCCGACTCCCCGCCGCAGTACGCGCGGGCCGGGTTCGCCGGGGCCATGTAGAAGATCACGAACGTGATGAACGTGATCACGATGAAGAGCAGAATCGCCCAGAGAAGCCGTCTGATCAGGTATCGGAACATGGCCTGGGGGTCGACCTCCTAGCGCGGACTTCGGAATCCTATCTCAGTGCTTCGAGGAAGGTGAGGCGCCGGCCTCGACCGGCGCCTCGACGTTCCTTGCTTCGTTCGTACCTCTTTCCCTCTTTCGCCTACTTCAACGCCAACGCGGCGATGTCGAAGTCCTGATAGATGCCCTGGTAGATCAGGCTCTTCGGATTCACGCGGTTGGAGAAGATGTAGCGGTTGTTGTACGTCCGCTCGGCTGCGACCGGCGCGGCCGACTTCGTCAGCTGCAGGTCGAGCTGGCTGTACACCTTGAGGCGCTTCGGGCCCACGAGCTTGGCGGCCGAAGCGAGCTTCCTGTTCCACTTCGCGTTGTTGAAGTACGAGTAGTTGTTGTTGTTCTCGGCCTGGATGGCGCCCCCGTAGAAGAGGACGTTCAGCCAGTCGTACGGGTCCGGGTAGTCCGAGCACCAGCCCATCGACACGCCCATGTCGGCGCCGTTGCCGCGCTTGCCCATGGCGTCGTAGAGGGTGGCCCCCGAGAAGCCCTTCGACTCGATGTTCCCGGCGCTGAAGCCGAGGCGGATGAGATCGCGGCGGACGATCTGGAACTGCGCGATGTTCGAGCTCGCGTTCGTCCGGTACCAGACGGTGATCTTCTTCCCCTTCAGGGCCGAGGCCTTGACCAGCTTGTGCGCCTTGGTCAGGTTCGGCTTCGCGAGCGGGTACGGCTGCGCATTCGACCAGCCGGGCACGCCCGCGTTGAAGATGTGCGACCACGGCTGACCCGCGAACGGACCCGCCTGCGTGACGTAGTCCTTCCGCGAGACCGCGTAGTTGACCGCCTTGCGCAGCGCGACGTTCTTGAACAGCGACCGCGCCGTGTTCATCGGCAGGTAGCCGGTGCAGTTGACCGGCTTCGACCAGAACCGCGTCTTGTTGACGCCGAACCGCTTCGCGACGCCCGAGACCTCGGCCGCCGGCAGCGGGCCCTCGTCGAGCTGGTTCGCGAGCGTCTGGGTGAAGCCCGTCTGCTCGTTCAGGTTCCACTGGATGTCATAGCCCGTCAGGTTGTGCGGGCGGTGCCGGCCGGGGCCGCTCTTGTAGAACGGGTTCCGCCGGAGCGACGTCAGCTGGTTGGGGATGTTCCGCGAGAACGCGTACGGACCCGCAGAGGGCATGGACTTGATGTTGCTGACGCTGCTGACCTCCTTGGTCAGCGGCAGCTTCGTCGAGGTCGCCTGGAAGAACGGCATGGTGATCTTCGACATGAACGTGCCGTCCGCCTTCGCCAGGTGGATGATCAGCTTGTTGCCCTTCACGACGACGCCGCTCACGCTCGTGCCGTGTCCCGCATTGACCGCCTGCGCGCCGACGATGTTCGTCCCGTTCGGGTCGGTGATGAACGTCGCGCCCGGCGACGAGAGCTCCTTGTTCGCGACGCGGTTGATCGCGTACTTGAAGTTCTTCGCGGTCACCGCGCTACCGTCGCTGAACTTGAAGCCCTTCCGGATCGTGAACGTGTACGTCCGGCCGTTGTTCGAGACCTTGAAGTTCGATGCGACCTCGGGCACGAGCTTGCTGCCCGCCGGTCCCGGCTTGTCCGGGTAGTTGTAGAGCTTCGCGGCGGTCGCGTACTCGTTATTCCAGGCCGTGGTCACATAAGCGACCTGCGGGTCGACCTTGACCGAGGCACCCACGACGCCGTACCGATAGATGCCGCCCTTTTTGAGCGCGTGCGCGTTTCCGGCCGCGCTCGCCAGGCTGGCGGCGACGAGAAGGCTTGCCCCGGCCACGAGCATCGCGGCTGAGAGCCAGAGCCGTCTGTGCATACCACTCCTTTCCATCAACTCCGAGCCGGCAATGCCGCTCGGGGCAGGCGCTTGCCCACCATCCGTCTATGACGACTACCCGCCCATTTGGTTAGTGCGCCCGCGCGCGACCCGATGCGCACCGAAAATGCCTGCAAAAGCAGGGAAGCGAGGCTGCAGAGGCTTCGCCGCGGGGCTTAGCGGTGGGCGGCGCGCGGGTCGAACGCGTCGCGGAGGCCGTCGCCGAGC
This sequence comes from Actinomycetota bacterium, assembly GCA_046732435.1. Classification (GTDB taxonomy): domain Bacteria; phylum Actinomycetota; class Thermoleophilia; order Gaiellales; family Gaiellaceae; genus JALZFG01. Next base: position 4,260 of record JBKPNC010000098.1, read on the forward strand.
AGATTGAACGCCAGCGTGGTCAGCAGCACGGCGAGGCCCGGCCACAGCATCAGCAGCGGAACCGTCGTGTAGTACTGGGGTGCGTCGGAGAGGAGATTGCCCCAGCTGGCGTCGAACTTGATTCCGAGCCCGAGGAACGAGAGCCCCGCCTCGAAGAGCACGTAGCTCGCGACGATCAGCGTCGAATACACGATCATCGGCGCCACCAGGTGCGGCAGAACGTGCGAACGGATGATACGCGCGTCGCTCGCGCCGATCATCCGGGCCGCCTCCACATACTCCTTCTCCCGAATCGACAGCACCTGCGCGCGCATGATGCGTGCCGGGTAGAACCAGCCGAACAGCGTGAAGATCAACACGAGCGTCATGACCCCGGGAACGAAGATCCCACCTAACGTGATCGAGTCTAGCCGCGGCCCCACGGTCGCGGCAAGGGCGACGACGAAGAGCACGAGCGGGAACGCCATCGTGACTTCGGTCACGCGCGAGACGACTGTATCGCTCCAGCCGCGGAAGTAGCCGGCAATGGCGCCGAGTATGACCCCGATGATCATCACGCCCAGCGTCGACAGGCACGCGACCTCGAGCGAGACCTGCGCGCCGTAGAGAAGGCGTAGGAACTCGTCCTGTCCGAGCCGGTTCGCCGCGCCGAGCGGGAGCACGTTGCGCTTGTTGGTGTAGTAGTTGTCGATCCAGGTCCACGGCCCCGCCGGCAAGAGGCTCGGCTCTTTGACGGCCGCCGTTCCGGTGAAGATGTCGTTGGGCCCGTGGCCGAGGTAGTGCTTCGCGATCGGGGCGCCCGCGAACGCGGCGAGAAAGATGATGATGATTGCGACGCCGCTCGCGATCGCGACCTTGTCCTTCCGGAAGCGGATCCAGACGAGCTCCCAGTAGCCGCGAGCGCGAACGGCCTCGGCTGTGCCGAGCTCACCGTGGGTCTCGGTCGCGACGGCGGCGCCGAGTCCGGCCTGGCTACCGACTACATCCTTTTCTTTCGTCGCCACGGCTAGCTAGGAACAATAGACGACCGGCGGCGCAAAGAGTTGGCGGAGGAACGGGGGAAACCAGATTTCCGCCGTTTGCCCCTTCTTTCTATCGGCGCGATCAACTTGGAGCGACCGAGCCGAAGGCGACAGGAGCTTGCCTACGCCGGGCAGAGCCCGGCTCCGGCGATAGCCGCAATTCCTCGGCGTAGCTGGTGGCCTTACGACTGGTTTCAGAATGAGGGTCGCGCCACGCATCGGTTTTGACGCAGTGGGGCAGTTCAGCGCGAGAAGGCCAGTAGCGCGTCCAGCGAGTCGGGGAGGTGGTCGATGCCGCCGAACTCGGGGACGATGATCGACTTTATACGGGCCCGCAAGTCCGGTCGGATCTGCGGGTATGTGATCTCGCTGACGCCGTTGATGCTCTCGCAGTCGTCCTCGATGAGGACGTCGGGCAGCTCTCGTCCTGCAACGTCGCCGTAGCTCTCGCCGGGTTCGCGGGCCCGGTGGGAAGCCGTGCTTCTGCAAGACGAACGCGTCTTTGGCCACATCGTCTGGGTTGCGGTGTGAGCTCAGGTAATCGATCTGGGCGCCCTGCTCCTGCCAGCGCTGGAGCTTCGCGACGGCACCGTCGACGGGTGCGTACGCGGCGTAGTCATGCAATGCGGGATCTCCTCCCGTACGTACCTGAGCGACACGCTCCTCACGCGTTCGGCTGATCCCGCCTGGGTGCATGATCGCCGTCCCATGCAAAAAAACGAGCAACCGCATTAGAGAACCGTGTTAGGCAGTAAGCGCATCCGCTCCGGCTACGACCTCCAGGATCTCCTGCGTGATCTCGGCCTGGCGGGCGCGGTTCATCTCGAGGGTCAGCCGGTCGATCAGCTCGCCGGCGTTCTTCGAGGCGTTCCGCATCGCGGTCATGCGGGCGCCGTGCTCGGACGCGGCGGACTCGAGCAGCGCGCGGAACAGCTCGGTCTCGAGGTAGACGGGGAGGAGACGCTCCAGGATCTGCTCGGGCTCCGGCTCGAAGATGAAGTCGCCGGTCTGCGTCGCGTCCCGCTCGTCGGCGGCGGCCAGCAGATCCTCCGAGATCGGCAGCAGCTCCTGCACCTCGACCGTCTGCGTCAGCGGCGAGTAGTAGCGGTTGTAGATCACGACCGCCCGATCGATCGCCTCCTCGGTGTACAGCTCCTCGAGCTTGTGGGCGATCGCCTGCGCGTCGTGGTACGTGGGCCGGTCGGTGAAGTCGATCCACGCCTGCTCGATCTCGTAGCGGCGGAAGCGAAGCGTCGAGCGCCCCTTCTTGCCGGTCACGAGCCAGCGCACCTGCGCGTTCTCTCCGCGGACCTCACGCTCGACCGCGAACGCGCGCCGGAGAATCTGGCCGTTGAAGGAGCCGGCGAGGCCGCGGTCGCTCGTCACGGCGACGATCGCGACGGTGCGGACCTCCCGTTGCTGCAGCAGCGCGAGGCCCCGAAAGGACGCCGCCGCTCGCGCCGTGCCCGCCGTCAGCTCGCGCATCCGCTCGGCATACGGGCGCATCGCGGCTATGCGCGCCTCTGCACGGCGTAGCCGGGCGGACGCAACGAGCTCCAACGCGCGCGTGATCTTGCGCGTGTTGCCGATCGACCGGATTCGCCGGCGGAGGTCTCGAACCGACGCGGCAGGCATCGCTTACGTCGCCGCGCCGGCGACGCCGGACTCCTCCTCGACGTTGAACATCCCCTTGAACTTGTCCAGCTCGCCGTTCAGCCGCTCGGCGAGCTCGTCGGGCAGATCCTTGTCCTCCCGGAGCGCTTCGTAGATCGTCTTCTCCGCCCGCATGTGCTCGCGCAGCTCGTCCTGGAAGCGCGGGACCTGCGGCGTCGGGATGTCGTCGAGGTAGCCGTTGGTCCCCGCGTAGATCGCCACGACCGTCTCCTCCACCGGCCACGGCTGGTACTGGGGCTGGTTCAGCGTCGCGACCATCCGCTCCCCGCGCGCGAGCGCCCGCTGCGTCTGGACGTCGAGCTCGGCGCCGAACTGGGCGAACGCCTCCAGCTCGCGGTACTGCGAGAGGTCGAGACGCAGCCGACCCGCGACCTTTTTCATCGCCTTCGTCTGGGCGTTGCCGCCGACGCGTGACACCGAGATGCCGACGTTGATCGCCGGCCGGACGCCCGAGTAGAAGAGCTCCGACTCGAGGAAGATCTGGCCGTCCGTGATCGAGATCACGTTGGTCGGGATGTATGCGGACACGTCACCGGCTTGCGTCTCGACGATCGGGAGCCCCGTGTGCGAGCCGCCGCCGTTTTCGTCGGACAGCTTGCACGAGCGCTCGAGCAGCCGCGAGTGGAGGTAGAAAACGTCGCCCGGGAACGCCTCCCGGCCCGGCGGGCGCCGCAGCAGCAGCGACATCTGCCGGTAGGCGTCGGCGTGCTTCGAGAGGTCGTCGTAGAAGCACGTGGCGTGGCGGCCGTCGTACATGAAGTACTCGCCGATCGCGCAGCCGGCGTACGGCGCCATCCACTTGATCGGCGCCGCCTCGTTCGCTGGCGCCATGACGATGACCGTGTACTCCATCGCGCCGGCGTCACGGAGGCGTTCGTACACCTGCGCGACCGTCGACGCCTTCTGGCCGATCGCGACGTAGACGCAGATCATGTCCTCGCCGACCTGGTTCAGGATCGTGTCGATGACGATCGCGGTCTTTCCGGTCCCGCGGTCGCCGATGATCAGCTCGCGCTGACCGCGGCCGATCGGGATCATCGAATCGATCGCCTTCAGGCCCGTCTGGAGCGGCTCTGTGACCGGCTGCCTGTCGATGACACCGGGCGCCTTGAACTCGAGCGGGCGCGACTCCGACGACTCGATCGCCCCACCGCCGTCAAGCGGGCGGCCGAGCGGATCGACGATGCGGCCGAGCAGGGCGTCGCCGACCGGGACGCTCGCGATCCGGCCGGTCCGGCGCACAGGCTCGCCCTCGCTGACGTGCTCCCACTCGCCGAACAGCGCTGCTCCCACGTTGTCCTCTTCGAGGTTGAAGGCGAGCCCGACGACCCCGTGCTCGAGCTCCAGCATCTCCTGGGCGACGGCGTTCTCGAGCCCGTAGATGCGGGCGATGCCGTCCCCGACCTGGAGCACCGTTCCGACCTCCGCGAGGTCGGTCTCGACGTCGTACTGCTCGATCCGCTGCTTGAGGATCGAGGTGATCTCATCTGGCCGTAACAAACTCAACTCCTTCGGTTAGCGCGTTACCAGTTCACGTCGTAGGCGCTCGAGGCGTCCGCGAACGCTTGCGTCGACGAGCAGCGACCCCGCGCGCAGGACGATGCCCCCGATCAGGTCCGGGTCGACCTTGCGGGTTGCCTCGACGCGCCGGCCGGCCGCCCGCTCGATCTGGCCGACGATCTCACGGGCCTCGTCGTCGGAAAGCTCGACCGCGGTCGTCAGCTCCACGTCGATCCGCCCCTCCTCGCGCGCAACGAGGCGCTCGAACTCGCGCTCGACCTCTTCGACCTCGGCCGCACGACCGCGTTGCGCCAGGACGAGCAGCAGGTTGCGGACGAGCGGGTCGGCGTCCCCGAGCAGCCCCTCGAGGATCGACGCCTTCGCGCGCGGCTCGACCTGCGGGTTCCGCAGGAGTTCCGCGAGCTCGGGCACCTGTCGCACGGAGTCGACGAAGCTGCCGAGCTGCGTCCGCACTTCACCGAGGCGACCCTCCTCCTTTGCCGCCTCGAGCAGCGCGCGCGCGTACATCCGCTGGGCGACTGCCATTTAACGCGGGGGAAACCAGGTTTCCCCCACGACCCCCCTTCTTGAGGAGCACACGCGCTCCCCGCGCGGTGGCTGCGCCGGGCCAAGCCCGGCTCCGCCGGTGATTCTTGCCACGATTGTTGCTCTCCGCTTCACCCTGGAGCCAAATGATCCTTTCGCGATCCCAGCGCCCTAGTTCCGGCGCTCCTCGAGCGCCGAGAAGTCGAGGTCCCGGACGGCTGCGTCGATCAGTTGGCGATGCTTGTCCCCGTCGAGCGCACCGGAGGTCACCTTCTCGGCGGCGACCAGGGCGAGGTCGGCGACCTCGGCGCGAATCTGCTGCAGCGCCCGCTGCGTTTCCGCCTCGATCTGCCTGCGCGTCTCGTCGAGACGTCGCTCGCGGTCGGCCTCGATCTCCTCCTTGACGCGCTCCCGCTGCGAGTCAGCGATCCGCCGAGCCTCGGAGAGGATCTGCTCTGCCTCGCCGCGCGCCTGCCCGATCAGCTTGCGGTGTTCCTCGACGAGCTTGCGCGCCTCCTCGCGCGCGCGGTCCGCCTCGTCGAGCGACTCGCGAATCCGCGCCCGCCGCTCGTCGATCATCCCCTGGATCCGCCCGAACGCATAGCGCTTGAGGACGAAGAAGACGACGGCGAACGACACGAGCGTCCAGATCATCAGGCCGGGAACGACCTTGATCAGGTCGGACGCGGCGACCGGGAGGAGCGGGAACGTCGGCGACAGGTTCACTTGACGAGCACGTAGGCGAGCAGGCCGCCGAGCAGGCCGTAGAAGACGACCGCCTCGGTAAGGGCGAAGCCGAGCCACATGATCCCCTGCAGCTCCCCTCGCAACTCGGGCTGACGGGCGACCGAGGCGATCATGTTCCCGAAGATGTTGCCGATGCCGATGCCGGCCCCGACCGCCCCGAGGCCGACGCCGAGCCCGAAGGCAATCGCCTGCCCAGCTCCGAGCGTCGGATCAACCTTGGCCAGTAACTCGATGATCACGAGATCCCTCCTTAGTGCTCAGGCTCGATGGCCGAGCCGATGTAGATGGCGGACAGCGCCGCGAAGATGAATGCCTGGATCGTGACCACGATCACGACTTCGAAGAGGTAGAAGAGGATCGCCACCGGAACGCCGATGATCCCCGCCCACCCGACCACGAACAGCAGGCCGATCATGACGAGGATCAGCATGTGGCCGGCGAGCATGTTGGCGTAGAGACGGACGCTGAGCGAGATGAGGCGCATGAACTGCGAGATGACCTCGATCGGGACGATCAGGAACAGCGCGACGGCGGGCGCCTCCGGAATCCAGCTCTTGAAGTAGCGCCGGACGCCGTTCCAGCGGATTCCCTCCACGTGGGTGAAGAGGAACGTCAACAGCGCGAGCGCGAGCGTCACGGAGAGGTTCGATGTCGCGGCGTAAATCGCCCAGGTCGGAAGCTCGAGCCCGAAGATGTGAACGGTGTCGTTCGAGATCGGGAGCGGGATGAAGCCGATCAGGTTCACGATCCAGATGAAGAGCGCGAGCGACGCGACGTACGGGAACCACCGCCCGATCGCCTTCGACGGCAACCCCTGCTCGGCGATCTGCGCCTGGGTCGCGTCGTAGACGGTCTCCCCGACGGTCTGCCGCGTGGTGGGATCGACGCGCAGGCGCAGGCGCATGAACACGATCCCGAACGCGATCGTCACGATCGCACCCAGCCAGAGGTAGACGACCGGCTTCGTGATCGAGAGGTCGAGCGGACCGAGCTTGATCGGCACCCACTTGTCGAGATGGAACTCGTCCTCGGGCTTGAAATCCTCGGTATCCGCAAGCGCGGCGCCTGGTGCGGCAAGTGTCAGCAGCGCGGTCGTGAGCATGAGGAGGGGACGCCTCATCGAGGCTGTCCGCCGAAGTAGGCCATGACGGAGACGCCGAGCTCGAGCGTGTACGCAAGCGCGTAGACGAGCGCGGCCGCGAGGCCGACGCTCGGGTTCGTCGCCGCGACGGCGATCGCGACGATCATCACCGCGATGCCCCGGAAGACGAGGCCGAAGGCGACCGCGCCGGATGACCCGAGGCTGTCGGCACCGACGCGGAGCCGCAGGAGCAGCAAGCCGAGGCCCATGCTCGCAGCCCAGAGCACCGCCCCGAGCACCCAGCCCTTGACGGGCCAACCCGCCACGAGGAAGACGGGCAGCGCGAGCGCGACGACCGCGCTTCCCGCCACGATCGGCATGCTCATCGACGGCATCGGCCGCGGCCGCCCGAGGAATGTGGGCGAATTCGCCATGTGTCAGGTGAAGAATCCCCTATAGCGGCGGTAGACGCCGTAGACACCCGCAGGGATCCCCAGCGCCACGCCGATCAGCGCGCCGATCGCGATCGATCCGGCGAGCCAGCCGACCAGCGCCCCCAGAGCTGCACCGAGCGCCGTGCCCGAAACGAGGATCGCGCCCGCGCCGGCAGGCTGTAGCGTCGGTCTCGGCGCTGGCTCCATCCGCCGCGAGCATACCAGAACGACACCGGCGTTTGTAACAGCGCAAAGGCGCATTCCATAGCCAAAAAGTGCCCCACTTTGTTCCATTGAATCGGGCGCTTGTTCGTGGTAGGTTCCGCTCGGTGAAGGTCGAGCATGAGATCACGATCAACCGCCCCGTCGGCGATGTGTTCGCGTATCTCACGGATCCCGCGAAGCTCACGTCCTGGCAGGAGGGCCTCCACGAGGTCCATCGCGAGGACGACGGCCCGGTACACCTCGGCTCGCGCTGGACGGAGAAGCGGACGGTCATGAACCGCGACATGGACTCCTCGGTGGAGGTGGTCGAGTACCAACCGGACAGCCGGTTCACGGTCGAATCCGTGTCGGGCTCGGTGCAGATGCGCGTCGAGCACGATCTTGCGTCGTCGGGAGCCGGCACGAAGCTCCGGATCGTCGGCGAGGGCGAGGCCGGCGGCGTGATGAAGCTGGCCCAGCCGATGATCAAGCGGCAGGCGAAGCAGATGATCGAGGCCGACCTCGGACGCCTGAAGCAGCTGCTCGAGTCCTAGCGCCGACGAGTCACGCGGATAACGTCAGCGCCGTGCGCGTCTGGGTCGACCTGACGAACTCCGCCCACGTCCTCGTCCTTCGGCCGCTCGTCGAGCTGCTCGAGGCGCGCGGGGACGAGGTTGAAATCACGGCACGGCCGCTCTCCCACACGGTCGAGCTACTCGAAGACTGGGGGCATCCGTACACGGTCGTCGGGCGGTACGGCGGCGCGTCGCGCGTCGGCAAGGCGCGCGCAACCGCCGGCCGCGTACCCCGGCTGTTGACGTTCGCTCGCGGGAAGCGATTCGACTGGGGCCTGGCGCATGGCTCAACCGACCTACCGCCGGCCTGCCGGCTGCTCCGCGTCGAGAACACGACCATGTTCGACTACGAGTGGGCGACGCTTCAGCACAGCGTCAACTGCCGGCTCGCCGACAGGGTGCTCGTTCCGGAGGCGATTCCCGACGAGCGGCTCGCGCGTTACGGGGCGCGCCCTCCCAAGCTCGTCCACTACCCTGGGCTGAAGGAGGAGTACTACCTGGCCGACTTCGAGCCGGATGCCCGCGTCCTCGACGACCTTGGCATCGACGGCAGCGGCGTGGTGTGCGTCGTTCGCACCGCGCCCTCGTACGCGCTGTATCTCGGCGGAGCCGAGAACGCCTTGCTTCCTCGCGTGCTGCGGCGCCTGTCGGCCGACGAACGGACACAAACCGTCGTGCTCGCGCGCAACGACGAGCAGCGGCGCGCGGTACTCGCGCTCGACGTCGAACGCGTCACGGTGCCGGCGCGGGCCGTGGACGGACGCAGCCTGGTCGCCCACGCCGACCTGCTCGTCTCGGCCGGTGGGACGATGAACCGCGAGGCAGCGGTGCTCGGCACTCCTGTCTGGTCGGTCTTCGAGGGCCGGCCCGGCGCCGTCGACGAGCAACTCGTGCGGGACGGCCGGCTTCGCCTGCTCACGGACCCTGACGAGATCGAGGTCGGCAAGAAGCCGGACGGCATGTGGGCCCGGCGGGCCCGCCGCGACCCGGCCGATCTCCTCGCCCTGGCCATGCCACCCGGCGTGTCGTAGGCTCTCTTCCCCATGGTTCGCGTCGAGCACGAGGTGACGATCAACCGGCCGCCGAGCGAGGTGTTTGCGTACCTCACGGACCTCGAAAAGCTCCCCGAATGGCAGGCGACCGCCATCTCGGGCCGGCTGGAATCGGAGCGGCTCGAAACGGGCGCCACGGCGGTCGAGGTTCGCCGCTTTCTCGGCCGCGAGATGGAGTCCACGATCCACGTCACCGACATGGAGCCGGACCGCCGGTTCGCCGGCGAGGTGGTCTCCGGGCCGCTCGAGTACCGGTTCAGCCACCAGCTCGAGCCCGAGGGCGACGGCACGAAGGTCATGTTCACGATCGAGGGCGATCCCGGCCGGTACTTCAGCCTCTCCGAGCCGGTCGTCGAGCGGCAGGTGCGCCGCCAGGTCGCCGACGATTTTCGAACCCTGAAGCTGCTGCTCGAGACCCAGACGGGCTAGTGCGCTAGCCGCGACCGGCGCCGGTGAGCTCGCGCTCGACGGGTTCCTCAGCCGGCTCCGGAGCCTCCAGACGGAACCCCAGCCGCTGGAGATGCCGGCGCTTCAGGATCTCCAGCTCGTAGATCATCCACACCGAGGCCACGATGACGAGAACGCCGACTCCGGCCTCGATCGCCGTATTCTCGAGATTCCAGTGGCCGTGCGGGCGGGGCGGCACGAAGCGCAGGAGGATCGCGTACGCCGCGAGGAGCGCCGCCCACAGGTGCAGGTAGGCGGCCGTCCGCCGCTGCGACAGGCCGATGCGCAGGAAGCGGTGGTAGAAGTGGTTCTGGTCGGCGTCCCAGGGCGCGCGCCGGTATTTGAGCCGCTTGAGGACGACGAAGAAGGTGTCGAGGATCGGCACCGCCATCACGAGGAGCGGCGCCACGAGGGCGATGGTCGCGGCGGTCTTCAGGACTCCCTGGACGGCGACGGTTGCGAGGACGAAGCCGAGCGCAAGCGCACCGGAGTCGCCCATGAAGATCTTTGCCGGGTGGTAGTTGTGCCGGAGGAACGCGAACGTGGCGCCGCAGACGCACGCGGCCAGCACCGCGGCATCCGACCTTCCCGATCCGTAAGAGACCGCCAGCAGGGCGAACGAGAAGGCGGCGATCGACACGATGCCGGCGGCGAGCGCGTCCATGCCGTCGATCAGGTTGACGAGGTTCGCGAGTGTCGCGATCCAGAGCACCGTGAGCGGATACGCCACCCAGCCGAGGTCGAAGGTGCCGAGGAACGGCAGGGACAGCGTGTCGAAGACGACGTCGTAGCCCGCGACCGGGATCAGCGCCACGAGCATGATCCCGACGAGCTTCTGGCTCGGCCGCAGGCCGCGGATGTCGTCGACGAGCCCGATCGCCGCGGCGAGCACGGTGCCCAGGAGGATCCCGAGGTAGGGGCCGTCGAAGTCCCGGATCAGAAAGGCGGCCGGGACGACCACGCCGAGAACGATGGCGAGCCCGCCGATCCGCGGCACTGCGCCGCGGTGCACGCGCGGACGGTCGCCCCCCCTGTCGACGCCGCCGACACGCGGCGCGAGCTGCGTTATCAGAGGCGTGAGCACGAGCACGAGGGCGGCAGCGGCGAGGAAGCCCCAGATCGCATTGCCGTCCCAGACGAGCGCCCGCAGCGAGTCCGGGAAGCTCATGACAGCGATTATCGCAATAGGCACGGGGGAAATGGGGTTTCCCCCGTGCGCCCCCTCCCAGACCCAGAATTACACGCGCGTGCCCGCGGTGTAGCTGCGCGGGGCAAAGCCCCGCTCCGCTGATACGACCGAAGCTAAGGCTGCGCCCTAAGGACCGGCGGAGGCCGGCTTGGCCGGCCGCAGCCACCGCGCGCGGAGTCGCGTCTGCCTTTTGCGAGGGGGCCAACGGGGGAAACGCCATTTCCCCCGTTAGGGAAACGCCCCGTTATCATCGGCCGCGATGGAAGTCGTCCCCGCATCCACGTTCGACGACCGCATCGAGACGCGGCAGGCGAAGCTCGGGATCATCGGGCTCGGATACGCGGGCCTGCCGCTCGCGATGTCCTTTGCCGAGGCGGGCTTCGACGTCACCGGCGTCGACCTGAACGAGCAGCGGGTCCGCGCCGTCGGCGAGCAGCGCTCGTACCTCGTCGACGTGCCGGCGGACCGCTATGCGCAGCTCGAGGGCGAGCTCGTCGCGACGACGGACTACGGTGCGGTCGCGGAGCTCGACGCGGTCACGATCTGCGTGCCGACGCCGCTCTCGAAGACGCGAACGCCCGATCTCTCCTACATCGTTTCGGCCGCGGAATCGGTCGCGGCCAATCTCCGGCCGGGCCAGCTCGTCGTCCTCCAGTCGACGACGCACCCGGGCACGACCGAGGAGCTCGTGTTGCCGGTCCTGTCCGAGACGGGCGGTGAAGTCGGGCGTGACTTCTACCTCGGCTACGCGCCGGAGCGGGTCGATCCGGGCAACGGGACGTGGACGATCCGGACCACGCCGAAGCTCGTCGCCGGAGTGACCCCCGAGTGCCTGCGCCGGACGCAGCTCCTCTACGGGCAGATCGTCGAGACCGTCGTCCCGGTGTCCAGCCCGAAGGTCGCGGAGACGGCGAAGATCCACGAGAACACCTTCCGCGCGGTCAACATCGCGCTCGCCAACGAGCTCGCGCTGATGTGCGACAAGCTCGAAATCTCCCCGTGGGAGGTGATCGAGGCCGCCGCCACGAAGCCGTTTGCGTTCCTCCCGCACTATCCAGGCCCCGGGCTCGGCGGCGACTGCATCCCGATCGTCCCGCACTTCCTCGCCTGGCGCCTGCGCGAGTACGGGTACTCGCCGCAGCTGATCGAGGCTGCCCACGAGATCAACGCCCGGATGCCCCTGTACGTCGTGCAGAAGATCGCCGACGCGCTCAACGAGGTGGGTCGGCCGATCAAGGGCTCGCGGCTCCTCCTGCTCGGCGTTGCCTACAAGGCCGACGTCCACGACACCCGCGAGTCGCCGAGCTTCGAGGTGATGCGCCAGCTCGTCGGCCGGGAGGGCGACGTCGTCTACTGCGACCCGTGGGTTCCGGAGTTCGAGCTCGACGGGCGGCAATGGCACAGCGTCGAGTGGAGCCGCGAGGAGGTCGAGGCGGCAGACTGCGTCGTCGTCTTGACGCAGCACCGTCAGTTCCTCGAGCAGCCGCTCTGGGAACACGCGCGCCTCGTCGTCGATACGCGCAACGTCGTTCCCGCCGCTGCCAACGTCACGACGATCTGAGCTGATCCTCGGCGCCGGCTACATCGGCGCCAAGGTCGCGGAGCTGGCACTCGAGCGAGGCACCGACGTCCTGCTCGCGGACAACTGGTACGCAACGAGACGCGACCAGCTCGCCGGCCTCGAGGAGCGTGGCGCCCGGGTCGAGACCGCCGATATCCGCAGCCCTGAGGAGATTCGCTCGCTGCTCGGGCGAACGTGGGATCGCGTCTACCTGCTGGCGGCGCAGGCGAGCCGCCCACTGTCGTTCGACGAGCCCGACTACACAGAGGAGACGAACCTCACCGGCCCGCGCCTCGTGGCGGAGGCAGTGGACGCGCCGCTCGTCTACGGCAGCTCGCTGCACGTATACGGCACCGCGCTCGAAGGTGACGTCGACGCCCGGCATCCGTACGGCGAGCAGGGCGACCTCTCGCACCTCTCGAAGCTCTACGCGGAGCAGTGCCTGGGCCTGTACGCGCGGCGGCGAGGGTTCCCGCTCACCGTGCTGCGGCTCGGGATCGTCTACGGGCCCAGCCCGGTGGAGCACGACCGCCCAGAATCGGTCACGGTGGTCGACCGGTTCCGGCGACTCGCCGAGCGGGGCGAGCCGTTGCCGGTCGACGACCCCCGCGGAACCATCGGCGTCGTGCACGTCGAGGACGCCGCGCGAATCATGCTGGATGCGTTTCCGGAGGCGGTCGAGAACGTCGCCGCCGAGACGGTTACGGTCGGTGACGTGGCCGCCCTCGCGCGCGGCCGGCCCGCCCCCGGCGGAGCACGCTGCAGGTTCGTGTCGCCGTTCGAGTACCGCCATCGGCTCGCCGACTACCTGGGAAGCCCGTGAGGTTCCTCGTCACCGGGGCCAGCGGCTTCCTCGGGTGGCGGTTCGCCACGCTCCTCCGGGAACGCGGGCACGACGTGATCGCGCTGCGGCGGCCCAGCGGCCGTCCCCGATCGCTCGGGGTTGACGCGCGGGAGATGGACGCCGGAGATCCCGCCGTCCGCTCGCTGCTCGCCGGCTGCGACGCCGTGCTCCACTTCGCCGGCATTCCGGATCCCGGCAGCGCCCGCGAGGATCCGGCCCGCGCCGTGCGCGAGAACGCCGGCACGACGCTGAACCTCCTCGAGGGCTGTGGCGAGCACCATGTCGGCCTCGTCTACCCGTCGACGGTGCGCGCGGCGGCCGAGCCGCCGCCGGACGAGTACGCGCTCTCGAAACGGCTCGGTGAGGAGGTGTGCCGCCTCCATCCCGCACGCGCGACGATCATCCGCCTCACGTCCGTGTTCGGGCCGGGCCAGGTCGCCTCCGAGGGCGCCACCGGCGCGATCGCCGCGTTCGCGGCCCGCGCGCTCGACGGCGCACCGCTCGTCATTCCCGGCGATCCCGAGCGGACGCGCGACTTCACCTACGTGGACGACGTCGTGGTGGCCGTCGAGCAGCTCGTCGCCGACGGTCGCTGGGATGAGGAGGTTCTGCTCGCGAGCGGCGTGGCGACGCCGCTCCGGCGGGCGGCGGAGCTCGTCCGTGAAGCCGCCGGATCGCACGCGCCGATCGCGACGCCGGGCGGCGACCTGCCTCCGGGTGAGAACGAAAGCTGGGAGGCACCGGCGGGCTCACGGCTAGAGTGCGTCCGGCCGCTCGAGCAGGCTGTCTCCGACTATGTCGACTGGCTCCGGACCCACGCCGCTGCTCAAGGCCGCTCCCGAGCCTGATCAGCTGCAGGATCGGCTCGCGGACGGCGGCTGGCGCGGGCTCGAGCTGGGCCTGGCTCCCGAGCACGTCGCCGACGACGCCGCGCTCGATCGCGCCGTTGCCGTGACGCGCGAGGCCGCAAGCGGCCTCGTCGTCACCGCCGAAGCCCCGCTGCGCTGGCCGAGCGGCGCGTTCGTCCGCGTCGACCGGCTGGACGACGAGGCGCGCACCGGGATCGAGCGCAGCGCCCGTTTCGCGGCCGGGATCGGGTCGCGGGTCTTGACGATCCACCTCTTCGTGCCGGTGTCCGCGAGCGAGTTCCGCTCGACACCGCCGCCTGACGAGCGTGAGCTCGACCGGTTCCTGCGCTGCTACGCGGACACCTGCGTCGCGCACGGTGTCGTGCCGCTGATCGAGAACGTCCCGCCGATTCTGCGCATGCGGACCGGCGGCATGTACCTCTCGCGGATCGGCGGCGACTGGCGTGACCTACTCACCTGGCGCGAGCGGATTCCGGCCCTGCGGTTCACGCTCGACACCTCCCACGCGGCCCTCTTCCGGTCGTTCTGCACCGCCTATCCGACGCTGCACGGTCAGAGGGCCGACGAGGAGCTCGACCTCGCTCGGTACGTCGAGGAGCTCGGCCCGTACGCGGAGGTCGCCCACATCTCGGACGCCCACGGCCTGCTCGGCGAAGGACTTCCCTACGGCGCCGGGGAGCTCGACCTCGATGCGGTCGTTCGCCGGCTCGGAGACCTGGTGGCGTATCTCGTCGCGGAGATCAACGAGCCCGACCCCCGCCGTTCCGGCGACATGAAGGCGGGTTACCGCGCGATCGAGCGCGCGCTCGCGAAGGAGGGTCGCGGACCGCTCCCGCTGCCCGCCCGCCGGGTCCCGGCCGACGAGTTCGACTGGCAGGCGGTGCTCGAGCGGCGCGATCCCGTTCCGTCGCTGCTCGAGCTGCAGGAGCGCTTCGGCGGGCGGCGAGTCCTTCTGACCGGCGGCGGCGGCTCGATCGCACGCACGCTCGCCACGTTCCTCACCGGCTTTCGTCCCGAGCGGATCACGCTCCTCGACGGCCACGAGGGGTCGCTGATCGCCGACCGACGGGCGCGAGGCGCGGGGGCGCTCGAGCGGCTCGACCACGTCCTCTGCGACGTGCGGGACGCCGGCAGGCTGGAGCGCGCAGTGGCCGACGCGCGGCCCGACATCGTCTTCCACTTCGCCGCCTACAAGCACGTCGACTGGGCCGAGATCTTCCCCGAGGAGTTCGTCGACAACAACCTGCAGGGCAGCTGGAACCTGCTCCGCGCGGCGGACGCGAACGGCGTCGACACCGTGGTCGTGGCGTCGACGGACAAGGCCGCGGCGGCCGCGAGCTTCTACGGACGGACGAAGCGGTTCATGGAGCAGCTCGCCGCCTATGCCGCACGGCGCGGCGGCGGACGTCGGACTGCAGTGCGGTTCGTGAACGTGCTCGGCTCGGCGGGAAGCGCCTCCGAGCTGTTCCTGCGCCAGGCCCGGGCCGGCGTCCCCCTCACCGTCACGGATACGGGCATGCTCCGCTACTGGGTGACCATGGCCCATGCGGCGACGCTGGGCGCCCATGCCGCACTGCTGGCGGCAGAGGGCGTGCCGCTCTCGACCGCATCGGATCCGATCGTGCTCACCGTCGGCGAGCTCGCCGGGCGGATCTGGGCGCACGCCGGACGCGAGGGCGAGCCGGCGCTCCACACGCTGGGAATTCGGCCCGGTGAAACGCTGGGCGAGATCCTCATCGGCCCGGGAGAGAGCCTCGGTGAGGAACGTCATCAGGGGATCGCGCCGATCCGAGGCGAGATTCCGACGGCCGCGCCCGCGTGGGTCGTCGAGCGGCTGCCGGAAGGGGGCGCGCGCGAGGACGCCCGCTCCGTGTGGCTCGAGGCGATGAGACGGCCCGGGTTGCTCGCGCCGACCGCGGCGCAACGTTCCCAGTAGACCCCGCCGCCGTTCCCCCTTAAGGTTGCGTTGGATGGCGGCGGTCGACACGTGCGGCAGCGGCCGGCGTCGGCGCAGGCTCTGCGGCGGGCTGGTTGCCATGTTGCTGGCG
Source organism: Actinomycetota bacterium (assembly GCA_046732435.1). Lineage (GTDB taxonomy): Bacteria > Actinomycetota > Thermoleophilia > Gaiellales > Gaiellaceae > JALZFG01. Next base: position 20,053 of record JBKPNC010000098.1, read on the forward strand.
GCTCTCTTCGTGGTCGTCGCGGCCGGCTGCTCGGCAGGCAGCGAAGGCACCGCGAAGGCGGGCACGAAGGCGAAACGCCATTCCAGGGCGGCAACGAGGTGCCGGGTGGCCGGTCCCGGGCACACGGAGCGCGTCAACGTCAGCACGGGCGGAGAGCAGGCGAACGCGTCCACGTTTCGCGGAAACGTCAGCGCGGACGGCCGCTTCGTCGTCTTCTCGTCCTTCGCCACGAATCTCGTCCCCGATGACCGGAACGCCGTCGAGGACGTCTTCCTTCGCGACCTCCGCCTGGGAACGACGACGCGCGTCAGCGTTTCGTCGTCGGGCGTCGAGGGGAACGGGGGCAGCCTCCACCCGATGGTCAGTGCCGACGGCCGGCTGATCTACTTCCGCTCGCGCGCGTCGAACCTCGTTCCGGGCGACCGGGACGGCGTCGAGGATCTCTTCGTGCACGACCGGCTCACCGGCCGCACCAGCATCGTCCCGCTCGGCCCGATCCAGCAGAGGCCGAACAGGGTCGGCGGACCGACGAGCCGGCCCGATTGCGACAAGTGGTGTACGAACGACCTCAGCGCCGACGGCAGCGTGCTGCTCCTCTCGTCGCGCGCACCCAGCCTCACGCACGGCGACATGCCCCGCGACCGGGACGTCTTCATCCTCGAGCATGGCCGGCGGATTCGGGTGAGCCTCGGGCCTGCAGGGGAGGCCAACGGCGTGAGCGAGGGATCGTCGATCAGCGCCGACGGGCACGTGATCGCGTTTCGCTCCTACGCCTCGGACATCGTTCGCGGCGACACGAATGAGCACCCCGACGTGTTCGTCCGCGACTGGGTGACAGGCGTGACGGAGCGCGCGAACGTCTCGAGCTCGGGCGAGCAGGCGGACGGGTCGACGTTCCGCGGCATGCTGAGCGGCGACGGACGCTTCGTCGGCTTCCGCTCGCGCGCGAACAACCTCGTTCCGCACGACACCAACGACGCGCTCGACGTCTTCGTGCACGACCGTCGCACGAAGAAGACGATCCGCATCAGCGTCGCCTCGAGCGGCGCCCAGGCAGAGGGCCGCGGCGTCTCGAAGGCCGACCGCTACCGGGTCTTCATGTCGCGGCCGTTTCTCAGCCGTCACGGCCGTTTTGCCGCGTTCACCTCACGAGCGGCGAACCTCGTCCGCGGCGACACGAACCGGCAGTCGGACATCTTCGTCCGCGACCTGAAGCTCAGGAGGACCGTGCGGGTGAGCCCGGCCTACGCGGGCCAGTCGAACGCCACCAGCAGCATCACCGGCATGAGCAGCGACGGCAGAGTGATCGGCTTCATGTCGTTCGCGACCAACCTCGTTCCGGGTGACACGAACGGGGTGCGGGACTACTTCGTCCGCATCCGGGATCTCCGGGGCGTGTGCGGCTAGCTCCCACCTGGCTGCTGCACCCCACAGGGCTTCATCGGCGGAGGCCGGCTGCGCCGGCCGCAGCCACACCGCGCAACGTCGCGTCTGCTCCCAAGAAGGGGGCCAACGGGGGAAACCTGGTTTCCCCCGTTACCTCGTGCCGTAGAGCCGGTCGCCGGCGTCGCCGAGCCCGGGGACGATGAAGCCACGCTCGTCGAGGCCGCGGTCGACCGAGGCGCAGACGATCGTGCAGTCGGGGTGCTCGCCGTGGAGGCGCTCGATCCCCTCCGGCGCGGCGACGAGGGAGACGAGGAGGACGGACTTCGCGCCGCCCTCCTTGACTCTTCCGACGGCGGCGGCGCTCGAGTTCCCGGTCGCGAGCATCGGGTCGAGCACGATCACGTCGCGCTCCTCGAGATCGGTCGGGAGCTTGACGTAGTACTCGACCGGCTGCAGCGTCTCCTCGTCGCGGTAGAGGCCGATGAAGCCGACGCGAGCGCCCGAGACGAGCGACAGCACGCCGTCCAGCATGCCCATGCCGGCCCGCAGCACCGGGCAAACGGCCACCTTCTTCCCCGAAATCCGGTGTACCGTCGTCCGCTCGAGCGGCGTGTCGATGTCGACCTCCTCCGTAGGGAAGTCCTTCGTCGCCTCGTAGGTGAGCAGGAGCGTCAGCTCGTTGGCGATCTTCCGGAAGTGCACGGTCGGCGTATCGCGCTCTCGCAGGTAGGAGAGCTTGTGCTGGACGAGCGGGTGCGTGACCTCGATGACCGGAGCGACGGTGCGAGCCGTCATGCCGGGTATTCCGTGAAGCCCCGGAAGCCGGCGGCGTAGAGCGGCCGCTTCCGGCAGAGCTCCTCGGCGCGGGCCGCGAGCGCCCCGAGATCGGGCGATTCCCCGAGCGCAGCGACGATGATCTTCCCGACCTCCCTGAAATCCTCCTCGCCGAGGCCGCGCATCGTCGCGGCAGGCGTGCCGATGCGGACCCCGGACGCGACGGTCGGTGGACGCTCGTCGAACGGGACCGTATTGCGATTCACCGTCAGCTTCACCTCGGCGAGCCGCTCCTCCGCCTCCTTGCCCGTCCAGTCCGTGCGGCGGAGATCGAGCTGGAGGAGATGCGTGTCGGTGCCGCCGGTGAGGACGTCGAGCCCACCTTCCTGCAGCGTTTCCGCCAGGACGTCCGCGTTCCGCCTGATCTGGCGCTGGTACTCCCGGAAGGGCTCCGTGGCCGCGATCCGGAAGCACGTCGCCTTCGCCGCGATCGTATGCACGAGCGGTCCGCCCTGCATCCCCGGGAATACCGCGCGGTCGACCGCCTGCGCCTGCTCCTCGCCGCAGAGGATGAACCCGGAACGCGGGCCGGCGAGCGTCTTGTGCGTCGTCGAGGTGACGAAGTGCGAGTGCTCGACGGGATTCGGATGCAGGCCCGCTGCGACGAGCCCGGCGAAATGCGCCATGTCCGTGAGCAGGAGCGCGCCGACCTCGTCCGCGATTGCGCGGAAGCGGTCGGCCTCGACGGCGCGCGGGTACGCGGATCCGCCGCAGACGATCAGCTTCGGGCGGTGCTCCTTCGCCAGCCGGAGCACATCGTCGTAGTCGACGACGTTCGTCTCGCGGTCGACGCCGTAGTGGACGACCGTGTACAGGCGCCCGGAGAAGTTGACCTTGAGCCCGTGCGTGAGGTGGCCGCCGTGCGAGAGCTCGAGCGACAGCATCGTGTCGCCCGGCTGCATGGACGCCATGTAGACGGCCATGTTCGTCTGGGCGCCGGCATGCGGCTGGACGTTCGCGTGTTCGGCGCCGAAGAGCGTCTTCGCGCGCTCGATCGCGGCCCGTTCGATCTCGTCGACGATCTCGCAGCCGCCGTAGTAGCGCTTGCCGGGATAGCCCTCCGCGTACTTGTTCGTCGGCACGGAGCCGACCGCCTCGAGGATCGACGGCCACGTGAAGTTCTCCGAGGCGATCAGCTCGATCTGGCCGCGCTGGCGCTCGAGCTCCTGGGCGAGCAGCTGAGCGATGTCCGGATCGACCTCGGCGAGTCCCGCGGTCCGCAGCCGATCGAACGTCTCCTGGGCGACCGCCATCCACCGGGGAGCATACTGC
>JBKPNC010000099.1:0-11173 GCA_046732435.1 Actinomycetota bacterium
CTCCATCAGTGCCCGCGCAAACGTGGTCGGCACGATGACCGATGTCGCCAAGGCTTCCTCGTCGACGCCTGACTCGAACCTTGCCAACAACACGGCGTCGGTGACCACGAACGTCGGCACGTCGGCGTCGTTCCAGTCCCCCTTCAAGTTTGTCCCGCCGTGGCTTCACTGAGCGCTTTCGGGAGCCTCCGCCGGAGCCGGCGGGGGCTCCCCCCTTTCCGGGACGGACGCGCGGAATCCGTGTCCCACGCTTGGGGACTTCTCGTGCATAATCGAGTAGAAATGGCGGGTTTCGAAAGCAGGGACACTCGGCGTGTCCCCCGAAGGCAAATGAGCTAATGGAGAGCAGCGCGCAAACCACCGGACGAAGCCGAAACAACCGCCGCCAGGCGTCGCGAGTTCCGCGCCCGAGCATGAACACCCTGGGCGCGGACCGCAGTCGGCAGGGCCTCGACGTAAGCCTTCTGCTAGTCGAAGACGATGCGATGGTGCGGAGCTGGGTTCGCCTCTCACTGCGCGCGTCGGAGTTCCGCGTGACGGCGGAGGCCTCGAGTGCCGTCGAGGCGCTCGAGCTAATCGATGCCGTCGAGCCGGACTTCCTGCTCGTCGACTATCACCTGCCGGATCATCGTGGTACTGAGCTGATCCGCGAGCTGCGGCGCCGTGGCATCACCGCGCACGCGGTCATGATGACCGCAAACCACGAGCGCGGGTTCAACGAGACGGCGCGCGACGCCGGCGCGCAGGGAAGCGTGCTGAAGACGGGAAGCCCGATCGAGCTTCTCGAGGCGCTGCGGACTGTGCTCGGGGGGCGACCGGCGTTCGATCCCCGCCACCCACGGCGGGACCCGGGACGCGCGGCGCTCAGCCCTCGCGAGCGCGAGGTGCTCAGCCTCGTCGCCGAGGGAGCGACGAACCAGGAGATCGCCAAGGAGCTCGGGATCGGTGTCGAGACCGTGAAGACCTTGCTCGGCCGTACGTTTTCGAAGCTCGGTGTGCAGCGGCGCGCGCAGGCGGTGGCTGCGGCGCACGAGCGCGGTTTCCTGTGACGAGATCACGATGACGTCAGATAGCCAACCCGCCTCTCCGAACGGCCTTCCGGCCGACGTCGTCCACGAGCTGAAGACGTCGCTCTCGATGATCATGGGGTTCGCCGAGCTGCTGGAGACCCGCGAAGACGCCGAGACGCGCACCGAGGCGGCGCGCGGAATGGTGCAGGCGGCGGCCCGGCTGCAGGTGACGCTGGAGTCCATGACCGGAACGCCGTTCGATGCCGGGGTGGAACGGTTCGAGGTGTCGGACGAGGCCAACGGTCGTCATCGGGTAATGATCATCGACGACGATCCTTCGGAGCTCGATGTGCTGCGTGCGACCTTCGGACGCGACGCGTTCGACATGCTCGAGGTGCGAGACGCGAACGAGGGATTCTCGCTGCTCGACCAGGCCAAGCCGGATCTGGTCATCCTCGACTGGAAGCTCCCAGGCGGGGGCGGCGCGGAGACGCTCGCCGAGCTCAAGCTGCGCAACCCCGACCTTCCGGTCATCGTCCTCGCCGACGACGGCGATCCGAAGCAGCGGCAGATCGCGACGCTTCTGGACGCGAACGAGTTCCTGACGCGGCCGGTGAACGCCGTCGAGCTCCTCGGCAAGGCCCAACTCATTATCCGCTGAAGATCCGGCGCGGCTTCGCCGCACCATGATGATCTTCAGCGGCGAATTCACGTGCGCCTGTGAACCGGGTCGAGCAAAGCCCGAGCCGGCGGCGAGTGCGGTTGACGCCGGGTGTGGCTTTGCCGCACCGGCTGACTGAGATATCAGGGTTGCGTTATCCGCTGAAAGTCATCATGCCGCCGCCGTAGGCGGCGGCGGACTTTCAGCGGCGAGCACCGGACTTTCGGGCAACGAGAACCAGAAGGTCGAGCCTTCGCCCTCGACGCTTTCGAAGCTCATCTCACCTTCGTGCGCAGAGATGATCTCCCGCGCGAGCGCGAGACCGAGGCCGAGTCCCTGGATTCCGCGCGTCCCGGACGACTGTGCACGGAAGAAGCGCGAGAACACGCGCTCCTGCTGCTCGGCCGGAATGCCTATGCCCGGGTCCTCGACGACCACGCGGATCGTCCCGCTCGTGCGCTGGGCCCACACGCGAATTGTCCCGCCGCCGGGCGAGTACTTGATCGCGTTCGACAGGAGATTGGAGAGCACCTGCGCGATCCGGTCGCGGTCGGCGACGACCTCGAGCGGCCCCCGCGGGAGCTCGAGGGCGATCGTGTGGGCAGCGCTCTCACCCGAGAAGAGCTGCACGCTCTGCTTCAGCAAACGGTCGAGACGGAACGCCTCCGTGCTGAGCGGCAGGCGACGGTCCTGCAGCCGTTCCAGGTCGAGCAGCATGTCGATGAGCGATGTCAGCCGCTTGACCTCGTGGTGGATCGTCTCGAGGTGCCGGCGGCGCCGATCCGGATCGATCTCCTGGTCGAGGAGGATCTCGGCGAACCCGAGGATCCCGGTCAGCGGCGTGCGTAGCTCGTGCGACACCGTCGCGATCAGGTCCTCGCGCGCGCGCTCGGCCGTCCGTTCGGCGGTGACCTCCCGCAGCACGAAGATGCGACCGATGACCGCGCCGAGCGAGTCCCGCACCGGTGCCGTGTACCGCTGGAAGATCCGGCCCGATCCGATCAGCTCCAGCTCATGCCTCGCTACCAGCTCCGGGTCGTCGAGGAGCGCCTGGAGCTCGTTCTCGAAGCGATCGGGGTCGGTCGTCTGCCGTGCGAACTCGCGCAGCTCGGAGAACGCGTTCCCGGGCGGGAAGCCTTGCTCCCGGACGAGCCGGTCCATGGCAGCGTTGGAGACGATCTCGTTGCCGCTCGTGTCGACGACGCGGATCGCTTCATCGGTGGCGTCGAGGACGGCACGCCCCAGGTTCGCCAGCCGCCTCGCCCGCTCGAGCGCCAGCGCGTTCGCGAACGCTGCGCCGGCCAGCCGGGCGAGCTCCTCGATGCCCTTGACCTCGGCCTCGACGAAGGCTCGGTGGTGCGAGCGGCCGAGCGTGAGCACGCCGAGCTCGCGGTCCCGGTGGTGGAGCGGGACGTGCAGCGTGTGCCGGACGAGGTGCGTGCCGAGCGGAAGCGGATCGTCCGGGTAGGACACGGGGAGACAGAGGCGCAGCGCGAGGGCCCGGCCGGCCGCTCCCTCGCCGAGGTGGATGCGGTCGGCGATGCGTCCCCGCTCGATGCCGCGCGTTCCCGCAAGGATGAGCGCGGCCGGCTCGCCTTCCCGCCCGGCGTCCTCCCGCTTGTACAGGAAGCCGACGTCGGCCTCGGCGAACTCGCAAAACCGGTCGACGAGCATCCGGTCGAAGTCCTCCGTCTCGCTCGCGAGCAGGCGCTCGCCGAAGTTGTAGAACGCCTGCAAGCGCTCCTTCTCCGACGCCAGCTCCCCGAGCGTCCGCTTCAGCTCGCGCTGCTCGGCACGCTGCCGGGCGCGCGTCTCGCCGAGCGCCTCCTCGGCCTCCTTCCGCTCGATGAAGTCGCCGACGTCGGACCCGACGGCCCGCGCCGCATCGAGGAGATCCTCCTCCGACTCCCGGGGTTGGATCCCGTAGAGCTCGACCACGCCTCGGACGTCCCCGTCCGCAGACTTGACCGGGAAGACGAAGGCCGCGTGCAGCCCGGCCTGAAGCGCCGCCTCCTCGCGCGCCGAGCCGGAGACCTCAACGATCTCGGCGACGTCGCGGACCCAGATCGGCGCACCGCTCGTCCACACCTTGCCGACGAGCCCGATGTCGCGGCGGATGCGAAACTCGAGCGTCGCCGTCTCGAACTCCGGCGCATCCGCGAGCGGCGAGCGCCAGAGGCCGATGCACGCGAGCGCGTCGGCGCCCGGATCGGCCGACCAGAAGGCGCCCGCGTCCCAGGCGAGGTTGCGCGCGAGCGCATGCAGCAGCCGCGGCGCCGCCTCCGAGACCGTCGACGAGTCGACGAGCACGCGCGTCACTGCGATCTCGCACGCGAGGCGCAGCTCGCGGTGCTTGCGGTCGTGGACATCGGTATTGGTTCCCACCAGCCTGGAGACCTTTCCGCCCTCACGAATGGGCAGAGCCCGCAGCAGGTGCCAGCGGTAGGTGCCGTCGGCCCGCCGCAGCCGCAGCTCCAGCTCCAGCGGCGTCAGCAGCTCGATTGCCCGGCTCCACTGTTCCAGGTACGCCGAGAGATCGCCAAGGTGGACGAGCTCCTCCAGCCGCTCGAGTCCCTCCTCGCGCGACCGCCCCGCATACGCGAGCAGCCGGTCGTTCGCGTAGTCGATCGCGCCCTCGGCGTCAGAGGTCCACACGTGTTGCGGAATCGCGTCCGTGAGGGCGCGGAACTCCTCCTCGCTCGCCTGGGCCTCCGCCCAGGCGACCCGCTCGCGCACGAGCGGGGCAAACCGCTCGCGGGTGGGCTGCGGGCTCGGGGACGACGTCGCCGGCTGCTTGCGGCCGTTGTTGCGGTCACCGCGCCGCGACGCCTGCAGAAGCTCGTCCACGATGCCCGCGAGCTCGCGCGGGCTGAACGGCTTGGCAAGGAAGCGGTCGGCATGAGCCTCGAGCGCGGCCTCGCGGTCCGACGCCTGGGCTCTCGCCGTGAGCACGATGACCGGCGTGTTCGCGAGATCGGGATCGCGCCGGAGCTCGGCGAGGACCTCGAGCCCGCTCCGCCCGGGCATGAGCATGTCGAGGATGATCAGATCCGGCCTGGCTCGCCGGGCGACCTCGAGCGACTCGTCACCGTCCCGCGCCTCCGCGATCTCGTACCCGCGATCGCCGAGAGCGGCGCGGACAAGCGTCCTCAGAACATCTTCGTTATCGCAAACGAGTACCGTCGCAGGCATATGTTTGCCCTGCGAGGGAGCCGCAGTGTTGCCCCGCCAGGGCCGCAGGCCTGCAACTCTATCGCGCCCGTCGGCTAGTGCCAAGCCCCCTCACCTTGCCCGATCGCCGCATTTCCGCCAGTTCCCCGAACGGGGGACGTAGACAGTATGACTGATAGCTCGGCTGGGGGACAGGGGTACTACCGATTCTGCTGCAAATCAACTAGAAGAATGAAAGAAGCGGCATGGGCCGACGTGGGCTAGTCGGCCGCAACGGGCTCTGCGCTCCATGATGCGTGATCCCGTGCGTTGGCTCAGCGACCGCCGACTGCGGAAAAAAAGGAGAAGGATGGCAAGGGACTGCGGCCAGATTCTCGTCGTGGATGACGAGAGCGACTTTCGAGCCTACGTGGTCGAAGTGCTGGCCCGGGCAGGCTACGAGGTCAGGGAGGCGTCCACGGGCGAGGAGGCGCTGGCGCTGGCAGGGCGCGAGACGCCGGCTCTGGTCCTCCTGGACGTGAACCTGCCGGGAACAAGCGGCTACGCGGTCTGCAACGAACTCCGGCAGACGCTTGGCCATCAGCTGGCGATCGTCTTCGTCTCGGGGGACCGGACCGAGCCGTTCGACCGCGTCGCCGGGCTCCTGATCGGCGCCGACGACTACATCACGAAGCCGTTCGACCCCGACGAGTTCGTCGCGCGCGTGCGCCGGATGCTCGAGCGGACGCAGCTCCGACGGCCGCGCATCACGCAGGAGGATCCGTTCGGCCTCACGCGGCGCGAGCGGGAGGTCCTCAGCCTGCTCGTCGACGGCCTGACGCAGGTCGGGATCGCCGACCGGCTCTACCTGAGCCCGAAGACCGTCGGCACGCACATCCAGCGCATCATCGGGAAGATGGGCGTGAACAGCCGCACGCAGGCCGTCGCCCTCGCCGCCCGCGAAGGCATCTTCGAGCCCGTCTAGGGCAAGAGTAAAGCTCAGCTCGACCGTCAGCTGCGCGGTGCCGTCCTGATGTTGCCCTAGCATGCCGCCCCGGTAGCGGCGCGGGAGAAAGAGACGTGGCGCCTGCTTTCCGAACGACAGCTCCCAACGACCGCTCGGCATACTCTCGGAGCAGGCGATCGTCGACTCGCTCGACCGCCGGGACGGCGCTGCGAAGGAGGCCTCAAAAACGATCACACTCGAGCGCGAGCTGCACGGCAAGGTCTCAGCCGGCCTCGAGGTCGGCGGCCACGTCCCGCTCAAGTTCGGCATCGAATACCTGCGCGCGGCGAGCGAAAAGACGACGATCAAGACCGCCCTCGGACGGGGCGCCCACTACACCGCGTATCCGCCCAACCTCGAAAGCGGGCTCACGCCGGAGCAGCAACTCGAGGTCTGCTGGACCACGGAGGCGTAGCTCTCAGGGCCGTTCACGACGCGCGCGGCGAGTGGCAGATCTCCCGCGCCTACGCGACCGCCGGCCGTGCCGAGCCTGCGCTCTATCACGCGCAGCGCTGCCTCGCGATCTGCGAGGCGCACGGAATCGGCGACTTCGACCTCGGCTACACGTACGAGGCGCTGCAGACGCTGCCGCGCTGAGACTCCCCCGGGGAACCCGGAGCCTTCGCGTGTCCGGATCCGGCCAGTCGTGGCGCGCGGCGGGCGCTATACCTCAGTTCGTGGATACGTTCGGCGCTGTCGTCACGACCGGGATCTACTGCCGCCCGGGCTGCGGCGGGCGGCCGCGGGCGGAGAACGTTCAGCGCTACGCGCTCGCAGCTGCCGCCGAGGCGGCGGGGTTCCGGGCGTGCTTCCAGTGCCGGCCCTACCGGTGGCCTCAGTCGGTCTCGTGGACGCGCCCGGAGCTCGTCTGTCGGGCCGTGAGGCTGATTCTCGACGGCGCGCTCGACCACGCTACCGAGGAGCAGCTGGGAGCGCGACTCGGCGTCTCGCCACGTCATCTCCGCCGGCTGTTCACCGAGCACCTCGGGGTCACGCCGGACGGACTTGCGCGTTCGGCCCGCGCGCATTTCGCACGCCGTCTCCTCGACGACACCGACCTGTCGATGATCGAGATCTCGCTCGCGACCGGCTTCGGCAGCCTCCGCCAGTTCAACCGGGCCTGCCGCGAGATCTTCCGTGCGTCGCCGCGTGAGCTCCGGGCGCGCCGCCGCAAGGCCGATCGCCTCGTGGCGGACGGCGGGCTCCCTCTGCGGCTCACGTTCCGCGGCGCCCTGGACTTGGAAGCGATCGTTGGTTACCTCGAGGAGCGGGCGATCGCCGGCGTCGAGTCCGTCTCCGGGCTGACGTATCGCAGGACCGTGTGGATCGGAGGCGACGTCGGGGTCATCGAGCTAGGCCCGGGCGGACCCGACCACCTGATCCTCGTCGCCCACCTCCCGCACTGGGAGGAGCTCGTGCACGTCGTCAGCCGGGCGCGTCGACTCGCCAGCCTCGACTTGGATCTCGAGGACGCCGCGGTCCGGTTGGGGGCCGACCCCACCCTCGCGCCGTTGCTCGACGCGCGTCCGGGCATTCGTCCGCCGGGCGCCTGGGATCCGTTCGAGGTCGGCGTCTGCGCGATCGTCGCCGAGGGGGCTCCGGGTCCGGCCGCGCAGTCGATCACGCGACGCCTTGTCGAGCGCTCCGGCAGTCCGGTTTCGGGGCTTCGCCAGGTCGGGCTCACGCACGCATTCCCGACTGCCGAGGCGCTTGCGGAGGCCGATCTCTCCGGACTCGGTTTGCCCCGAGTCCGCCAGCGGGCGATCCGTTCGTTCGCGCATGCCTCACTTGAGGGGGCCGTGCGCCTGGACGGCAGCGTCCGACTCGGGCAGCTCGTCGCCGGTCTCACCGATGCTGCTGGGGTCGAGCTCGAGACGGCGCTGGCGATCGCCTATCGGATGGGTGAACGCGACGCGTTCCCCGTTGGTGAGATCGGCTTCGATGGGACTCCACCGGCGGAGCTGGTTGAGCTGGCAGAGCGGTGGCGGCCCTGGCGGGCACTCGCAGCTGCCCATCTCTCGCTGGCCCCTGCGTCCAGGCTGGCCCGCGTCGCCTGACCGATAGGCCTCTCGTCCGGATTTGGCGAGCGCCCGGAACGCCGCTTAGCCATACCTCCAGGCGCTGCAGCGACCCGTCGGTTTCGCCAACAGGAGGTAATGATGAAACGTGGAGTGGCGTGCGTCGCGCTCGTCGCGGCGTGCGCGATCGGTTCGGCTTACGGAGGCTCGGGCGTCGCCGCAGGACAGGGCGGTCTCCGCGGCTACGAGGTGACGAACCTCGCCTCCCTCGGAGGCAGCTCCAGCGCCGGGAGCAGCATCAACGATCGAGCCTGGGTGGCGGGCTTCTCCAACCTGCCCGGCGACCAGAGCGAGCACGCCGCGCTGTGGCGCGACGGCGCCCTGACGGACCTCGGCACGCTCGGAGGAGCCAACAGCGCCGTCCTCTGGCCGGTGAAAAACGTGAGGGGGATGGTCTCCGGCATCGCCGAGACAGGCGTCACCGATCCGCTCGGCGAGCTGTGGAGCTGCTCGGCCTTCTTCCCAACCGTGACCGGGCATACGTGCCTCGGCTTCGTCTGGCAGTCGGGCTCGATGCGGGCGTTGCCGACGCTGGGCGGCAACAACGGCTTCGCGACCGGCACCAACGACGTCGGTCAGACGGTCGGCTGGGCCGAGAACACCGTGCACGACCCGACATGCGTCGGACGCCACCAGGTGCTGCAGTTCCGCGCCGTCGTCTGGGGCCCAGGTCCGACGCAGATCCAAGAGCTGCCGCCGCTTGCGGGTGACACCGTCTCCGCCGCGACGGCGGTGAACGACCGCGGACAGGTCGTCGGGATCTCGGGCCTGTGCGACCAGGCGGTGGGGAGGTTCAGCGCGATCCACGCGGTGCTCTGGGACCACGGCATCGCCAAAGACATCGGCAATCTCGGCGGCGTGGCGTGGAACACGCCGATGGCGATCAACCAGGCCGGTGACGTGGTCGGGTTCTCGAACGTATCCGCCGCCGCGGGCGGCGCCTTCGATGCCCAGGCGTTCCTCTGGACGCAGCGCGACGGAATACGTCCGCTCGGCACCCTGCCCGGAGACGTCTACAGCGAGGCGCTCGGGATCAACGCCCGACGCCAGATCGTCGGCACGTCGTGCTCGGCCGGCTTCGCGACCTGCCGGGCGTTCCTCTGGGAAGACGGCGTCATGACCGATCTCAACACACTCGGCGCGCCGGGATATCCGGACGAGCTCTACACCGCCAACGACATCAATGACTTCGGCGAGATCACCGGGCAGGCGATCGCGCCGAACGGCTCCGCCGTGGCGTTCACGGCGCGTCCGCACGCGGTGCCGGGGCTGTCCGCGCCCATCGCCGTGCGCGAGCGAGCATTGCCGCAGCAGCTGCGGAAGGCCTTGCTCACGCAAGCGGGTGTCCGGCCGGCCGAGCTCGCTCACTGAGCGTGCTGGAAGGGGCTGGCGTGAGTCTCTCGGCTCGCGCTAGCCCTTCCGGCCGGTCAGCGCCAGGCTGACGCCGAGGCCGACGATGATCAGCCCTCCGGCCCCGCCGACGGCCTGCAGGCGGCGCGGTGACGAGCGGAGCCACGTCCGGGCCGTTCCCGCGGCGACGCCCCAGACCCCGTCGGAGACGAGTGCGATGGCGACGAACACCAGCCCGAGCGTGAGGAGCTGGAGCGGGACGTGGCCGCGCGAAGGATCCGCGAACTGCGGCAGCACGGCGGCGAAGAAGACGATCGCCTTGGGGTTCGTCAGGCCGACGACGAAACCCTCGCGCAGGATGCGCCGCGTGCTTTTGGGGATGACCGTCGCGTCGAGGACCGACGCGAGCGACTTCCGGTCCCGGAACATCCGCACGCCGAGCAGCACCAGGTACGCGGCACCGACGAGCTTGATGATCGTGAACACCGCGGTCGAGCGCTCGACGACGACGCCGATCCCGAGCGCGACCGCGGCCACCTGCACGTAGACGCCCGCGGCGTTGCCGACGACGGTGGCAAGCGCCGCACGCCGGCCGAGCGCGACGCCACGGCTGATGATGAACAGGACGCTCGGGCCCGGAATCGCGATCAGCACGAACGCCGCCACGGCGAAGGCGAGTAGCTGACCGGCAGAGACCACGCACGCGAGCATAGTGTGGGAGGCATGGCGAAGCCATTGGTCGTCGTTCAGCTGAGCGATCCGCACATCGGTGCGACCTGGGCCGGCGGCGATCCCGTCGCGCTCCTCGAGGCGACCGTGGAAGCCGCACGACGGCTGCCCGACCGTCCCGATGCCGTCCTTCTCTCCGGCGACCTCGCCGAGAACGCGAGCGCCGACGAGTACGCGACGGTTCGGAACATCGTCGCGCGGCTCGACGCACCCGTCTATCCCGTGCCCGGAAACCACGACGGGCGGGACGCCCTCCGGGCGAGCTTCGAGCTCCCGGGTCAGACGGGGACGCCGGTGCAGTACACGGCCGACGTCGGCGCGCTGCGGCTCGTGCTGCTGGACAGCACGCGGCCGGGCGAGGATCGCGGCGAGCTCGACGGAGGGCGACTCGAATGGCTCGACGCCGAGCTTGCCGCCGCACCGGAGCGGCCGACGCTCGTCGCGCTCCACCATCCTCCGCTCGTCACCGGCAACGCGGCGTGGGACGAGCTTGGCCTGCCGGTCGCCGATCGTCATGCGCTCGGCGACGTCGTGGCTCGATATCCTCAGGTTCAGCGGATCGTCGCCGGGCACGTCCACCGGACGATCGCGGCCGGACTGGGCGGTCGACCCGTGCTCGCCGTCCCGAGCACCTACGCCCAGGCGCAGCTCGATCTCACCGCGACCGAGATTGCCTTCACCGACGAGCCACCGGCCTTCGCCGTCCACGCATTGACGGACGGCGCACTCGCCTCGTACGTCCAGCTCGTGCCGCGCTAGGACGCCTGCGCCTTCGGGATCGACAGCCAGACGTCCGCGCCGCCGCCGTCGCGGTTCACCGCGCCGATCGAGCCGCCGTGCGCTGTCGCGATTACCTCGGCGATCGTCAGTCCGAGCCCGGCGCCGTCGCCCGAGCGGGCCTCGTCGGCGCGGCTGAACCGGTCGAACGCCCTGGGCAGGAACTCCGGCGGGAACCCGACTCCCTCGTCGGCGACGTGGAACTCGACTGCGCCGTTTCGCTCCGCGGCCGCCAGGCGAATCGCTCCGGCAGCATGGCGAAACGCGTTCTCGACGAGATTGCCGACGGCCTGCTCGAGCCGCAGCTCGTCGGCCGACGCGACGAGCCCGCCGGCGGCGACGACCTCGATCGCTCGCCCCGCCGCCCGGGCGCGCGCGCCGAATCGCGCCGCGACGCGCGTCAGGAGTTCGC
>JBKPNC010000100.1:0-12382 GCA_046732435.1 Actinomycetota bacterium
GCACGCCTGTGCAGGTGCTCGCGGGAGCCGATGCCGACTTCGATCGAGGACGCTCCGCCGGCCACGCACTGAGCCTCGACCAAGCGGTTGCTGAAGGTCTCGCCAAGACCTGAGGCCGCTTGCTGCTATCCCGGCAGATCCCTGAGGCAGGTCAATGGAAGTGCCCGCCCGCCCCAGGAATCGCGGAATGCTCCTGCGCTGATAGTCCGGCGCGCAACCTCGCGCTTCAGTGCCGCCGCCTCCCCAAACCGGGCGACCGCCGACCTAAAGCCGATCGGCCCGGAGGTCTTAAGATCGGCGAACGACTCGTAGCGGAGGCCGCGTCCGAGCGTGACCGGGTTCGCCGCCTCCGGCGAGAACTCGAAGCCGAGGTCGGGCGGCTGCGTCAGCTGAACGCTGAAAAGGAAGGCGCGTCTAGCGCGCGAAGCACAGCCTCAGCATGGTCGCAGGCCCGCCGTGTCTGCCTGATCGCTTCCTCGAGGCCGCGTGCGTCCAACTCCATGCGCGGCCGAGCATACGCCCGACCGGAAACTTCCGACAAGGAATGTACGTTGTGGGTGTACGAGAGTCGTATACCCAGTCGGCGTGCGGTCGCGAGAGCGGCCGTTCGTCGTCTTTACGGCAACGTCCGGGCGACTGTAGAAGAGGTGTACTGGCTATGCGAACTCGACTCTCGTGTCTCGCGACGTAGCAACCGCCATCCTCCGCGGGATGAGGTTCCCGGCTGACTCGCCGGAGTTCGAGGCCGAGCTGAAGCGGCTTCTTGCCGACCCCAATAACTACGGACTGGGAGGTTGCTCGCGTTCGCGGCCTGGACGCTGAGCGCCGCGTGGACGCTGCGAGGCTGCTCGGCGAGAAGCCGGCCCGCAGGTACCTCGCGAACTCGGCCCCGGGCTGGCGGCTGAATGTTCGGCTGACGGCCCGCCTGCATCTCGCTCGGCGTGGTGCTTCGAGGCGCATCGGCTGCCATTCGCGAGCGCCGAGGCGGCGTGCCACACTGCCGAGGACGCCGCGCCGGGTTCGCGGCAACAGTGCCCGCTCGCCGGGCTCCCGTACCGGCGACGACCCTGCCCCACATCAGGGTCGTCATCAACAACAACATCATCATCATGATCATCATGTAGTCCGTGGTCGCGGAGGCCGGCCGTGAGCTGGCTTGCGCTGCTCCCGCAGCATCGCGCCCTTCTCGAAGCCTCGGGGATCACTCGTGAGGTCGCGGACGCCCGAGGGTACCGCTCGGTTGACGTCAAGGCGCGGCTGGCGAAGTACGGGTTTGGTCCGGCACAGCGGCTCGTACCGGGGCTTCTAATCCCGGTCCGCGGCCTCGACGGTCGCGTGGTCCTGCACCAGTTTCGACCGGACGAGCCGCGGTCGAAAGACGGGAAGCCGGTCAAGTACGAGACACCGAGCGGCGCCCGCATGGTGATCGACGTGCCGCCGATGGCGAAACCGTGGATCGATGACCCCGCCCGGCCGCTGTGGATCACCGAGGGCGCACGGAAGGCCGATGCGGCAGTCGTGCAGGGACTCTGTTGCGTCGCGCTGCTCGGGGTGTGGAGCTGGCGCGGAACGAACGGCAAGGGCGGAAAGGTCGCGCTCCCGGACTGGGAGTCGATCGCGCTCAACGACCGCGACGTCTACCTCGTCTTCGACAGCGACATCGTCCACAAGAAGGCGGTGCAGGCGGCGCTCGCACGGCTGCGCTCGTTCCTCCAGGGCCGCGGCGCCACCGTCAGGGTCGTTCGGCTCCCGTCCGGGCCAGGCGGCGTCAAGACCGGCCTCGACGATTTCCTCGCGGCTGGTCACGCTGTCGACGACCTGCTCGCGCGGGCAAGCGACGAGCTGCCGTCGGCGACGGTCCCCGAATCGACGGAGCAGCCGCCCGGGGAACCGGTTGACGGCGGAACCCTCCTCAACGACCTGTCCGACTACTTCCGGACGTACGTCGTCATGTCGCCGGAGGCCGCGGACGTCGCCGCGCTGTGGACGGTTCACGTGCATGCGCTCCCGGCTTTTGACTACAGCCCGCGGCTCGGGATCACCTCGCCGATTTGGCGGTGCGGCAAGACGGTCCTCGTCGAGCTGGTCGAGTCGGTGGTCCCGAGGCCCGAGTCGATGATCCGCCCGTCGGAGGCCGTCCTCTTCCGGACGATCGACGCGAAGGAGCCGGCGCTGTTGCTCGACGAGATCGACACAGTGTTCGGGACGCGCGGACACGAGCCGAAGGAGCACGAGGGCATCCGGGCCCTGCTCAACGCCGGCAACCGCCGCGGGGCCACGATCCCTCGCTCCGTCGGGCCCGACTTCGCGCTCCGCGACTTCAACATCTTCGCGGCCACCCTGTGGGCGTCGATCGGAATGCCACCGCCGACGGTGGTCGACCGGTCGATCGTGATCCAGCTGCGCCGGAAGAAGAAGGCCGAGACGGTCGCACACTTCCGCCGTCGCGACGTCGAACCCGTCGGTGCCGGCCTGCGAGATCGGGCAGCGCGGTGGGCGAGCCAGCATGTCGATGCCCTGCGCCCCGCCCGACCAAGCCTGCCGGAGCAGCTGAACGACCGCGCGCAGGACAACTGGGAGCCGCTGCTCGCGATCGCCGACCAGGTCGGCGGCGACTGGCCAACGCGGGCGCGCCAGGCGGCGCTTGCGCTTGCGAACGTGGAGAGCGACGACGACTCGATCGTCATGCGGCTGCTCGCCGACTGCAAGGAGGTTTTGCCGGGTGTGGCCGTGGACGGGAAGGTGTTCAGCAGCTCCCTCGTCGACGCGCTCAAGGCGATCGAGACCGGCCCATGGGCTGACTACGGCCGCGGCGGACTGACCCAAAACGGGCTGTCGCGATTCCTCAACGACTTCGCCATCCGCCCCACCACCGTCCGCATCGGGGACGACGTGAAGAAGGGCTACAAAACGGACGACTTCGAGGACGCGTTCGCACGATACGTGCCTACGGTCGAGGGGTCGGACGACGGCGACGAGTCGTCACCGCCTGGGGATTCCGCACACACAACCGTTACAGCCGTTACATCCCGCATGAACACACGGGATCGGGCGATTTCTCAACCGTTACATCCGGACGGATGTAACGCTTTGGAAAAACGCGGAAACGCGCATGGACAAAGCGATGTAACGGCTGTAACGGTTGAGAATCACCAGGACAGGGGTGAGGGTGACGAGAAGGCATTCCTGAGCGCCCTCGACGATCTTGTCAAGGCGGGTGAAGCCGAGTGGATCGAGTGACCGGGCCACTCGCCCTGACGCCCGAGCAACTAGAGGCCGCAGCGCTTATCCTCGCCGAGCCCGTGCGCGACCGCCGCTACGTCGAGACGCGGCTCGGCCCATCCGTGGAGGACTACCTCGCGTGGAAGGACGTCGAGGACGGTGCGGCACCACGGACGATCGACAGCTACGAGCGCGTCCTCGCCCGCATGTGTGTCCTTCTCGCCGACCACGACCTCGCCGGCGTCACGACCGATGATCTGCGCTGCGTCCGCGACGCGTTCACCGCCGGTCAACGCCGCAAGGTCACCGCGGTCCTCCGCGACTTCTGGCGCTGGCTGTACGAGGAGGAGCGCATCGACGTGAACCCGATGGGGAGGGTTCGCTACCCGCGCCGCACGAAGGAGATCAAGATCCGCGTCTTCACCGACACCGAGTATGAGGCGCTCGTCGCCCAGCCCGAGGTTCGGGACGCGACGCTGATGTTGATCTTGCTTGAGACGGGCATCCGCAAGGGCGAGGCGCGGATGCTGCAAGTGCTGCATGTGAACGTCGAGGAGGCGTACGCGACAATCGTGCGCAGCAAGGGCGCCAGGGGTCGGATCGTGCCTCTGTCGGAGCGCGTCGTCCGCGCCGTCAGCGAGCTGGTGCTGCTCGACGGCCTCGACCCCTCGGAGTACCTGTGGTACGGGACGCTCGGCAACCGCACCGGCCGCACCGGCATCACCCGCGACCGCCCCTGCGGCGAGGGGACGTTTCATCGGTGGTGGCAGGCCAGCCTCTCCCGTGTCGGCGTCAAGTACCGGAAGCCGCACACGGCCCGACACACGTTCGCCACCCGCTGGCTCCCGCGATGGCGGCAACATCGCCGCCTTGTCGCGCATCCTCGGGCACGCCTCGATCGCCACCACGGTCGACCTGTACGGGCACCTTGCGACCCAAGACCTCGCCGCCGAGCTGCGGCGCCTACAGGCTTCGCGGGAAAACAATCCGCTCAGCACGTAGCAAAAACCCTGCTACGTGCAGCGATTTCCGTCGTGAGAGGCGCCGACCGGAATCGAACCGGTGTACGAGGCTTTGCAGGCCTCTGCCTAGCCACTCGGCCACGGCGCCGCGAGGGCAAATCGTAGCCGTGCGCGTCAGCGGTCTTGCAAGCGGCCCCAGGCTTCGGTGAGCACGTCGCCGAGGGTGCCGACGATCCGGTCGAACTCGCCCTGCCCGGCGACGAGCGGCGGGCAGATCTGGATCACCGGGTCGCCTCGGTCGTCCGCGCGGCAGATGAGGCCGCGCTCGAAGAGCTGCGGGGAGATGAACCCGCGCAGCAGCCACTCGCACTCCTCGTCGCTGAAGGTCTGCTTCGTCGCCTTGTCCTTGACGAGCTCGACCGCGTAGAAGAAGCCGGTCCCGCGCACGTCGCCGACGATCGGCAGCTCCAAGAGCTGCTCCAGCGTTGCGCGGAAGCGGCCCTCCTGCTCCCGGACGCCGTCGACGATGCGCTCCCGCTTCATGATCTCGATGTTCTTCAGCGCGATCGCGCACATCACCGGATGCCCGCCGAAGGTGATCCCGTGCGAGTACATCGAATCGGTCTCGAGGAACGGCTCCATCACGCGGTCGGTCGCGATCACCGCGCCGATTGCCGCATAGGACGACGACAGCCCTTTGGCGGAGCAGACGATGTCGGGACGGATGTCGTAGCGCTCGGAGCCGAACCAGTAGCCGAGTCGCCCGAAGCCCGTGATCACCTCGTCCGCCGACAGGAGGATGTCGTACCGGTCGCACAGCTCACGCACGCCGCGCCAGTAGCCCTCGGGCGGCGTGAAGCACCCGCCGGCGTTCTGCACCGGCTCCATGTGAACCAGGCAGATCGTCTCCGGCCCCATCTGGAGCATCCTCTGCTCCAGGTCGTCCAGCAGGAAGCGGGTGAACTCTGCCTCCGTCTCCTCGGGCGGACGCCGGTATCGATTCGTGTTGCGCACGTGACCGACTTCCGGCGTCAGGGGCTCGAACGGCGTCCGCAGCGCCGGGATCCCGTTGATCGCGAGGGCGCCCAGCGTCGTGCCGTGATACGCGACGTGCCGGGCGATGGCCTTGTACCGGCGCGGGGTGTGCAGGGCGGCGACCATCGCGTCGTGGTCATGCTCGGGCTCCTTCGAACCGGCGGCGCCGCGGAGGTCCTTCTCGCCGCGGGCGAGGTAGTACTGGCGGGCGAGCTTCCATGCGGACTCGACCGCCTCCGAGCCGCCGGACACGAAGAACAGGCGGTTCAGGTCGCCGGGCGCAAGCGACGCCACCTCGGCGGCGAGCTCGATGGCGCGCGGGTGGGCGTACGACCAGTTGGTATAGAACGGCAACTCCCGCATCTGCGCCGCTGCCGCCTCGCCGATCTCGTCGCCGAAGCCGTAACCGATGTTGACCGAGAAGAGGCCCGCCAGAGCGTCGAGGTAGCGGTTGCCGCGGGCGTCCTCCAGATAGCAGCCGTCGCCGCGGACGATGACCGGCACGTCCGCCTGCCGGTAGCCGCTCATGCGCGTGAAGTGGAGCCAGAGGTGGTCGCGTGCGGCCTGCTGGAGCTGATCGAGCGACTCGACCGATGCGGCCGTTTTCACGACGCGACACCCTTGGCGCGGCGGCTCTGGACGAGGATGCTGATGAGCATCGCGCCGAGCGCGATCACGAAGATGGCGGTGCCGATGACGTTCACCTGGGCCGGCGTACCGACGCGGGCCGCTCCCCACACGAAGAGCGGGAACGTCACTTCCGGGCCGGAGTTGAAGTACGTGACCACGAAGTCGTCGATCGAGATCGCGAAGCAGAGGAGCAGCGCGGCGACAATCGCGGGCGCGATCAACGGCAGCGTCACCTTCCGGAACGTGGTCCACTCGTTCGCCCCCAGGTCCATGGCCGCTTCCTCGAGGTGCCGGTCGAACCCGATCAGCCGCGCCTTCACGGTCACGACCGCGAAGCTGATGCAGAACATGATGTGCGCGATCAGGATCGTCCAGAACCCGAAGACGACGTTGAGGTTGAGGAAGAGCGTCAGGAGCGAGGCGCCGAGCACGATCTCGGGCGTCGAGAGCGGCAGGAAGACGAGCAGGTTCGTGCCCGCGCGCCCCCGAAAGCCGTAGCGCACGAGCGCGAGCGCGATCAGCGTGCCGAGCGCCGTCGCGACGACGCTGGCGATGAGGGCGACCTCGAGCGAGAGCTCGATCGCGCTACGGATGCCGGGTACGCCGTCCCAGTAGCGCCAGTTGTTCCACGTGAACCCCTGCCACGTGTAGTTGAACCGCCCGATCGGGTTGTTGAACGAGAAGGCGATCACGATTCCGATCGGCAGCATGAGGTAGAGGAAGAACAGGACCGAGTACGCGGTGAGCACGTGCCGGCGGACGAACGCCCAGGCGACCGCGAGCGGGTTCCGCCTGGGTCGCGCCGTGACCGCTGCAGTGGCGCTCGTCATGCCCCCGACCCCGTCAATTGCTCCGTCCCGACGGCGCGCGCGTAGGCGAGCACGGCGAGCAGGATCGCGGCCATCAGCACGAACGACATCGCGGCCGAGGCCGGATAGTCGTTGAGCTGCAGGAACTTCGCCTGGATCACGTTGCCGATCATGTGGTTGTTCGGCGCCCCGAGCAGTTGCGCGTTGATGAAGTCGCCCGCGGCTGGAATGAACGTCAACAGCGTCCCGGCCACGATCCCGGGCAGCGACAGCGGCAGCGTGACGCGGAAAAACGCGGTGGCGTTACTCGCGTACAGATCCTTCGCGGCCTCCAGCAGCCGATGATCGATCTGCTCGAGCGAGACGTACAGCGGCAGCGCCATGAACGGCAGGAAGTTGTACGTAATGCCGCAAACGACGGCGACCGACGTCGCGAGCAGCCGGCCGTTCGGCCCGAGGATGTGCAGCGTCCGCAGCGTTCGGGCGACGAGCCCGTTGTCCTCGAGGATCGTCTCCCATGCCAGAGTCCGGATCAGGTAGGTGACGAAGAACGGCGCGACGATGGCGAGGAGCAGGAGGTTCTTCCACCTGCCGCCGCGGAACGCGATCCAGTACGCGACCGGATAGCTGACGAGGAGCGCGACGACCGTGGCGATACCGGCGTACTCCGCCGAGCGGATGAACTCCGTGTGGTAGTCGCGGATCGCGTTCCAGTAGTTGCCCCAGGACCACGTGAACGCGTAGCCCACGTCGAGGTTCCCCGACTGCAGCGACTGGTAGGCGAGGAACCCGAGCGGAACGACGAAGAACGCGGCGAGCCAGAGCATGCCGGGCGCGAGGAGCAGGTAAGGCGTCAATCCGCGGTGCCGGTGAAGGAAAGCCATGTCGCCGCCTATGTCCTCGCTGACTGGGCCGTGAGCTGTTTTCCGCCTGCTGGTCGATCACGGTGGCGGCCGGAGCCGGGCTCCGCCCGGCGGGAGGCCAAGAGCGCATCGCCGGCGAGAGCGCAGAAGAAGGGGGCCCGTGGGGGAAACATGGTTTCCCCCACGTCAGAACGCGAGGTTGTTCCAGGCGTTGAGGTACTTCTCGTTCTTGAGCGCGGCCGGGTCGAAGATGTGGACGTTGTCGAACATCTTCTTCGTCGGGAAGATGAGCGGGTTGTTCGCGACCGAGGGATTGACCTTGCGCGCGGCTTCCTTCGCCCCGATCACCGGCGGGATGTAGTAGACGCCGGTGATGTCCCGCTTCGGGTCGCCCGCCTCCATCAGGCCCATGACCTTCGGGTCGTAGACGTAGTTCATGTAGACGGACGCGGTGTAGACGTCGCCGCCCTTCGGGATCAGCATGTTGTCGGTCCAGATGTCGCCGCCGTCCGTGGCCAGGTTCCAGTGCAGGTGGGGGTTCGCGAGCTGGGGGATGTCGCCCGACCACGACATCGCCGCGGAGAGGTCGCCTCGGGCCAGCGGCGGCCCGTAGTCGTTGCCGGTGAACTGCCGGATCTGTCCTGAGTCCTTCGCCTTCTGGAGCTTCGCCATGGCGCGGTTGAAGGTCGTGTCGGTCACCTTCGTGATGTCGTCGCCGTTCGCCAGCATGACCAGGGCGAGCGCGTCGCCCATCTCGTTCAGCACCGTGATCTTGCCCTTCAGCTTCGGGTTCCCGAGCAGATCGTCCACCGAGAGGATGGGGTCCGTGAGCCTGTCGTTGAAGGCGATCCCCGTCATGCCCGACTGCCAGGGCAGGCTGTAGTCGCGGTGGGGGTCCCAGCCCGGGTGCCGGAGCGCCGGCTCCAGGTTCTTGATGTTCGGGATCGCGCTCTTGTCGAGCTTCTCGAGCCAGCCCTTCTGGACCAGAAGCGACGGCCACTTCGAGTTGTCGGTCATGACGATGATGTCGCGGTCGATCGACTGCCCGCGAGCCAGCGCCGGCTCGATCTTGGCTCCGAACGTGCCGTTGTCGTTGATGTCCTCCGTGTACTGGACGTGGACGCCGGTTCGCTGCCGGAACTCATCGAGTGACGGATGCGTGTGCTTCTTGTCGTTCGTGTCGATGTAGTACGGCCAGTTCGAGAACCGAAGCGTCTTGGCGAGCTTGTGCTCCACGGTGGAGCTCGCCGACTTGTTGCTCGACCCACCGCAGGCGGCGAGCAGCCCAGGGATGGTCAGGATCGAAGCACCGGCCGCTCCGCGGCGAAGCAGCTCGTCTCGCGTCATCCGATCGGTCATTCCTCCTCCTCTTCCTCGTGAGAGATGTCGACGACGAAGGTCGCCTCCGGGCTCCACGAGAGGGTCGCCGTATCGCCCTCCGCAAGCGGGGAGGCCCCGGGGTCGGCGTTCTGGACGTAGACGGTGACGCGGCCTGGGGCCGTGTCCACGATGTACTGCGTGGAGACGCCGATGTAGGCCCGTTCCTTGATGACGCCGGTGAGGCGGTTCTCACCGCCGTCAGACAGCCTGATCTTTTCGGGGCGGATCCCGACCGCAATCGCGCCGCTGCGCCCGGCGAGCGCGGACCGCGGGACGCGAACGTCCGCTCCGTCGACGCGGACGAGGTCGTCGCCGGCGGCCGTCCCCTGGAGCAGGTTCGAAACGCCGAGGAAGCCGGCGACGAACGCCGTGCGTGGATGCTCGTACAGGTCGTCCGGCGAGCCGAGCTGCTCGATGTGACCGCGGTTCATCACGGCGATCGTGTCCGCCATCGTCATCGCCTCCTCCTGGTCGTGCGTGACGTGGATGAAGGTGATGCCGATCTCGTGCTGGAGCTGCTTCAGGAACAGCTGCATCTGCTTTCTCAGCTTCAGGTCGAGGGCGCCCAGCGGCTCGTCCAGGAGCAGGACGCGAGGCTCGTTCACGAGCGCGCGGGCGAGCGCGACCCGCTGCTGTTGCCCGCCCGAGAGCTGACGCGGCTTCCGCCGCCCGTAGCCGCCCAGCTCGACGAGCTCGAGGATCCGCTCCACGCGGCCGCGGAGTTGCGCACCCCTGACGCCCTTCCGCCTGAGGCCGAACGCGACGTTCTCGAAGATCGAGAGGTGCGGGAAGAGCGCGTAGCTCTGGAAGACCGTGTTCACGTCGCGCCGGTACGGCTGGAGCCAGGTCACGTCCCGGTCGCCCAGGTAGATGGCGCCGGCGGTCGGCTGCTCGAAGCCGCCGATCATCCGCAGTGTCGTCGTCTTTCCGCAGCCGGAGGGCCCGAGGAGCGCGAAGAAGGAGCCGCGCTCCACGGCGACCGAGATGTCGTCCACGGCGACGACGTCCTCGAACCGCTTCGTGACCTGCTCGAGCCGGACGTCCGGCCTCGTGGCCTGCGCCCGCGGGCGGGTGATCTCGCGATCCTCGACCGTCATGCGCCCAGCGTGTGTGTGGCGCGCCCGTCCCCGATGTGCGTGCCCCAGTCGTAGAGCTGCTTCCACATGTCCAGGTAGAGGAAGCTCTCGGTCGAGACGACGCCGCTCAGGGCGCGCATGCGGTTCGTGAGGTCGAGGAGCTGACGCCGGTCGCCGCAGACGACCTCGACGAGGAGGTCGAACTGGCCGGCGGTGATGACGACGTAGTCCGCCTCCTCCCAGCGCGCGATCTCGTCGGCGACCGGCTCCGGCGAGCCGTTCGTCTTCAAGCCCACCATGGCCATCGACTCGAAGCCGAGGCCGAGCGGGTTCGTGACGCCGGTGACCTGCAGGATGTTGTCCGCGCACAGCCGCCGGTAGCGGGCGCGGACAGTCGCTTCGGAGACGCCGATTCGGCGCGCGATCCGCCGGAACGACTCGCGGCCGTTCTTCTGGAGCGCCTCGATGATCGCCCGGTCGACCGCGTCGATGCTCCGGGCCCGCGTTACGGCACCACGTCGCCGGTCGAGTCTGCCCGTGCGCAATGCGAGGCGAGTGGTACCAAATCGCCACGCATCGCGTCAAAACGGAACTGGGCTTCATAGCAGCGAAGGGCCGCCGGAGCCCGGCTTTGCCGGGCGGGAGGCCCACAAAACGCAAAGAAATGCCCGCACCGGCGGCACCCTCCGACCGCTCCGTTCCCGTCAGGGCGACAGGGCGGAAGGAGGGGGCCAACGGGGGAACCAGGGGTTCCCCCGTTTCCTAGTACTTGGCCATCACGTGTTTTAGCTCCGTGTAATCCTCCAGCGAGTACGCGGACAAATCCTTGCCGTAGCCGGACTGCTTGACGCCGCCGTGCGGCATCTCCGAGACCAGCGGGATGTGGTCGTTGATCCACACGGTGCCGAACCGGAGCTTCCGCGAGGCGTTCAGCGCCCTGCCGAGATCGCGCGTCCAGACGGACGCCGCCAGCCCGTACGTGACGTCGTTCGCCCACGCGATCGCCTGGTCGTCGTCGGCAAACCGCTGCACGCTGACGACAGGGCCGAAAACTTCGCGCTGGACGATCTCCGCCTCCTGGTCGACGCCGGTGACGACGGTGGGCTTGATGAAGAACCCGCGACCGTTGCCGGTGTTGCCGCCCGTCGCGAACGACGCCTTGTAGCCCTTCGCGCGGTCGAGGAAGCCGAGCACGCGCTCCTGCTGCTCCTTCGAGACGACCGGCCCCATCTCGACGCCCTCGCCCTCGGCGGGGTCGCCGACCTTGATCGACTCGACAGCCGGCACGAGCTCCTCCAGCAGCTTGTCGTAGATCCGCGGGCCGGCGACGACGCGCGAGGCCGCGGTGCAGTCCTGACCGGAGTTCCAGTACCCGGCCACCTTGATGCCCTCGGCGACGAGCTCGGGATCCGCGTCGTCGAACACGAGGACCGGCGCCTTGCCGCCGAGCTCCAGGTGGACTCGCTTCAGCGTGTCCGCCGCCGTGCGGGCGATGATCTTGCCGGTCTCGACGTCGCCCGTCAGCGAGACGAGCCCGACATCCTCGTGCTTGACGAGCGCCTCGCCGACCGGGACGCCGTCGCCGGTGACGATGTTGAGCACCCCCGCCGGGAGGACGTCCTCGGCGAGCTGCGCGAAGCGGAGCAGCGTGAGCGGGGTCTGCTCGGCGGGCTTCAGCACCTGGACGTTGCCGGCCGCGAGCGCGGGCGCGAACTTCCAGACGGCCATCCAGAGCGGGTAGTTCCACGGCGTGATGCCGGCGACGATGCCGATCGGCTCGCGACGGATCCAGGACGTGTGCTCCCGCATGTACTCGCCGGTCGCCTTGCCTTCGAGGAGCCGCGCCGCGCCCGCGAAGAAGCGGATGTTGTCCGCCATCTCCGGCAGCTCGTCGCGCGCGGCCGCAATCGGCTTGCCGACGTTCAAAGACTCGAGCGCTGCAAGCTCGTCTGCCCGCTCCTCGATCACGTCCGCGAGCTTGAGCAGCAGCTCGCTCCGCTCGCGCGGCGTCGTCTCGAGCCACTCCGGCAAGGCCTTCTTCGCAGCCTCCACGGCGCGGTTGACGTCCTCGGCCGTCCCGCGCGGGACCTCGGCGATCGTCTCGCCGGTGGCCGGGTTGACAACCTCCATCGTCTCGCCGCCAACGGACTCCACCCACTCGCCGCCGACGAAGTTCTTGTACTGGCTGACGGTGATGCTCATAAGCCCTCCTTTGCTTCCCTCCGCGCTAGCAGGCTATATCTCGCCCACCGGCTCGGCGGCGACGGCGCCGCCCCGCCGGAGCATGCCCTGCTCCCGCGTCAGGCGCTGGGCGATGGTGACGGGAATGACGGTGAGCAAAATCACGACGAACACGATTGCGTTGACGACGGGCAGGTTCTGCCCGCGCTGGATGTGGTCCAGGA
>JBKPNC010000101.1:0-15180 GCA_046732435.1 Actinomycetota bacterium
GAGGACGCCCCCGCGGATTGGTGGCGCCGGCACGACGAGTACGACGCTCCAGAGGAGGCAGCAGCGTGACCAGGCACAGGATCGCAACGCGGCCCGAGTGGCAAAGCGAGCGTGACGCGCTGCTGGCCGAGGAGAAGGAACACACCCGCCGCAGCGATGACCTCGCTCAGAAGCGTCGCGAGCTCCCGTGGGTGCGGGTCGAGAAGGAATACCGCTTCGACGCGGACGACCGGACGCGGACCTTAGCCGAGCTCTTCGACGGCCGTTCGCAGCTTCTGATCTACCACTTCATGTTCGGACCGGACTACGAGGCGGGGTGCCCGACGTGCTCCTCGATGGTCGATGGCATCGATGGCCTCCTACCGCACCTTCATGCCCGGGATCTGACAGCGCTGCTCGTCTCGCGGGCGCCGCTCGAGAAGCTGCAGCCCTACAAGCGTAGGATGGGTTGGAGCATCCCCTGGGTCTCGTCGGCGAACAGCGACTTCAACTTCGACTTCGGCGCCTCCTTCGACGTGGAGCAGATGCGCGAGCGGATGCCGCCGGAGGACGAGCTGCCGCCGATCGCCAGTCACAACGCCAAGGCGACCGGCACCGGTCTGGCGGAATACATCTCGGAGATGTTCGGGGCGAGCGTCTTCACCCTCCAGGGTGGCTCCGTCTACCAAACCTATGCGACCACGGGCCGGGGCGTCGAGTTCCTGATGGGCTACTACCCGATCCTCGAACCGGGTGCCGAAGGGGCGCGAGGAGGGCGAGTCCTTCCAGACCTGGATTCGCCGCCATGACGAGTACGCCTGAAGGAGATCGTAAGTGGCGCGGCTTCTGACGAGCCCGTCGTCTTCATCTCGCTCGGAGCCAAAGCCGTGCCCGGGAACGCCGTCGCCGCAAATGATGTATAGGACTACGTGGTACGCGCGTCCGCCGTCGGAAGGCCTGCCTCACTGAGGCGTGCCGCCAAACGTCTCGCCGTCCTCCTCGTCCTCGTCTGCGCCGGGTCCACCACCGGATCGCTAGCCGAGACGCGAAGTGAGCGGCCCCGGCGACTGTCCTTTCCGAACGTCGACGTTTCGGCGGCTCTCGGACCGCAGGCCGAGGTGAGGGTCGCTGCAGATCCGAATCGCCCTTCACACCTGGTCGCAGCCTCCAACTCGGACGGCGACCCTGAAATGCGCGTCTACACGTCTTCCGACGGCGGTCGCACGTGGACATCGCAGGTGCTCCCGTTGCCGCCGAGGAGTGCCGCATCGCCTTGCCATGCCGACCCGGCACCGGCGATAGACGGTGAGGGCAACGAATACGTCGCCTTCATCCAGGCGGCGCAGAGCTGCGAGGAGGGCGGAGAGCACGTGACGATCCGGCTGGCGGTTCGGCCCGCCGATGAACGGGCCTGGCACTACCGGAGCGAGAGCGTGTTCAGCGAAGATCCCTCGGGATCCTTCGACGACAACCCTTGGCTCGGTGTGGACGGGTCCCCGAGGAGCCCGCACTACGGTCGTCTGTATCTCGGATGGTTTCGATCCCTGGGCGAGCGGCGGTTGGGCTTCCAACTGAGCCACAGCGACGACCACGGCCTTCACTGGTCGGCGCCGAAGGTGGTGAGCGACAGCACCGCAGATCCCGGCTATCCGAGCATTTCGGTCGCTGCCGACGGCGCCGTCTACGTCGCCTGGCAAGACTTCGCGCGCTCCGCCCTCTACATGGATCGTTCGAGCGACGGCGGCGACACGTTCGGGCGGGACGTCGTCGTTCGTGTTCGCGGAGGGGACGATCGCGACTGTCCCAATGGTCGTCCGATCCCGGCGCAGGTTCTCCGCTGCGTCCGCTCCGATCCCACTGTCCTCGCCGATTCCGCGCGCAACCGCGTGTATCTGACGTATTCGGACCGGGCTCGGAACGGGAGCGAGGACCTCTACGTGTCCGTCTTTTCCAGCACGCTCACTCGGGTAGCCGTGTTTCCGCGGCGCATCGGGTCGCGTGAGCGCAAGCCGGTCGACCAGTTCTGGCCGACCTCGGCGCTCGACGAAGGGCGTGGACGTGTCGTCCTCTGCTTCTACTCGAGCGGCACGGGCCGCGCCCGCGTCCGCGCGACCTTCTCGTGCGCGGCCTCGGCAAGCCGCGGGAGGAGATGGTCTGGGCCGAGAGCGATCGCCAGTGTTGCCTCCGACGAGACGAGGCCGGGCGCGAGTGAGTTCGCCTATGGAGACTACGAAGGGCTCGCGGTCAGTCACGGCGTCGCTCATCCGATGTGGACGGACTCTCGCGATCTCGCGAGGCGTGGTGAGGAGATCTACACCGCCGCGTTTCCCATCTCCGCTCTCTCAGCCAGTGCGCCGCCACGGCAGGTCGATGTCTCCAACGCTCCCGGAGCCCAGAACGAGGCGGCGATCGCCGTCGACCCGACGAATCCCGAGACGCTGATCGCCAGTGCGAACTCCTTCGGCTCGCCGATGTCCGTCTACACGTCGCAGGACGGAGGCGCTACCTGGTCTTCAGCCGCGGTGCCTCCAGACAGGCCGAACGGCCGGTGCGTTGGCGATCCCGCTCTCACGATCGACTCCCGTGGGCGGGAGTACCTCGCATTCCTGCGCGACAGCCCCTGCGGCGTGCCCGGAACGCCGACTGCACTCGGCCTTGCCACGCGCGGTGGCCCATCCGGCCGCTGGAGCGTCAGCACAGACGCGGTCGCGGGCCCGCTCCAGCCGAACGAGTCGAACGACAAGCCCGCGATCACGAGCGACACCTCTACCGCCTCGCCCTTCAACGGTCGCGTCTACATCGCCTGGGCGCGTGCGGTCGGCTCGGACGTGCACTCGATCGTGGTCAGCCATTCGGACGACGGCGGGAGGACCTGGAGCTCACGCTCGCGAGTGGACACATCTTCGGTCGACAGCGGGTATCCGAGCATCGGGACCGGGCCGGGAGGTGAGGTCTACGTCGCGTGGCATCCCTTCGAAGAAGATCGGATCCTGATCGCGGCGTCCTTCGATGGAGGCGGACACTTCGGGCCGGCACAAACGATCGACGTGAAGCGCGAGCGATCGACGTGTCCGGCCAGCTGGCCAATCCCCGCCCAGGCCCGCCGTTGCGTTCGACCGAATCCGATCGTCAGCGTCGACTCGAGCAATAGCCCCGATCACGGCCGCGTGTACGTGACCTACGAGAACAAAGCCGCCGACGGGACGCAGGACGTCTACGTCGCAGCCTTTGATCGCTCGCTCGGGCCGCGCCTGGGAGCGCCTGCCGGACGCAGGAAGAGCGTGCTCGTCCGCCGCCGCCCCGTCCACTATCGCACTGACCAGTTCTGGCCCTCGTCGGCCGTCGATGCGCGAACGGGAATGTTCTGGGTGTGCTTCTACGACACGGCAGGCGACCGCAGCCGCCGACGAGCATGGTTCTCCTGCACGCGCTCAGGCGACGGGGGCGTGCACTGGAGTCCGATCAAGCGGGCGGCGACGAGGCCGTCGGATGCGACGCGGAGCTGGATTTCCCCACTGCAATACGGAGATTACGAGGCCGTCACCGCAAGCGCGGGAGTGGCCCACCCCGTATGGACGGATACCCGCCGCGGCGTTTCGAAGCGCGAAGAAATCTATACGACCGAGCTCCTGGCGCACTGACCCGACTCCCACCAGCGCAGAACCCGCTGCGCAGCAAAGGCGCGTCAAGCGGTGACGTCCGCATGCTCGAGCTCGGCGAGAAGTTGGTCGATGCGGCGGTCGATGTCGTCGCGGATTGCTCGCACGCGATCGAGCGGTTGTTCCTTCGGGTCCGGAAGCTGCCAGCTCACGTAGCGCTTGCCGGGGATCACCGGGCAGGCGTCGTCACAGGTTGCGACGATGACGTCTGCCCATTCGACGTCTTCGTCGCTGAGTCTGTGGGGCACGTGATCGCGGGCATCGATGCCGATCTCGGCGAGCACCTCGAGCACCTGCGGGTGAACGGCGCTTCCAGGACTCGAGCCAGCCGAGCGAGCCTGGTGCCGTTCGCGCGCATGGTGCCGGAACAGCCGCTCCGCCATCACGGAACGGCCCTGGTTGCCGACACAGACAAACAGCACCTTTCTCACACGGCTTCCTCCGCGAAGGCCGACGCCCGAGCCGACGAGTCGGTGCGCTAGCAGCAGCCGGCGCTCGAGGCCGGCCGAACGACCGGCAGTCCCTTCCCCTCTGGTCGGCGCGTCTTGACGCCTTTGATGATCGCGCCATGCATTCCGTCGGCGACCTCGTGCGTGAACTCGACCGAGATCTGCTCGAGCCCTGCAGCTTCCAATCCCAGCTCGTACTCGGCTCTTGAGAGCGCGCCGGCGATGCAGCCGACGTAGCTGCCGCGCTCCGCCCGCTCCTCGGGCGACAGGTGGTCCTCGGCGACGACGTCGCTGATTCCGAGCCGTCCGCCGGGCTTCAGCACGCGCGCGATCTCGGTCAGCACCGCCGGCTTGTCCACCGAGAGATTGATCACGCAGTTCGAGATGACGACGTCGACCGAGCTTGCCGGCAGCGGGATCTGCTCGATCACGCCCTTCAGGAAATGCACATTCGTCACACCCGCCTCGCCCGCGTTTCGCTGCGCGAGCGCCAGCATCTCGTCCGTCATGTCCAGGCCGTACGCGACTCCGGTCGGACCGACCCGCTTCGCCGACAGGATCACGTCGATGCCGCCGCCGGAGCCGAGGTCGAGCACCGTCTCGCCCTCGCGCAGCTCTGCGACCGCGGTGGGGTTGCCGCAGCCCAGGGAGGCGAGGGTCGCCGCCTCCGGCAGCTCGCCACGCTGTTCCGCGTCGTAGAGCGCCTCGCCGAAGTCCACCGCATCGCTGTCGCCGTCGGCGCAGCACGAGCCGCTGCCGCAGCCGCAACTGCCGGTCCCTTCGGTGACGGCGCGCGCGGACTCGGCGTAGCGGCGGCGCACCTGCTCGCGCAGTTCCTCAGCCGTCGATGCCATCAGCAGCACACTCCTTTCACGTCGGCGACCGCCGCCAGCTTCTCGACCGCGTCGCGCTTCAACGAGAAATACGCCCACTTGCCACGCTGCTCGCGCTCGAGCAGCCCGGCGTCCGTCAGCTTCTTCAGATGATGCGAAACAGTCGGCTGCGACAACCCGAGCGCAGGCTCGAACTCGCACGCGCACACGGGCTCGTCGGCCGTCGCGAGCGCATTCACGATCCGCACCCGCGCCGGATCCGCGAGCGCCTTGAACAGCTCGGCCGTCGCGACCGCCTCCTCCTCCGCGAGGACCGGCGCGGCAAGCGGGGCGCAGCAGGTTATCGGCGCCTCAACCGCCCCCATCAGAGCCGCAGCCCCGACTGCAGCGCCTGCACCAGCGCACGCTCCCGGATCGCGGCTGCACGACAGCCCGCGTCGCAGACGCACGCGCACCGCTCGCAGAACTCGACGGCCAACTTGTTCGCCTTCTTGAACGACCTCAGCATCTTCGACCACCTCATATCGATGTTCGTAAATGTATCGAGGATGATCGATTTGTCAAGAGCCGGGAGCCACGACGTTTGGCGGTCGTCGCTTGTCACGATCATCAGCTCGAAACGGCCGTCCTCGCCGTTGGCACCGGCGTACGATGAAGCCGTGCCTCAACGGGAGATCATCTGGAATCCCCGTCACGATGACTTGTGCGCGCTTCGCTGACTCTCTCTGACGGAAGCACCACCTACACCGCGAGCGAAGGAGCATCCATTGAGGTTTCTTCTCACTTCCGCCGGCATCACCAACACGACCATCGATAACGCGCTGGTCGACCTTCTGGGTAAACCGATTGCCGAGGCCAGCGCCCTCTGCATTCCCACTGGGGTACAGCCCTTCCCGGCGGACCTTCACACGTCTACCGGTTCATCTGCGGATCGGCCCCCGGCCCCATGTGCGAACTGGGTTGGAAGTCGTTGGGGGTGCTGGAGTTGTCCGCGCTGCCCAGCATCAAAGAAGAGCATTGGATCCCCGAGGTCGAGAAGACCGACGCCCTGCTGGTCTGGGGCGGCAGTCCCTTGTATCTGTGCTACTGGATGCGGCAGTCCGGACTGGCCGACCTCTTGCCGTCGCTGCGCCCCGAGACGGTCTACGTCGGCACGAGCGGCGGGGCCATGGTCGCGACTCCCGACTTCGGAGGAGAGACCTACGACGACAGCGATCCGCTCACGGGCAGCGACAGAGCGCTGGGACTGGTTGATTTCTCGCTGCTTCCGCACCTGGAGCGCGAGGACATGCCGGACACTTCTCTGGCCAACATAGAAAGATGGGCCGCTGGGATACCAGTACCGGCGTACGCGATCGACGATCAGACCGCCATCAAAGTGGTCGACGGCGCCGTCGAGGTCGTCTCCGAGGGGCACTGGAAGCTGTTCACCCCCAGCCCGGAAGCAAGCGAATCGGGCTAGGGCCAACGCGCCGTGGCCGAGGGCGTCGTCATCCGTCCCGAGTGCGACGCGGACCATCCGGTGATCGCGGAGGTGGTCCGCGCGGCATTCGTCGGACACCCCGACGAGGTCGCGTCGTTCGTCGAGCGCATTCGGGCGTCGGAACAGTTCATTCCGGAGCTGGCATTGGTCGCCGAGGACTCATCCGGTGTGATTGCTCACGTGATGCTGAGCTGGGTCGGCGTTGAAGGCGGGTCCCGTACGAGGATCCTTATCCTCACGCCGATGTCGGTTCGGCCTGATCGCCAGCGCATCGGTGTGGGGGCACGGCTGATCCGGGACGCGCTCCGTCGGGCCGAAGAAGCAGGCGAGCCTGCCGTCATGGTCGAGGGCATTCCGGCGTACTATCCTCGCTTCGGCTTCGAGCGGGCGAGCGCGCTCGGCTTCATCTCCCCGCATCCGAAGATTCCCGACGAGGCGTTCATGGTCAAGCGGCTCCCGGGATACAGCCCCGACCTCGCCGGGCGGATCGTCTATCCGGCCGCGTTCGACGCTCTCGGGTACTAGCGACCGACCGATGAGATCGGTGCGGTCGTCCGGTCTAGTCGAATGATGACCAATCAAATGAGGAGGGAACTGCGCCATGAAACTGACGACCATCACGCACGTCTCCGTCGACGGAGTGATGCAGGGACTGGGCGGGTCGGACGAAGACCGCCGGGGCGGATTCGAGCGCGGCGGATGGGCTCCGCCACTGTTCGTCGACGAGGCCGCGACGTTCCTCAACCAGGTCTTCCAGCGCGCCGACGCGTTCCTGTTCGGCCGCCGGACCTACGAGATCTTTGCCGCCTACTGGGGAGTAATGCCGGATCCGGAGAACGACCCCATCGCAGGGCCCTTGAACAGGCGGCCCAAGTACGTCGCATCGACCACGCTCACCGACCCGCAATGGGCGGACACGACCGTCCTCTCCGGAGACGTCGCGGCAGCCGTCGGCGAGCTGAAAGCCGAGCCGGCGGGTGAGCTGCAGGTGCACGGCAGCGGCGACCTGGTCCGCTGGCTGCTCGACAACCACCTGGTCGACGAGATCACCCTGCTCACCTATCCCGTCGTCGTCGGCCAGGGCACGCGGCTCTTCCCCGACACCGGCCCCGATATAGCGCTCGATCTCATCGACTCGCGAGCCACCCGCAGCGGGGTGACGATCCAGGTCTACCGGCCCACCGGGCGCCCGCAGTATGCAACCGCTGCGGCAGACCGAAGCACGTGAGGTAGGTGCCGCACTAGACGGCCGACTGGTTCCTCGCCGGCTGATTGACGACGACGACCGGGCAGGGTCGCGTGCCTTGAAAGAGCGCTTTGGAGTGATCTTGTCCGGCATGATCTGCCGCATTAGCGTTATGACCATGATCAGTGACGTGTCATTCGGAGGCCCACTACTGTATTCATCGTCGATATCGATCCCGTCCAAACCGCATTTATCGACGAAATCTGTATTCCAGATATTTGCGCAAAATCCCACGCCTCGCTTTCGGACGTGAACTGCGACCAACCCACAGGGTGATGACCGTTGGTAATACTCAGCAGTACCTTGATCCCCTGTCCTGCAAGTACTTCGCGGAGCCATCGCCGAGCACCTGCTGAATATTGTCATTGAGCGGTTTCGTCGTCGGCGAATCATCGTTATTGGCCCGAAGATGGGGCCTCTCTGCGGCGGCGTAGTTCCCTGCGAAGAGAATAACCGCAGAAATGGCCGGGCAGCCGTCGGCAAGCGTATAGCCGGCCACAGACCTGAATTGCTGGGAGTTCTTCGGACTGATGTAAACGGTCATCCGCGCCCTGCATACCCAGCGCTTTGACAGTCCGATGGCTATACTTCATGCTCGAGGTCACTGGAGGCCTGAGCTTGGCCGACGATGCCAACCACACTGAGGACCAAGGCCACGACTGCGAGAAGAAGCGGTTTCTTCATGTTCGATCCCCCCTCCGCTTTCAGCTGACGTTATAGCGAGTAGAAAGCGCGGGTGTCCACGGGCGCGGCAAGAGTCACGATGGAGAGCCCGAAGACGACGGGCGTCAACGATAATCGGGCCGTGCCACAGCTCGACGTCGTTCCGCTCGTGCCCACAGAGCAGCCGAGGGGATCGCTGAGATGAGCATGACGCTTCCGTTCCTGGAACCGCTCACACCGTGCGAGCCGGCGGAGCGCCCGCTCCCAGAGCCGCTCTGGGAGGACGCGCCCCCGAACGTGGCCGACGCGGAGCTCGCCGCGGCGAAGCGCGTCGCGGCGGGGATGTGACCGAGCCGCGTGCAGTCGCGCTCGTCGCCGGCGCGACCCGCGGCGCCGGACGGGCAATCGCCGTCGAGCTCGCCAGTGCGGGCTTCTACGTCTACGCCACCGGCCGCAGCAGCCGGACGACCGGGCCGTCTGAGATCGGCAGGCCAGAGACGATCGAGGAGACGGGAGACCTGATTGCGGCCGCGGGAGGCACGGGGGCAGCGCTCGTCGTCGATCACGAAGACCCGGCTTCGGTTGCCGAGCTGGTCTCCGGCATCGAGCGCGAGCAGGGCCGACTCGATCTCCTCGTGAACGACATCTTCGGCGGTGACAGGTACATGGAATGGGATAAGCCGCTCTGGGAGCACGATTGGGCCGGTGGGTTGCGGATGCTGCAGATGGGCGTGCATACGCACCTGATCACGTGCCGAGCCGCGATCCCGCTCATGTTGCGCACCGCCGAGGCTCAGGGAAGCCAGGGGCTCGTGGTGGAGATGACCGACGGCACCTCAGAGGCGAATGCCGAGTTCCGGCGGAACGTGGGTTTCTACTACGACCTGGTCAAGGCCAACGTCGAGCGAATCGTCAAGGGGCTCAACGCCGAGCTGGAGGACAGCCTCGTGACGGTCGTCGGCGTCACACCCGGCTGGCTGCGCTCCGAGAACATGCTCGAGAACTTCGGCGTCACCGAGGCGAACTGGCGCGACGCCTGCCGCGACCGTCCCGGCTTTGCGATCTCCGAATCGCCTGCGTACGTGGCCAGAGGCGTCGCCGCACTCGCCCACGCCTCCGACGCCGAGCGCTGGGCCGGGACGATCGTCAGCGCCCGCCAGCTCGCGGACGCGTACGGCGTCACCGACACCGACGGCAGCCGGCCCGACTGCTGGGGCTACCTCGCCGCCTACGGCTGGGAACGCGACGACGGCCACGGCATCGATCAATTTCGTTGAAGCAGTCGACGTTTCGACCGGAATAATGTAGCTTGACGGTTACGTAACCAACTTGGTACACTCGCCGGGTGGAGTCTGTCTTTCAAGCACTGGCGGACGAGAGCCGGCGGACGCTGCTCGAGACCTTGGCCGGCGGTCCGGCAAGCGCGGGTGAATTGGCGGCACTGCTACCGATCGCTCGCCCGGGGGTCTCGCGGCATCTGCGAGTTCTGCGTGAGGCCGGGTTAGTAGATGTTCGCCCCGATGCGCAGCGGCGGGTCTACCGGCTTCGCCCCGAGCCGCTCGCCGAGGTCGATGAGTGGCTGGGCCGCTACCGGGCCTTGTGGGAGCACCGGCTGGATGCCCTGCACACCGAGGTCGCGCGGGGAAAACGCGAACGAAGGAGCACCCAGATGACCGATGATGCAACTCGCGGTACCCGCATCCTGGGCAGTCTCGGATCGGCGGACGGCGCGGGTGTCGTGCGGGTCGAGAACCGCTACGACACCGATATCGACGACCTGTGGTCGGCACTCACCGATCCCGACCGCCTGGCCCGCTGGCACGGCCAGGTGGAGGGCGACCTCCGCCCTGGCGGAGAGTTCCGCGTGTACATCGAAGCCGATGACATCGAGAGCACCGGGCGAGTAGAGGCGTGCGAGCCACCGCGGCGGCTGCTGTTGACGAGGAGGGAAACGGACGAGTCCTATCGGAAGGGGCAAGGGGTGCCCCCGTTCGACGCGGTCATCGAGGCCACGCTCACCCCCGACGGCGACGAGACCATCCTCGTCATCGAGGTTCGGGGCATGCCTCTAGACAAGATCGCATTCTACGGAGTTGGGTGGCAGATCCACGCCGAACGTCTCGCCGCCTACCTCGCCGGGCGCCAGCCGCGCGACACGGAGGTACGCTGGGAAGAGCTGATCCCTCCGTATAAGGACCTGGCGGCCAACATCAGCTAGAAACAGGCCCTAGCCTGCCTGCGCGAGCGTCTCGCGCTCGCCTGGCCTAGACACGTGCAGTCGCTCTGGGGCGAGCCGCCAAGGTTGACAACACGATATGGACCTTTGTGAGGCCCGCTCTTAGCTTTCGATCGGGAGGCTCTCGTGGGATCATTTCGCGGCGATGGGTGTCGGGACGGCTGACGAGCTCTTACGCCTCGGCCGCGAGGCGCTCGCGACAGCCGACTGGGAGCGCGCCTGCGCCTTCTTCGAGCAGGCCGCGGAGCTCGGCGAAAGTGCCGAGATTCTCGACGGCCTGGGAGAGGCGCTGCAGTTTGGAGGCGAGCATGCGCGGGCGATCGACGTCAAGGAGCGCGCGTTTGCCGAATACGAGCAGCGTGGACTGCGGGCGGAGGCCGCCGCGTTAGCGCGCTGGCTGGCATTCCTGTACGTGTCCGTCCACGGCAACGTGGCAGCGGCCAATGGGTGGATGGCGCGCGCGGAGAGCACGCTGGAAGGGGTCGAGGAGTCTGCAGCGCACGGGTGGCTCATGCTCGACCGAGCTCCGTGGACCTCCGATGCAGCCGAGCGCGAGCAGTGCGCGACGGCGGCGCTCGCGATCGCCAGGCGGTATGGCGACAGGGACCTCGAGTTCGATGCAATGGCGCTGCTGGGCGAGGCGCAGGTCGCCGCGGGGCGCATCGCCGAAGGGATGACACTACTCGACCAGGCGATGGCTGCGGTCGCCTCAGGAGAGGTGACCGGGGTCGGTCCCGCCGGCGAGATCTACTGCAGGTTGCTGAGCGCCTGCGAACGGGCGACCGATGTCAGACGCGCGGAGGAGTGGCTCGGTGCCGCGACTCGATTCGAGGCGTGGGGCGATTTCGTGCCGCCGACCTGCCGGATGCACTACGGCGGGATTCTGATCGCACTCGGCCGCTGGGAAGAGGCAGAGCGCGAGCTGCTCGCCGCGATCCAGACCTTCGAGACGGGCTACTGGGCGTCCCAACTCTTTGCGCTTCTTCGGCTCGCGGACCTGCGCGTTCGGCAGGGACGATTCGAGGAGGCCGAGCGCCTGCTCGAAGGCTTCGACTGGCACACGAGCGCCAAGCGGTCGCTTGCGAGGATCGCGTTGGCACGTGGCGACCTCGCGCTAGCAGGGGACCTCGGTCGCTTGTGCCTCGAGAGCACGCCGCCGTCCGATCCGGATTGCGTGCCGGTCCTCGCCTTGCTCGTCGAGGTGCACGTCGCACGCGGCGACCTCGCCGACGCGGACGAGTCCCTTGACCAGCTGGCCGCTCTTGCGGTCGACCGCAAAGACGACCGCACGCGCGCCGTCGCCAGGCTCGTCAGGGGCACGGTCCGAGCCGCTCGAGGAGACCAGCAAGCGCGGGCGGACTTCCAGGTGGCGTTGGAGTTGTTCTCGGGACTGGGTCTGGCCCTTGAGGCCGCTCAGGCCCGGCTCGCTCTCGCACGGGCGCTCGGCTCGCATGCGCCCGCTGCGGCAGTCGTGGAGGCGCGAAACGCGTTGGAGACGTTCGAGCGTCTTGGCGCGATCCGAGACGCCGATGCGGCCGCCGCCCTCCTCCGAGAGCTCGGCGCCTCGGCGCGGACGTTCCCGAAAGGCTACGGGACGCTGACCCGGCGGGAGTCGGAGGTCCTGTCGCTGCTGGCCGAAGGATGCTCGAACGCCGCGATCGCGCAGCGCCTCTACATCAGCCGGCGAACGGCCGAGCACCACGTCGCGCACATCCTGGCGAAGCTTGGCCTCCGGAACCGAGCGGAGGCAGCCGCGTACGCGCTGCGCGAGCAGACCCGGAAATCCGTAGCCGGATAGGTATTTGCACCGATGCTGCGCGCCTCGCATGGAGCGATCCTCAGCTCCCATGGAGACAGAGCTGGATCGGGAACTCGAGAGCACGCAGGCCGCGCTGCTTGCCCGGTTCGCGCCTGAGACTCGTGTCCGTCGGATTCGCTGGTCCCAGGGGGAGACACAGGTCTTCGAGCTCGGAAGCGGGTCGCCGCTTCTGTACGTCCACGGTGGGTTGGGCGGCGCCTACGAGCTGGTGCCGATCCTCGCGGCTCTCGCGGAGAACCGCCGCGTGCTCGCAGTCGACCGGCCGGGCCATGGGCTGGCGGATCCGTTCGACTACCGCGGCGTCGACCTGCTCGACCATGGTCGAACGTTCCTGCAGGACGTCGTGGACGGGCTCGAGCTCGCGACCGTCGACGTGGTCGCCAACTCGATGGGCGCGCTCTTGTCCGTCGCCTTCGCGATCGACGCTCCAAGCCGCGTGTCGCGCCTCGCGCTCGTCGGTGCGCCGTTCGGGGTCGCGCGAAGGCCGCCACTCCTGATGCTTCCGATCGGATTCCCGTTCATCGGCCAGCGGCTCGCCAGGTACCTGTTCTCGAACGCGACGCGCGACGGGAGCCGGAAGTTCTGGGGCCAGGTCCTCGTCAAGGACCCCGAGCGACTCGACGACCGGGTCCTCGACGTCGACGTCGCGAATACGCGACGGAACGTCGAAAGCTGGCTCGGCTTGCTCGCGTGCATCGCCGATTGGCGCCGCCTTGGCTACCGACGCGAGTTGATCCTCGGCGAGCGATGGCGAGCGTTGACGACGCCGACGCTTCTCGTCTGGCCCGAACACGACGCCTTCGGATCGCTGGAGGCGGGGGAGGCTCTCGTCGCGATGAATCCGAACCTTCGCCTCGTTCGCGTTCCGGAGGCAGGCCACAATGCGTGGTTCGACGACCCAGAGACCGTCGTGGCCGAGATCGAGCGCTTCCTCGAGATGAGTCACGATCCCTGAGTCCGATAGCGAACGCACCGCGGAGAAGCGAACGAAGCGCGACTCGTTGAGGCCGGCGCGGCAGGGCAGGTCCGAGGCTTCAGGTCGCACGACGCCGCAACACAGCCGCCTCCTCCCTCCGGGAGAGGTCAAGGAAGCTTCGCACCGCAGCGTCGAGCGCCGCAGCCGCCCGCGGGTCGGCGGCCCCCGTGCGCGCCGCCCGCGCGAGCTTCGGCTGCAGCCCGCGGAGGTACCACGATTGCAGCTCGGCGCGGGCGTCGGTGGTGCTCTCGTTCGGCATCGTCGTCATCTCTGACTCCTTCCGTGCGCAGAACTCATCGCTGCTCCCGCCGGCGGCACGTTCTGGTTCAGCCCCACGCGCGGTGAACGGAATGCGGCGAGCAGCGCGATTCCCAGCTTCCGAGCCATCTCCGTTTCCCCTCCCGGGTCGCTTGCCTGGCAGTCACGCGCGTATACCGGCTCCGCGGCGGCGGCACGTCAAGGAATCCACGCGCGTCGGCGTTACCGGAGGTCGTGCTCGATGACCCGCCGGACCAGGGCCTCGGTCGGCTGCGGGCCGAAGTCGGTGAGAATCCAGGTCGCTCCTGCCGCGTGCCACGGGTCGAGCTCAGTGCCGGGTTCGAGATCGATGACGAGCTCGAAGCGGCCCCGATCGTCGCCTCGCTCCTCCGCGACCTCGCCGGCAAGCTCGGCCAGTGCCTCTGGACCCGGTAAGTCGACCGGGAAGAGTCCGTCCCAGCGCACGGCGCGGCGGACGGGTCGCCGGTTGGGCCAGCGGGCCGCGACCCAGATCGGGATCCTCGGCGTCTGCACGGGGCGAGGCTCGAACTCGCCGGCCCAGAACTCGGTGAGGCGAGTCAGCCCGTGATCGAGTCGCTGCGCGCGCTCGCGCGCGTCGACGACCTCGCCGAACGGCTCGAGCTCGCGGTTCCTGCCGCTGCCGAGCCCGACTCCGAGGATCAGACGCCCGCGGCTCAGGTGGTCGAGGGTGACCGTCTCGCGTGCGACCTTGTGCACGCGCCGCCGGGAGAGCGGCGTGACGAGGGGCCCGAGCCGCACGCG
Organism: Actinomycetota bacterium; assembly: GCA_046732435.1. Lineage (GTDB taxonomy): Bacteria > Actinomycetota > Thermoleophilia > Gaiellales > Gaiellaceae > JALZFG01. Next base: position 14,385 of record JBKPNC010000101.1, read on the forward strand.
TTCGGTGTGCGCCGCCATTGCACCCAGCGCCACCCACGGGTCGGCGACTGCGCGGACCGGCGGTCGGTAGAGGATGTGATCCCACAGAAACACGCCGTCCCACCCGTGCTCCTCGGCGTGCACCGCCAATCCCAGAAGCACTTTCGGATCGGCCAGCTCGTCGAACGGCGCCAGGTAGAGCCCGCGCCGAAGGCCGTGATCGTCCGAAGACACGTCGTTCGCCACGCGAGCCGACACCCTGCCGCCACGCTATCGAGCTGGTGCCGCGCCGGGCGACGCTCGCGCGCTTGAATTGAGTCTGAGCACGTCCCGAAAGTGACGACCAGACCCGGCCACGGAGGTGCGTTGCAATGGCTGAGAGGAAACCCGCAAGGAAGCGCGCCAAGAAGATCGAGGGATTCACGGACGAGGAACGCGCCGCGATGAAGGAGCGCGTCCGAGAGCTGAAGGCGGAGCGGGCGGGCAAGGCGGACGGAGAAAGCGAAGTGCTCGAGAAGATCGCCGAGATGCCGAAACCGGATCGCGCCATGGCCGAGCGACTCCACGCGATCGTCAAAGCCAGCGCGCCGGACCTCTCGCCGAGAACCTGGTACGGGATGCCCGCGTACGCCAAGGACGGCAAGGTGGTCTGCTTCTTCCGCCCCGCGCAGAAGTTCAAGGATCGCTACGCGACGTTCGGCTTCAACGACAAGGCGAACCTCGACGAAGGCCATATGTGGCCGACCGCGTTCGCGCTGACGGAGCTGACCGCCGCCGACGAGAAGAAGATCGCCGCGCTCGTCAAGAAGGCGGTGAG
>JBKPNC010000102.1:0-14115 GCA_046732435.1 Actinomycetota bacterium
GCGCTACACGCGTGCGGACGGACCGGTCTCTATAGCCCGCAACCGAGGACTTGCCGATGCACAGGGCGAAATAGTAGCTTTCACCGACGACGACGCGGTGGTCGATCGTTGGTGGCTCCTCGAACTCGTCAGGTGCTTCAACAGCGACCGCGTAGCCGCGGTCACAGGGATGATTCTTCCTGCCGAACTCGAGACTCCTGCGCAGTTTTGGCTCGAGCAGTTCGGCGGGTTCAGCAAGGGATTCGGCAAACGTTCGTTTGATCTACATGAGAACCGGCCAGAAACACCGCTCTTTCCGTATGCTGCCGGCATGTTCGGGTCCGGAGCCAATATGTCGTTCCGAACCGATGTTTTACGCCACCTCGGAGGCTTCGACCTGACGACCGGACCCGGTACATTCTCACGCGGCGGCGAAGATCTCGCCGCATTCTTCGACATCATCCAGACGGGGTATACACTCACCTACCAACCCGGTGCGCTCGTATTTCACCGCCATCACTCCGATTACGAAAGCTTGAGGGAACAGGCTTTCAGCTACGGCGTCGGTCTCACTGCGTTTCTAACGAAGACGCTCGTCGGACGGCCCGCGTGGATCCCGAGTTTTGTTCGTCGACTGCCGCATGGAGCGCTGTATCTCTTCAGTTCCACGTCAGCAAAGAATATGAATAAACGCGCTGATTACCCGGTCGAGCTGACCTGGCTGGAACGAAAGGGGATGCTTTGGGGTCCCGTTGCGTACCTCCTCTCGGCCCTCGCCAGTCGATCACAACATCTTCAGTCCTCCCGTCAGCCGAACTCTGGTGAAGCCGAACGTGGACGCGGACAGTTGACCGAGCACCCCAACTGAGAGCTTTAGTTTCGACAGCCGAGCTTCCGTATCGACCAAAAGGAACGGCCTGAGAGCTCCGGCAGTCGAGTTCGATCGGGCCGTTCCCGTCCTGCTACCGAAGGTCGGGCGGTACCCGCTTCAGCACGGCGTGCTCGCTGTGGTCCGGACGCTTGGCCGTGTTGGGGTGCCCGTCTACGCAGTCACGGAAGATCGCATGACGCCCGTCGCAGTTTCGCGCTACCTAAGCAATCGTTTTGTTTGGCCGACGACCGGACTCGAGGAGCCGGCACACCTCGTGGATGGACTCGCCCGAATCGCCCGTAGGCTTGGAAGACCAGTTATCTTGCTGCCTACGGACGACGAGGCCGCGGTCCTGATCGCGGAACATCGCGACACGCTCGGCGACTCGCTAGCTCCGAGCGTTCCGCAGGAACTCCCGGGGAAGTTGGCGAGCAAGCGGCGATTGCACCAGCTATGTCGCCTGCTAGGGGTCGCTACCCCAAATGCTGTCTTCCCGCACTCGTGGGAGGACGTCCGTACCTACGCGGAAAGCGGCCACTTCCCCGTTGTCCTGAAGAACTCCGAGCGGTGGCAGCGGCTCCGAGCCCCTGCCGTCCCCGGTTCGACGTTAGTCGAGACCGCTGAGGACCTATTGGTGCGGGCGCGCCGCTGGACGTATCCACCAAGCGTCATGATTCAGGAGTACATCCCGCGCGAAGATGCCGAGGACTGGATCTTTCACGCCTACTACGACTCGGCTTCGAATTGTCCCGTGGCTTTCACAGGAGTCAAACTGCGCTCGTGGCCGTCGTATGCCGGTGTGACGACGTATGGTCGCGCCGTGCTGAATCCCGAACTCATGCAGCTTTCGACCGACCTCTGCAAACGGATCGGCTACCGCGGGATCGCCGATCTGGACTGGCGCTTCGACCGGCGAACGGGTGAATACAACCTCCTCGACTTCAACCCGCGCGTCGGCGCTCAATTCCGCTTGTTCGAGACTGCGGCCGGCATTGACGTCGTGAGGGCCCTTCACCTAGATTTGACGGGGCGGACAGTGCGTCGCGCCCCACAGGTCGAGAGACGCGTTCTGGTCGTCGAGAACCTCTACACGGCCGGGCTTGTCTGGAACCGGCGCGCGACTCCGTCCTCGTTCCCGCTCCGGCATGAGCGCGGAGAAGCAGAGCTGGCCTGGCTCGCCGTCGACGATCCGCTGCCGTTCCTCGTGATGGCGATCCGGTTCGCAGGGCCCGCTCTTGCCCGACTGACTGGCCTTGACCGCGGTCCTGCGCATTCCTTTCAGCCCCCTCGCGCAGGGCGGCTGGCCCGCGCAGCGAGAGCAGCAGTGATCCGCCGCGCAGCGAAGTGGGTGCCGCACACGAAGCGCAGGACGGGACCAAAGGTCGCGGCCCCCGCTAGTCCGCTAAAGAACAACCCGGGCACGGAAGATTCGAACGAGGTTGTCAAGCAGGGGAAGCCAGCCACACGCGTAAGGCGCTGGAGCAAGTCCGGGCTAAGAAAGCTGATCGCGTCCAGGTTCACCTGGTAGCCCGTGGCAGCGACCACATGATCCACCGAGATTTCGGCCGAACGCGCCTCGCGGTCTTCGAGCCGAAGCAGGACCTGGCCGTTTTCGAGCCTTGCGTCCTGGATCCGGCAACCAAACGTCACGGCCACGTGACCGATTACCCGGTCACGCAGCCACCATGCTCCGGACGGTCCAAGCACCGTACGAACGAGGAAAAGGCGAGACCGACGTGGCAGCCGCCGGACGAGCCCGGGCGACCGGCTTAACGCGTACAACGACCAGCCAGGCCCCAGGTCCGAGGGTGGTTTAACCAGCCGACGCGTTGTCGACGCGCGTTCGTTGTCAGGCGGGTTGGCCCAGAGGAGCCTGCGGGCACGCACGAGGACGTGCACGTTTGCGCCGGCCTCCCGAAGGAGCGCCGCACTCTCCAAGGCGGACTGGCCACCTCCCACGACTGCGACACTGCGGCCGGAGAATCCGGCGAATTCGCTGTGCTGGGATGAGTGGGACACCGGCCCAGACGGTGACAAACCGTCTCGGACGACGCGGGTGAGCTCCTCCGGAACGTGGGCGAACTCTGCGTGCCCGGTTGCCACGACAACGGTCTGGGCGTGCACCCTCTCTCCGGATTCGAACAAGAGATCGAAGCCACTACCCGCGGGAATAAGCTGCTGCAATCGACGCGGATCCACCTGCGGCACCAGTTGCTCCTGGAACCACAGCCCGTAGCTCACGAACAGATCGATCGGCACGGGGTCGCGTTCGGTGAGCGGAGCGAGACCGATTTGGGCGCAGTAGTCGACCAGCGTGAATCCCGCCGCAGGGGCCGACAGACTCGAGGCGGCGGCGGTCGATTTGAGAAACATTCCGTCCGGCATGTTCCGGCGCCACGTCGCCATCGGCTCCCCGAGCACCAGCGGTTCAATGCCCGTCTTCCGCAGATGCGCAGCGAGCGACAGTCCGTAAGGACCCGCGCCGACGATGGCCACGGGCGATCCGCTTCCGTGGCTGGCCTGTTCCAGGCGGCTCGTCGGGACCTTCGCTCGTCTCGCTCGGATCGTCATGGAGCTTCTGCGGGACTACTGCCTTGGCCTCGCGTCCGGGCCCCTTGGTGCCTCGAGCACAATACCGGGCGCCTCCATCCTGCTCATGCTCTGAGCTGTGCCAGCCGATTTTCGGCTTGACCAGCGGACGGTAGCCCTGCGGTTCCAGTCGTCGGCTAGCTCCTTCAGTCCTGGTTCGCGAATCTTCTGAAAGGCGTTTCGAGCGTGGAGCTTGTGTTCGTTGGCCCTAGACGGGCGCACCCGCTTCGGACGTAAACGGGAGGGCAACGCCTCGAGTCCAGCAGCTGCGAGGAAGGCCAAGCCGAACCCGAGCCCGAGCAGCCCGCGCACGACCGAAGCCTCGACGCGCGAGCGATGACGCGCAAGGTAAAGGTCGAGTGAGCGCCAGAACTCGTTGACCGGCCGCTCACGCATGTGTTTCACCGACTCCTGTCCGTGATGCAATATTTCGACCGTGGGCACGTAGTGACGCTCGAGTCCCAGCTGGTCGAGGCGCAGTGCGAGCTCCCATTCCTCGCTGAACATGAAATACGACGCGTCGAACATGCCGACCTGCTCGAGGGCCCAGCGACGAGCGAGCATCGCGCACGCCGAGACGGCGTGGACCCGGCATGGAGCCCGCGCATGGACGGCAAGGCCCCGCTGTCCGAGTGTCAGCGCCCAAACGATCAGTACAGGGATCGTCATCGCCCTCCATGCCGCCGATTGTTGAACGCCGTCGAAGCCCCGGATGAGGGGTCCCGCAACCGCAACCTCCGGATGTTGTTCTAGGTAGTCGACCAGCGCGTCAATCGCACCCGGCGGAACTTGTGCGTCGGGATTGAGAACGAGCACGTAGCGGCTTTCGGTCGCGCTGATGATCGTGTTGTGATTTGCGCTGAAACCCGCCCTGAAAGGCTGCTCGATCACGCGGACGTCCCGGAACCGCCGCGAAACCAACGCCGCCAGGTTATCGCCGGAGGCGTTGTCGAGGACGACGACCTCTGCCGAGTGCCGCCTCGCGCAATCGCGGTGAAGCGATTCGAGACACTCCATGGTCAACACCGGCCCCGCTGCATGCACGATCGAGACCGTAACGTCGGTCAGCGTCGGTTCTCGTTTGGTCGCAATGGGCATCCCTGGGACCCTAGCCATTGTGCTCGGGGCCGCGTCGTTGCCCCATATGCTCATACGAACCGCCTTTCGTCCCGAGCTCTTCCGCTCGAGCCAGCGCATGCTCACCCGTTCATGGCGCCTCCTGACCTCGACGAGCCGCGGCTGCGGCGTGATCCACCTCATGCGGTCGCTTAACCCCTGACGTCGTGATCGGACGCACCGTGACAGCCCGGTCGGGTTCCCGCGGCCGCGACCCACTCCTCCGGAGCGCCTACAGCCTCGGCTTCAACTCGATCTTGATTACCGGCCAAGGGCTGGTGTTCTGGATAGTCGCAGCTCGCATTTACCCGAGTCCTTCTGTCGGCCGCGATAGCGCGCTCATCGCCACGATGACACAGATCTCGCTGGTAGCCCGACTAAACATGGGCAATGCCATCGTGAGGTTCCTGCCAGGGTACCGAGCGGGTGAACGACTCCTCCTCACGGCGTACGCCACCAACTCGATCGCCGCCGCTCTTCTCGCTACCGGCTTCGTCCTCGTCGCTCCCGATGTGAGCGAGAACTTCGCCTTCCTGACCCGAGAGCCGCTCACGGGCGCCGCCTATGTCGCGGCGGTCATCCTCTGGGGCGTCTTCACCCTCCAGGATGCCGCGCTGGTCGCCGTCCGACAGGCGCCCTGGGTCCCGCTCGAGAACGGACTTTACGCGCTGCTCAAACTCCTGGCGCTCCCGTTGCTCTTCGCGGCGGGGAGCATGCATGGAATTTTCACCGCGTGGGTGACACCGATCGTTTTGCTGATCGTGCCTGTGAACTGGTTGATCTTTCGTCGGTTCCTCATCGCGCACCGCGCACAAATTCCGGGACAGTCGTCGCGGCTGCCGTTCGGTCGGCGGCGGCTCGCCCGCTTCCTCGCCTTCGACTACCTAGCGACGCTGTTTGCGCAAGCCGGTCTCGGAGTGGTGCCTGTGTTGGTCGTCGCCGTTCTCAGCAGCCGCGCAAACGCACACTTCTACATACCGTTCAGCATCGCACTCGCGCTCGATACAGCGTTCTTCAGCATCGCGACGTCGCTGGTCGCCGAGGGGGCTCAGGCTCCATCTCGAGTTCCGGCACTCATCCGTCTGCTCATCCTACGCGGGTCGCTCATCGTGCTGCCCCTCGTTGGTGTGCTGATCGTCGCCGCGCCGCTCGTCATGCGTCTCTTCGGGGAGGAGTACGTGCGGGCAAGCACGTCGGTGCTCAGAATCGTGCTGGTCGCCAGCCTGTTCCGTGCCGTGGTCGCTTTGGTCGGAGCCAAGTGGAGACTCGACGGAACGAGCGGTCGGATTGCCGCGCTCGACGGCTGCATGTTCTTCGGCGTCGTCTCATTGACTGTTCCCCTCGCGCACGCTCTCGGCGTCCTAGGGGTGGCACTGGCGTGGCTCGGCCCGACGATGTTGGCCGGCTGTGTCGGCCTTCCGCCCCTCATCCGCGCGTTCCGGCTCGGAGGCAATCCCACCCATCCATCACCGCATGAGGGAGCGAGACGAAAAATGACTAACGCGGCACCATGACAGTAGTCTGGAGCGGATCGTGATTCGAGAGGCCAGACTGTATGCCGTCTCGTTGCGCCGCCTTCTCCTCCAGCCGAGGCGCGTGGGGCGAGAAGAGCGATTGGTATTTGTGGTCGGATCGCCGCGATCCGGGACGACATTCCTCGGGGAGACGATCGGTCGCCTCCCTGGATTCGTCGACCTAGGGGAGGTGGGCCCATTCAAGTCAGCGATCCCTAGGCTTCAGGGCCTCACAGCGGAGGAGGCGGCGCGGTCGATCCGGACGATCGTCGACCGGGTTCGGCGCCTCGGCCTTGTTACCGGCCTCCGAGCCGTGGAGCACACGCCGGAGCTCGCATTCGTGCTGCCAGCCGCGCTTCACGCGTATCCTCGAGCGCGCGCGGTGCATGCGGTCCGCGATGGACGGGACGTCGTCTGCTCGCTCCTCGAGCGCGGGTGGCTTCGAGCCGACCGACCGGCGGAGGACTGGCTCGGGCTCCCCTACGGCTCACGCGCGCGCTTCTGGGTCGAACGAGAGCGAGCCGACGAATTCGAGCACGCCAGTGACGCAAAGCGCGCGGCGTGGGCCTGGCGTGTCTACGTCTCCACGGCGCGCGCATCGTCGGAGCGGACACTCGAATTGCGGTACGAGTCGCTCGTCCGGGAGCGCGGCGATGTGGCTCAGCGGCTTGCGGAGCACCTAGGCGTTTCCGCGAAGGACGTCGACGCCGGGCTCGCTTACGCGCATGATGGGTCGGTTGGTCGCTACCGACGCGACCTAACGCCGGAACAACTCGCCGACATCGACCGCGAGGCCGGACCGCTCCTACGCGAGCTTGGCTATGTTTGAGCCGACTGCCCAGCGGCGCGAGCTCGAGAGCAGGAGCGGCACTTCGACACGTTGTTTCGGTCCTGCTCTGACCACTCGAGTGCGCACGCTGCCGCTCACTCCGCGAGTTTGCTCGCACGCAGGAGATCCACCTCCGTACTCCTTCATGTGACGGGGTGGTGCCCTGACGCCGACACCGAAGCGGGCGCGGCACGACTTCGGCGTGCCTTCCAGGTCCGCCGACCGATCCAGACGAGGAGTGCAGTCAGCAGCGTGCCGAGCACGACGACGATCACCTTCGTCGTTCCCGGGACGTCCAGGAGCTTGATCCCAGACACTCCGAGCACGACGGCAAGCACGACCCGAAGCGGCCGGTCGGGGACGGAAATACTCAACTGGCTGCCGAGCAACACCCCCGGAATCGAGCCGATGAGCAGCCAGCCGACGACGCCCACGTCGACATTGCCTGCGACGAAGTGACCGAAACCCGCGACGAAAAGCAGCGCCGCCGCATGGAAGATGTCCGTGCCGACGATCTTATGCGCTCGGAGCGGAAAGAGAATAAGAAGGGTCAGACCGAAGAAGACGCCGGTGCCAACTGAGGTCAGACCGACGACGAAGCCGCCAATGACCCCGATGATTACAGCAGCGATGCGGTCGCGCCGGGAGAGGAAGAAAGGCTCGGGATTCACGGCCCGCGCGCGCACCAGGGTCTTTGCGAGCAGGCCGGTGCAGCCGAAAATGAGCGCGCCGCCCAGTACACGTCCCGAGATCGACTCGATACTATCGCCGTACTCGTGATGAAGCCATGTGGCCAGGGAGACGCCCGCGAGGGAAGCAGGCGCACTTCCAACGAACATCCAGCCCGAGAGTCGCGCCTGGACGTTGCCGAGGCGTCGGTGGCGGAAGGCGCCGACTGACTTGAAGATGGCGCCGTGGGCGATGTCCGTGCCGATTGCGAGCGTCGGCTGGAAGTTGAAGAGGATAACGAGAATGGGGGTCATGAGCGAACCGCCGCCCATACCGGTCATCCCGACCAGCGTCCCGATGAAAAGCCCTGTGATGACAAACTGCCAGCTCAAAGGTCTTCCTCAGTGGGGCGTCGCGCCGAGAGATGCGTACTCGCGAACGAACGCCGGTCCGCCCCGCGGCCGCACGTGACGCGGTAGCAGCGGGGCGACGTGAAGGAAAAGCCTGGCCGCGCCACCAACGTCAGCAGCTGACGCCCCTGTGACCCCTCCGCCTTGACGTCAGCCATTGGGTGCGCCGCGCTGCTCGAACTCGGCGACCAGCGCAGCGTAAGTCTGCCGCAGGCCGTCTTCGAGTTCGATTGTCGGCGACCACCCGAGGATGCGCTTCGCGCGACTCGGATCGAGGCTGCTCCGCTCGAGCTCACCCGCTCTCAGGGGCTCCAGCAACGGCCGCACCGGTTTTCCAGCTACCTGCTCGAGCGCGCGAAGGATCGTCATCACGTCGCTCTCGCGAGCGGTCGCTACGTTGAAGACGCCCGCTTTTCCTTCGGCGAGGAGCATGGCGCCAACGACGTCATGTACGTGGATGTAGTCGCGAGTTGGCCGGCCGTATCCGTAGACGACGGGCTTCTCGTCCATCCAGAGCCGGTACGAGAAGATGGAAACCACGCCCGCCTCCCCGTGCGGACTCTGGCGTGGGCCGTAGACGTTCCCGAGCCGGCAGACGGCGTGTGGAAGCCGGTCGGCTTGGCTCCAGGTGCGCACGTACGCCTCGCCGGCCCACTTGGAGGCGCCGTACGGCGAAGCAGGTGCAGGGGGTGCGTCTTCCGACGTCGGCCTGGTCGCATCGTTGCCGTAGAGCGCGCCGCCCGTCGAGCTGAAGACCACGGGGATGCGGTGGCGCTTCGCCGCCTCGACGACGTTCAGCGTGCCGACGACGTTCACGATGCAATCTCGATGCGGATCGGAGACGGACACGGTTACGCTCGACTGCGCGGCGAGGTGGAAGATCGCACTCGGACGCGACGCATCAACGATGCGGTCGAACGCGTGAGCGTCAGCGATGTCGGCGACCTCGAGGGTCGCATCGGCGGGGACGAGCTCGGGTCGCCCGGACGACAGGTCGTCGATCACGACGACAATGCGACCCTGACCGAGCAGCGCGTCGGCGACGTGCGACCCGATGAACCCGGCTCCTCCGGTGACGATGACCGCGTTTTGCATCCGCTCCTGGGGCGGGAAGGCTACAGTCACGGGCGCCGTCTGCGCCCGTCGGCGCAAGGCGCCCACCGCTCGGTACGGCCCCACCTACTCGCAGAGTGGCAGGTTCCCTCGCATCATGTCCACCGAGCGGGTGACAGCGGCGCCTGCGCTTGTCCCGCACGAAAGTGGCATCCGTGCCGCCCGACCGCCCCTTGGTCCCGCTCCGCCATAATCAGGGGTCTGAGCGAGAAACACTGCGGAAAGGGGACGGATGAAGACGGAGTCGGGAGCTCGCGGCCGCCGCGCAACATGATCATCTCGCGTACGCCGTTGCGAATCAGCTTCGTCGGCGGCGGAACTGACCTGCCCTCGTTCTACAAGGAGCACGGGGGCGCCGTCCTCTCGACGACGATCGACAAGTGGATCCACGTGATCGTGTCGCGGCGGTTCGAAGGCGACGTCCGCGTCAGCTACTCCCGCACAGAGATCGTGGAGAGTGCGTCCGCCGTCGAGCACGAGCTCGTGCGCGAGGCGATGCGCTTGACTGGCGTCCCGCGCGGCGTCGACATCGTCACCCTCGCCGATGTTCCTTCGCGCGGCACCGGCCTCGGCTCGTCGAGCACGGTGACCGTCGGGTTGCTGAACGCGCTCTATGCCTTCCAGGGCGTGTACAAGCCGCCCTTCGAGATCGCTGAGGAGGCAGCGAGAATCGAGATCGAGGTCCTCGGGAAGCCGATTGGGCGCCAGGACCAGTACGCGGCAGCCGTCGGAGGGCTCAACTTGATCGAGTTCCTTCCGCGGGGGGAAGGCGTGCGGGTGGAGCCGCTCGTGTGCCCGCCAGAGACCGTCAAGCGCCTCCAGCGTTCGCTTCTCCTCTTCTACACAGGACGCGAGCGGGCGGCCGAAGACATCCTCGGGCAACAGAAGCAGGCAATCGAGGACGGACGCGCGATCGCGAGTCTCGAGCGGATGCGCGACCTTGCATACGAGCTGCGAGCGCGACTCCCGACTGACGGCGCCTCGGCCGTCGGCCACCTGCTCGATGAGAACTGGAAGCTGAAGCGGCAGCTCGCCGGTAATGTCAGCGACGGGGAGGTCGACGCCTGGTACGAGCGTGCTCGGGCTGCAGGCGCTCTCGGCGCGAAGCTCCTTGGCGCTGGCGCCGGGGGATTCTTTCTCGTGGTGGCGCCGCCCGAGCGTCACGGCTCGTTGCGCGCCGCGCTCCCGGGGCTTCGCGAGGTACCAATCCGGTTGGCGGCTCGCGGAACCCACATCGCCTATTTGGGACCAAGCGAGGCTTGATGGAGAACGTCAACGCATACCTCGAGCGGCTGCGCTCTGCGATCGACGGCCTTCCGCAAGACCGCCTCACCGCTCTCGGCGAGATGCTCTACCGCGCGTACCGCAACGAAAAGCAGGTGTTCACGCTCGGGAACGGCGGGAGCGCGTCGACCGCAAGCCACATGGCTGCCGACATCGCCAAGAACACCATCGGCCCGAACATGCCTCGCTTCCGTGTACTGAGCCTCAACGACAACGCGGCGCTGCTAACGGCGCTTGCGAACGACCTGGGCTACGAGCACGTCTTCAGCGAGCAGCTCAAGAGCCTCGTCCGGGCCGGGGATCTCCTCATTGTGGTCTCGGGCAGCGGCAACTCGCCGAACGTCGTCAACGCGATCCGTTACGCGCAGTCGAGATCGGCCGAGGTCGCCGGCGTCCTCGGCTTCGACGGCGGGGAGGCGGCTCGCATCGTTGATCTCGCGATCGTCGTGCCGTCGGATAAGTACGGCGTGATCGAGGATGTCCACCTCGTGATCAATCACATCATGGTCGACTACTTCCAGGGCCGCTTGGAGGACGAACACCCGTGGGTGGTTTGAGACCGGCTGTTTTCCTCGACCGCGACGGGACGTTGAATCTTCGTCCGCCGGCCCACGAGTACCTCGGTTCCATCGACGAGTTCGTCTGGGTTCCCGGTGCACGCGACGCGCTCGCCCGCCTCGCGCATGCTGAATACGTGCTGGCGGTCGTTTCCAACCAGAGAGGTGTCGCACGAGGCCTCGTCAACCCGGCTATATTCCGCGGCCTCGAGGTGCGAATGCAGCGCGAGCTCGCCCCGTACGGCGCCCACTTCGAGGGTTTCCGTTACTGCTTTCACGACATCGGTGACAACTGCGACTGCCGGAAACCGCGGCCGGGGATGCTGTTGTCACTCGGGAGGGAACTCGGTCTCAACCTGGCGCGCTCCTGGATGGTCGGCGACATGGAGAGCGATGTTGCCGCTGGCCATGCTGCCGGCTGCCGGACGGCTCGGGTCGCGTCGCACGACCAAACTGCCGCGGACATTGTCGCTCCGACGCTCCCGGGGGTTGCCGAGAGGATCATCGCGACCGACGGACGTCTCGACCAGTCCACGAATCGGGGACTGCGTCGGGGCGGCGTTGACGCCGCCGTAGGGCGACACGCAGAGTGACGCACGATACCCCCGGGTTCGCGCAGTGAACGCCATGGTCCTTGCAGCCGGACGTGGCACGCGTCTCGGCGAGCTGGGGAGCCGCTTGCCCAAGGTGCTGATCGAGCTCGGTGGCCAGCCGCTTCTCGCGCGTCACCTCGCGTGGCTCGAGAGCGAGGGGATTCATCGGGTGGTCGTCAACGCGCACCACCAGTCAGAGCAGATCGAGACCTTCATCGCAGGCTATCGGGGAGGACTGGAGACGGTTTGCCTGGTCGAGGAGACGCTGCTCGGCACGGCCGGAGGGGTCAGGAACGCGCTCGAGTACCTCGAACCCGGGCCGTTCATCGTCATCTACGGAGACGTCGTTTTTGACGACCCGCTCGAACCGCTCGTTCGAACACACGAGGACGCGCAAGCGGCAGCTACGCTGGCCGTCCACGAGGCCGCTTCCGCGGAGGGTAAGGGCGTCGTTACGGCCGACGGCAACGGCCGCGCGACTGCCTTTCTCGAGAAGCAAGGCACGGCCAATGGACCTGTTTTGATCAATTCAGGGCTCTACATCCTCGACACCACCTTCGTCGATCCCCTTCCGCGGCGCATTGAATTGGACTTCGGTCATGATGTGTTTCCGGCTGCGCTTGCTCGTGGCGAGGCGCTTTACGTCCACCGACTCGCTCGGCCCGTCATCGATATTGGCACCCTCGAGGGCATTGAGCTTGCGCAGGCCGCAGTGGTCGAGGGAGGTTGACTCGTGGACCTCGCGGTCGTGATCTGTGCGCACGACACGAGTCGCTGGCCGCGGCTCCGCGACGCGGTGGGCTCCGTGTTGAGGCAGACGCTGCCCGCGCGGGAAGTAATCGTCGTCATCGACCACAATGCCGCTTTGGAACAAATGGCCGACGCCGAGTTGGAAGGCGTCCGTGTCGTTGGAAACGTGGAGGCGCCTGGACTTGGCGGCGGCCGGAACACCGGCCTCCGTTTCACGGACGCTTCAGTCGTTGCGTTCCTCGACGATGACGCGGTTGCTGATGGGAGATGGCTCGAGACCCTGGCGGTGGAGTACGAAGACCCAGCGGTTGCTGGAGTTGGCGGGTCGATTCAGCCCAGCTGGGAATCCCAGCGGCCGTCGTGGTTCCCCGACGAGTTCGCGTGGGTGATTGGTTGCACACATTCCGGGATGCCCTCGGCCCGCGCGGAGGTCCGCAACTTGATTGGCTGCAATATGTCCTTTCGGCGGGATGTCCTCGAGGCGATCGACCGGTTCCGGCTCGGTTACGGATGCGACGAGACGGATCTGTGTATACGGATACACCAGCGCTGGCCGGACAAGAAGCTGATCTACGTCCCGGACGCGAGCGTGCTCCATAGCGTGCCTCCTGATAAGGCGGCGCTTGGCCGCTTCCTCTCACGTTGCTTCTTCGAAGGGGGATCGAAGGCTGTCCTCTCGTGGCTCGTCGGCAGTGCGGACGGCCTTTCCAGCGAGCGTCGCTACACGGCGCGTACGCTCCCCGCCGCGTTTGTCAGGGAACTACGAGCGTTTGGGCTTGCGCGCGACCCCGCACATCTCGCTCGCGCCTCCGTGCTAGTGGCCGGCCTCTCAGCGACGACCGTAGGCTACCTTGCGGCGCGCGTTCGCCCGGCGCCCGCAGCGTGTGCGCGCGGATGGACTGAGGACACTCGCAGCGCTGCGTGATGGCCCGTCATCTTGGCTGCAGTGAGGAGGCTCGATTCTGACTCTTGAGCGTGCTTCGCCCGGAAGGCGTCGACGCTAGGTTGCGGCTCGTAGAGCCAGTTCGTAGGCCCGTTCGAAGCGCGGCACGATTGCGGCTTCAGAGAATCGCGCCGCAGCGCGAGCCGCCTCGGTGGCAAGCCCGCGCCGTAGGCCGCCGTCGTCCACGATCCTACGAAGCGCATGACTGAGGGACTCTGCATCGCCTGGCGTCACAAGAAGCCCGTTTACGTCGTCCATGACGAGATCCGGGAGTCCGCCTAGCGCCGACGCGACCACGGGCGTTCCTGAAGCGAGCGCCTCGAGCACGACCATGCCGAACGGCTCTGGCCAAATCGAGGGAGCAATTAACGCGAGCGCGCGGCGCTGCGCCTCCCGGACGACTTGGTTCGGCCAGTCACGCCTAACGAGCACGCCCGGCGGGAAGCGCTCCTGAGACTGCGGCGATGTCTTTGTGATCAGGACGAGCGGCGGCACGTCGCTCAGCGCGCGGTAGGCAGCAAGCAGGACGTGGATGCCCTTCTCCTGGCGTAGATCTCCGACAAAGAGCAGGAACTCCTCAGTCGGGAGCTGGTCCAGCCGTGACCAATCTTCCTGCGTCAGGCGGCCCCGTCGCGGCAGGAAGTTCGGAATCACCTCGAAAGGGACATTTGCTTGGTTCAAGCCATTTCCCCTTCCGGTGGCCAAGCTCACCGGTAGAAATAGGTCGACTGCCCGACGCTCCGCCGCGGCGAAACCGAAGTTGCCGAGCGTGACTCCCGAGCCTTTGAGGCTCCCGTAGTGGAGACCTGCACAACCCAGACACTTCACCAGGCCCGGGCCGGCGCACGGCGCCCTCTTGTAGACGAGAGTCTTTTTTGCACACGTGAGTGTGTAGTAG
>JBKPNC010000103.1:0-31749 GCA_046732435.1 Actinomycetota bacterium
CAAGGTCCCAGCCGGCGACGTCAAGCGCCTCGAGCGTCTTGTTGGTGAAGTCAAGGACATGGCCGCCCTCCAGGTAGCGGTGGTCCGTTGCAGCGGCGAAGAGCATCCGCGCGAGCTCCTGCTTCGAAGCTCCGGCGCGGACGGCCGACACGATGCAGCGCTCGGCGCCGTCTGCGTCGCGAACTTCGACGAAGCGCCGGAACCAGCGCGTGAGCGTCTCGGCTGAAGCATCGGAGTCCGGCAGCGGCAGCACAGGAAACCGCGCCGGCTCCGCCGCCGACTCCTCGGCCACCGCGGCGAGCGCGTGGTAGACGGCGCGCGGAACGTCCTCCCGCTCGAGCCGAGGAAGCAGGTTGCCCATGCAAGCCAGGATCGTGAGCCCCCGCCCCCAGCCGTCGCGGCGGTAGCGAGTTCCGAACTCGATCCCGATCCGGAGCGCCTCGCGAGCCTCGACGATCAGCACGCCCTTGGCGAGGACGAGTGGCAGGTCGCGCTCGAGACCTTCGCGCAGACGCCGACGCTGGTGCTCCTCGACGTCGTGCTGCGGCCTCGGATCGACGAAGATCTCGCCGTCGGCGATCTCGACAGGGAACGTGCGCAGGTCGTCGGCCCAGGGGTCGAAGGTGCCTCCGGTCTCGAGATCGAAGCGGGCGTGGTGCCAGTGGCAGGTGAGGATCCCGTCGCTGCACGTCCCCCGGTGGAGCGGGAAGCCCATGTGCGGGCACCGGTTGTCGACCGCGCGAACGTCGTTCCCGTCGAGGAAGAGCGCCACGGTATGACCCGCGACCGCGGTGACGAGCCGCCCGGACTCGCGCAGGCGCTGCAGGCTCGCCGCGTGGACGAGCCCCTCGCGCTCGGCTACGCCGCCTGCCACCAGAACCTCCGAACGACTCGAGCCGGCGTTGCGGGCGGCGCACAGGCATAGTCGAGGTAGCAGCGGCGCGTCACGCCCGGGACGATAGAAGCGCTCGCGCCCGGGTGCCTCGGTCGTTGGTCTGACTCTCGCCGGGCAATTCGTCCTACGCCTACTCCACGATCCGTTCGCGGACTGCGTACAGCGCCGCCTGGGTGCGATCGGCGAGGTGAAGCTTGGCCAGGATGTTGCTCACGTGCGTCTTCACGGTCTTCTCGGAGACGTGGAGCTCGAGGGCGATCGCCTTGTTGGCGAGCCCGCGGGCGAGCAGGCGGAGCACGTCGAGCTCGCGCCCCGTCAGCTCGGCGACGGGTGATCGGTCGCGGTCGGCGACCTCCTGCATGACCTTCGCCGCCACGGTCGGATGCAGGAGCGCCTCCCCACCCTTCACGGTACGGATTGCGTTCGCGAGCTCCGCCGGCTCGACGTCCTTCAGCAGGTAGCCGGCCGCGCCCGCCTTCACGGCGGGGAAGACCTTCTCGTCGTCGAGAAAACTTGTGAGGATCAAGACGCGGGTCGCAGGGCTCTGGTCACGAATGCGCCGAATCGCCTCGATGCCGTCGAGCTTCGGCATGACGACGTCCATGACGACGACGTCCGGAACGAGCTCGGCCGCGGCGGCCACGGCCGCCTCACCATCTTCGACCTCGCCGACGACGTCCAGGTCGTCTTGCAGGTCGAGAAACGTCCGCAACCCCTGCCGAACCACCGGGTGGTCGTCGGCGATCAGGACAGTAATTGGATCGGGCACTCGTACAGCCGGTAGTTGTCGTTCAGGCCTTTGAGGCGAAACTCGCCGCGGTCGACGAACGCGACGGCACTTCGCCCGATCAGCTCTCGCGTGATGCTGGAGACGAGGATCTCGCCGCCGCGGGCGGCCTCGGCGATCCGCCGTGCTACCACGACCACGGACCCGAAGTAGTCGCCGTCCTCGGCGATGGCGTCGCCGGTATTGAGCCCGATGCGAACGAGGATTGGCGTCGCCGGATGGGCGCGGTTCCGCTCCGCGAACGCCTCCTGGATCGCCACAGCGGCGCGGACGGCGCGGCGCGCACTCGAGAACGCGGCCATCAGACCGTCCCCGAGGTGCTTGACCTCGGTGCCACCGTGCCGCTTCACGGCTTCACGGATGATCGCGTCGTGCTCGCGCATGACGGCCCGCTCGCGCTCGTCGCCGAGCCGTTCGATCAGCTCGGTCGAGCGCTCCACGTCTGTGAACAGGATCGTCACCGTCCCTTCGGGCGGGCGTCTCGACTCCGCGAGGCCTCGCACGAGGGAACGGAGCGCCTCACCGTCGAGGAACGGGTCTCCGCGGCTCACGCTGCGAACCGCGTCGGCAACCTCCTCCGGGCGTGAGTCCTTGAGGAGGTATCCGGCGGCCCCGGCCTGGAGTGCCGCGACCACCTGCTCGTCGTCCGTGAAGCTGGTCAGCACCAGCACCTTCGTCTCAGGCAGCTCGGTTCGAACCGCCCGCGTTGCCTGAACCCCGTCGGTGCCCGGCATCGAGAGGTCCATGAGGACGAGATCCGGACGCAAGGCCTTGACCTGCTCGACGGCCTCGGCGCCGTCGGACGCCTCCCCGACGACGGTTAGATCCGGCTGCAGGTCGAGGAAGAGGCGCAGTCCCTGGCGGACGACGGCGTGGTCGTCAACGATCACCACCCTGACAGCTTCAGGCACGGAGGTCTCCGATCGGCTGAGCTGCGGGTTGCATGCGTGTCAACTTAAAGCGACCGAGCCGAAGGCGACAGGAGCTTCAGGCAACGGGTAGCTCCAAATGCACCTCGGTTCCCTCTCCCGGGCACGAGCGGATGTCCAGGCGGGCGCCGAGCTCCTCGGCACGCTCCTGCATCGACGTCAGACCCAGCCGGCGCGAGCGCAGGCGCGCAGCGTTGGGATCGAACCCGATGCCGTTGTCGCGAACGACGGCGAGAACCTTGCCGTCGGGCATGGAGAGCTCGACGGCGAGCCGGTCGGCCTGCGAGTGCCTGAGGGCGTTGTGAAGCGCCTCCTGGACGATGCGGAAGAGCTCCTTCTCGGTCTCCGCGTCGAGCCGGCGCTCGGCGCGGACATCGAGCTCGATCTCCTTGCGGTAGACACGACGGAGCACGTCGACCCGCTTCCGCAGCGTTCCGACGAGCCCCTCCGCCTCGAGCTCGGCAGGCCGCAGCTCGAAGATCAGCGAGCGCATCTCCTGGAGCGCCTCGGTCGCCAGGTGCCGGACGGACAGGATCTGCTCCTTCGCGAGCGCCGGATTCGAGTCCGCGAGCGTGACGGCGGACTCGGCGGTCAGCGAGAGGCTGAACAGCGTCTGGGTGACGGAGTCGTGCAGCTCGCGCGCGAGCCGGTTTCGCTCCTCGACGATGCTGAGCTCACGGCTGCGCTCGTAGAGCCGCGTGTTCTCGATCGCGATCGCGGCGTGCGCGGCAAGGGTCTCGATCAGGGCCTGGTCGTCGGCGGTGAACTCGTCGGCGCCTTTCCGGTTCGCAAGGTAGAAGGCGGCGATCACCTCTCCCTTCGCGACGATCGGGACGCCGAGGAACGACTTCATGTTCGGGTGCTTGCTCGGCCAGCCGCCGAAGCGAGGATCCGCCTGGATGTTGGGGAGGCGTTCCGAGACGGGCGTGTGCAGCATCGCGTCGAGCAGGCCATGCTGGCGCGGCAGCGGGCCGATCGCCTCGATCATCTTCTCGGTCATGCCGGAGGTGATGAACTCGGCGAAGCCGCCCTCCCCATCGGGGATCCCGAGGGCTGCGTAGCGCGCATGGCCGAGCGAGCGCGCCGTCTCGACGAGGCGTTGCAGCATCGCGTCGACGGATCGCTCGGCCGAGATGGCGAGCACCGCCTCGCTCAGCGTCTCGAAGTCGGGATCCGTCACGCTGTCGAGGATAGGTCGCGACGCGGTGTAGCGCATCGGCCGCCCGCCCGATTCCCGGCTCGGGCGTTGGACGGAGCAGATCGGCAGCGCTACGCTCGGGCTATGCGCCGGCTGGCTCTCGCCGTCGCCGCGCTCGCGGTCGTCGTTCTGCCGGCCGGTTCGGCTGGGGCCGGCGTCTGGAAGAAGCTGCACCGGCCGCTGCACATTCCGCACATCACGGCGGGAGCGCCCTGTCCGACGACGGCGAAGGCGGGCCCGCTTCCTTCGGCGTTCAGCGGGACGGCCGCGTTCGGACCCGGTCCCGTGTATCCCGGATTCTTCTCCGGCCCGTCGGGCCCGGAGGCGGTTGTGCGGTTCGCGTATCCACCACCGGCCACGAGCGAGTTGGCGGGCAGCCAGTGGAGCGGCCAGAAGGTCCCATGGATGCGGTCGCCCAGCTACCGCGGCCCGGTGCTGATCCGCGGGCGTCAGCTCGACGGCGTGCACCACCTCCGGTTCGGGCTCGCGATGGTTCCCCCCACGGAGCTCAAGATCACACGCTGGGGAAGGGCGGCCGGCGCAGCGGGATGGGGCTTCCGCGCCGGGACGACCCGGCTCCGCGCGCCCGGCTGCTACGGCTATCAGATCGACGGGCTGACCTTCAGCCGCGTGATCGTCTTCCGAGCCGTTCTCCTGGATCCGCGCTAGCCGGCCGGCCGCCGCTCGAGTGCCATCGCGGCGCGGTAGAACACGACGTACGCGAGGAGCAGTCCAACCGCGACCGCGGCCATGCCGGCGAGCATGTGAGGGTGGGCAAGCGGATCGCTGAGGCGAGGAACGATCGCGTCGGTCAACACCCGTGGCCGCGTCAGGAGATCCCAGCTGTTGAGCCGGAGAATCCGGCCGAGGTAGATACCGAAGCTCGTCAGCACCTGGGCAACGACCACGAGAGCCCATGCGAGCGCCGACCCGAGACGTTCGCCGATCGAACGCTGGACCAGGGCCAGTGACAGAAAGCCGATCAGCACGCCTGCGGCGGCCGCCACCAGCAGCGCGGTGAGGTCGAGCCTGATGCCGAGCACCGGGTTCTTGTGCCCGAGGTGGACGATGTCGGTCACGAGGTACGGCGCGTTCGGAAGGAAGAGCAGCCAGCCGGCGCCGAGGATCAGCGACGTCACCCCGGCCCGCCCGCGGCGGCGCCGCCACTCCAGCGCGAGCGCAAAGGCGAGCGGAACCCAGGCGAGCATGAGGTTCCAAAGCAGGAAGACGTGGCTGTTGTAGCCGGTCACGACGGCGACCCGAGCGACGAGCGCAACCGTCAGGAGCGTCAGTACCGATGCGAAGACGAGAGCGATCGCGAGCGGCCGCGTTCCCACAACAATGAGAGTAGCTTGAGCCGACCGGTCTGACCCGGGGGAGGCGCCTATCCGGTACGTGTTCGGGCACTCGAAGCGCGAGCTGCAGCGGCTCGCAGACCAGGCAGTCGTGATCGAGCCGATCACGCGTGCGCTCCTGGTCGATGCCGGCATCTCGCCGGGCATGCGAGTCCTCGACGTCGGAACCGGACGAGGCGACGTCGCCTTCCTCGCAGCGGAGCTGGTCGGTGACCACGGGATGGTCGTCGGAGTCGACCGCGCTCCGGAAGCGCTTGCCCTGGCACGCGAACGGGTCGAGGCTGGCCTCGTTGGCAACGTGTCGTTCGAGGAACTGGACCTCGCGGAGCCTGCGTTCGACTCGCCCTTCGACGCGTTGATCGGCCGCTACGTCCTCGAGTTCCAGCCTGATCCTACGGAAACCCTGACGCGGCTACTCACCTGCGTTCGGCCCGGGGGGATCGTCGCGTTCCACGAAATCGACTGGACCGGTTCCCGCTCGGTGCCGCCGGTGGCGATCTGGGACCGCTGCTGCGAGCTCCTCGTCCAGGCGATCCGCGCGACCGGCGCCGACACGCAGGTGGGCGGAAGATTGCCGTCGATCTTCGCCGCGGCCGGCCTCCCCGCTCCCTCGATGCGGATGTCGGCGGTCATCGGCGCGGGCGCAAACAGCCACGAGGCAGCAGACCGGATGGCTGGTCTCATCCGCACTGTCCTGCCGTCGCTGGAGGAACTGGGACTCGTCGCCCCCGGTGAGCTCGATCCCGACTCGCTGGCCCCGCGAATCAGGGACGAGGCGGCCGAGAGCGCGGCCAGTGTCGTCGGATGGTCAGAGGTGCGCGCCTGGACTCGCGTCGAGCCGCCTCAGGGCCGCTGGGGCACCGGCGGCGCCGGCTGAAACGCCTCCTTGACGACGCGCAGAACCTTTTCGCGCCGTCCTTCGACGACCGGCTGCAGCCCGCCGAGCTCGAGGCGCGCGAGCTCGACGCGGCCGGCGCTCCGGACCGTCCGGAAGCCGAAGTCGGCGAGGAAATCGCGCGGGAAGATCGTCCGGTGAACGAAGAAGCGCTCGTACGCCGACTCCGCCTCCGGATAGACGTACGCGAACGCTTCGAGAGCGCCGGCGCCCTTGTCCTTCGCCTCGCCGATCGCCGCCAGGAAGAGCGACTGGAGCACCCATGGGGACGAGCGCTCGACGAGGTACGCGCACGTGACGAGCACCGCATCGTCGGAGGGCGGGCCGGCCGGCAGCTCCTCCGCCCGCGGGAACAGTTCTGACGGGCCGTACTGCATCGAGCCCAGCAGGCGGCCGTCGTCGTCGTAGTACACCGTGCCCCACGGGCCCCACTCCTCCTCGGCCCGGCCGATCCAACGCTGCTTGTCCACCTCGCGGGTCCCGCGCGACTGCCACCAGACGCAGCCGCGGCACACCGTCGGAGCAGTCTCGAGCGTCGCCCTGGTGAGGCCGGTGACGTGTGGCCGCATCAGCGGCCGAGCCGGCGGAAGGTGACCTTCCACTGGATGTCGCGCATGAGCGACCCCGTGATATCGCCGACGATCGGCACGTCGTCGTTGTACTGCGCGCGAACGACGATGCGCTTGACGCGCTTGTCGAAGAACCGGCGCTCGGCGACGCGTCCGATCGCGCGGTCGAGCGGCGGGACGGCGGCCGTTCCCAGCTCGGGCGGGCCCCAGAAGGCGGGGTCGGGCTCGTTTGCGTAGGAAAACGCGAGCTGGCCGCGACGGGGACGCGTCAGACCCACGCGGCCGGTGAACGGGTGTCCCGAGGGCACGCCGTCCCAGTGAATGGCCTGCCCGCAATCCTGAGAGACGGCGGTGCCGCTCGCGATCGGTGTCCAGACGGTTCCCGTAAGCGTCCCGAACGAGGCTCCGCCGAGCCGGAATCCCCGTGATCGCGTCACGGAGACGACGGCGCCTCGCTTACCCTCGAACGCAAGCGAGCTGCTTCCGCCGACGTCGTCCGTCGTGAACGTGCACCCGTTCTGGACGAACGTGACGTGCTCCCTCCACATCGTGAGCACGGTGCCCGTGACGGTGACGGCGAATCGAGCCGCGGAGGCGCTCGGCGCGATGACGGCTGCGACGAGCACCGATGCGAACACGACGCGCACCCCCATCAGCCTACTCCGCGGGAACGAGCACCAACTCGGTCGCCTCGGGGCGCGCGAAGAGCCGAAAAGGGACGAACGTCGTTCCCAGGCCAGGCGACAGGTGCAGCGTCCCGCCGGGGCGACGGTACAGGCCCTCGGCGTAGCGCCACCGTGGGTGCGCCAGCCGAATCTTCCCTCCCGGTCGCGGCAGGTTGATCTGGCCGGCGTGGAGATGGCCGGCCAGGACGAGGTCGAACGCGCCGGGCGGGAGGCGGTCGATCACGCTCGGAAAGTGGCAGAGCAGGATGCGGAGGTCGGCGCCGGGATCGGCGCGCCGATGTGGCCGCGACACGCCGAGGCGGTACGACCTGGGGTCGACGCCGACGATCTGGACGCGCCGGCCGCGCAGCTCGAGCGTCTCGGCTGCGTCCTCCAGCAGCACGGCCGGGGAGAGATCGCGGAGGGCAGCGGGCTTCGAGAAGGGGTCACGGGAGGAGGCGAAGTCGTGGTTGCCGAGCACCGCATAGCAGCGCGGTAGCCGTCGAAGGTGCCGCCGGAGCTCCGCCTCACCCCGAGGGCGGGAGAGCAGGTCCCCCGACACGAGGACAAGATCGGGGTCGCGCGCGGCTGCCCACGCGACCGCCTGCTCGATCGCGCGCGAGGCGCGGCTCGGAAAGCCGAGGTGGAAGTCCGAGAGGTGGACGATCCGCAGTCCGGTCAGCTCACCGGGAAGCCCCGGCAACGGCACTCGCAGCGTGCGTAGGCGCACCCAGCCGGCCTCGAAGTGGCCCCAGGCGGCCAGCACGCCGCCGGCCGCCGCGAGCGCGCCGGCCGCCCACCAGGGTGTGCGGCGCGGTGAGCCCCGAATTTCACCGCGCCAGCACATGGGTGCCCCTCCCAGGATGAGATGCCTCGCGCGGCTCGAACTTGCGCTCTGGTCCGGGTCGCCTCGGTGGAACGTCCAGGTTTCCCCAGACCCCTTCCACCGGTCCCCTTCGCGGACAGACCGCTGCGCGGTCAGACCGCTGCGCGGTCAGACAGTCAGCCGCTCGACGACCGGCTTGACCGAGACGACGTGGCGCTTGAAGTTCAGCTCGGACTCCTCGAGGCCCGCGGCGACGCCGATCAGCTGGGAGAGGTGAAGGATCGGCATCTGGAACCGCCGGCCCGTCGAGGCCTCGAGCTTCGACTGCCAGGCGTCGAGCGACAGGTGGCACAGCGGGCAAGGGGTCACCATCGCATCTGCACCGGCCTCCGTCGCCTGCTGCAGCGGCTGCAGGAGCTCGCCGAGCGCAACCTCCTCGCGCGCCTGGATGATGGGGAAGCCGCAGCACTTGATCTTCGCGGGATAGTCGACCGCCTCCCCGCCGCACGCCTCGATGATCGCCTCCAGCGTCCAGGGACGATCCGGATCCTCGAAGCCGAGGAGCTTCGAGGGCCGGAGGATCTGGCAGCCGTAGAACGGCGCCACCCGGAGCCCCTTCAACCCCTTGTGCGCGACCTCCTTCAGCCGCTCGTAGCCGTCGCCCTCGGCGATCAGCCAGAGGAGGTGCTTCACGTCGATCCCACCGCTGTACGCCGGCACGCCGACCGATTCGAGATTCGTATTCACGCGCGCCCGGAGCGCCTCGTCGTTCTTCAGCTCCCAGTTCGCCTGACGCAGGTTGAGCGTGCAGACGTTGCAGATCGTCATCAGCGTGTCGGACCCCGTCGCCTCCGCATACGCGAGGATGCGGGCGTTCAGGTGGAGGTAGTAGTCCGGCTCCGCCTCGTGAATGTCTCCGGCACCGCAGCACGTCACCGACTCCAGCTCGATCAGGTCGAAGCCGAGCTGCGGAGCAAGCGCCTCCGTCGACGTGGCGAGCTCCTTCGCGGACAGCGACGCCAGACAGCCGCGGTAGTACGCGAGTGTCTTCATCCCTCGGCCGGCGGGGGCGTCTCGCCCGGCGTCACCTCAGGGGCGTCGCGGCGGGCACCGCCCGGGTCGGTGTGCTCGATCCGGGCGAGCGCACGCTCTCCCTGGACGTGTCCGAGCGCGCCTTGCCGATCCTGCTGCTGGGTGATCTTCCGCAGCGCCCGTGACTCGTCGACGCGATCGGCGACGTGCGGCGGGAACGGCAGCGGCACCTTGCCGTGGCGCGCGAGGTTCATCGCAAACTTCATCTGCTTGATGGACGAGACGACGCCCTGCGTCTTCGGCACCAGCTCGGTCTCGCGCAGCCAGCCGGTCGTCTCGGCCGACTTGACGAACCACTTCGCGTGCTTCGCCCCCATGTCGTGGTCGATCCCCTGCTTCACCGACTCGGCTCCGAGCTTCGCGATCGCATCGCGCGGATCGACACCCTTCGGGCAGCGCTCGTTGCAGAAGTAGCACCGGGTGCAGTCCCAGATCCCGTGCTCGTCGTTGAGCGTGTTCAGGCGCTCGACGTCGGCGTGGTCGCGCGGGTCGCCCACGAAGCGGAACCCCTTGGCAAGGGCCGCCGGCCCGAGAAAGTCCGGGTCGGCCTCCATTGAGTTGCACTCGGAGACGCAGCAGCCACACATGATGCAGAGCGCCTCCTTGTGGATCGGGGTCATGTCCTCCTGCTCCACCATGTGCTCGCGGTCCGGCAGCGGCGCGTAGCCGGTGTCCAGCCAGGGGCTGACGGCGCGGATCTTTTGCCAGAACGGCCCCATGTCGACGACGAGGTCCTTGATGATCGGCAGGTTCCCCATCGCCGAGATCACCGGGACATGTCCGCGCTCGACGATCGGCGCCATCCGCGTGCGGCAGGCCAGCACGGCCGCACCATCCATCCGCATCCCGCACGAGCCGCAGATCATCATGCGGCAGCTCTTCCGGTAGGCCAGCGTCCCGTCGACGCGGTCCTTGACGATGTCGAGCACGTCCAGGAGCGTCACCCACTCGGGCGCGTCGACCTCGTACGTCTCGAGCGATCGCTCGCCCGTCGACGAGTCGTAGCGCCAGATCTTCAGCGCGACCTCGATCGTCGCGTAGTGGCCGTTGCCCGTCTCGGCCATCAGTAGGTCCGTTCCATCGGCTGCCACTTGGTGATGTCGACCGGCTTCCAATCGAGCGTGATCGCACCGTCGGCCCGGCGCACCACGGTGTGCTTCAGGTACTCGTCATCGTTTCGCTCCGAGTAGTCGTACGGTCGCGCGTGTGCGCCGCGACTCTCTTTGCGCGCGAGACCGGCCGTGACCATGCACTCGGCGAGCTCGAGCAAGAAGCCGAGCTCGAGCGCCTGCGTGAGGTCGTTGTTGAAGACATCGCCCTTGTCGTCCACCACGACGTGTTCGTAGCGCTCCTGCAGCGCGGCGATCATCTCGCCCTGGCGCTGCATCTGGTCCTCGCGCCGGAAGACGCCGAAGTTCTCGTGCATCGTCTGGGCGAGCTGGTCGCGGATCGACCACGGGCGCTCCCCCTCGGAGCGATCGAGCAGCGCCTTGAGCTCGCGTTCGGCGTCCGCTTGGGCGGATTCGGGGACGGTCACGGTCGTATGTGTGAGCGCCCACTCGGCGGCATGCGCACCGGCGCGCTTGCCGAAGGTGATCGTCTCCATGAGCGCGTTGCCGCCGAGCCGGTTGGCGCCGTGAACGGAGACACACGCGCACTCGCCGGCCGCGTAGAGGGCCTCCAGGGACGTGCGGCCCCAGACATCCGTATCGACGCCGCCCATGTGGTAGTGCGCTCCCGGTCGAACGGGGATCGGCTCGTTGATCGGGTCGACGCCGGCGAAGACCATCGCCAGCTCGCGCGTCCCGTGCAGGCGCTCGAGGATCTTCTCCGCGCCGAGGTGTCGGAGGTCGAGCAGGACGTTGCCGTCGACGCCGCGTCCCTCGTCGATCTCGGTCTGCTCGGCGCGCGAGATCACATCGCGGCTCGCAAGCTCCATGGCGTTCGGCGCGTAGCGCTTCAGGAAGCGGTCGCCCTCCGAGTTGAGCAGGTAGGCGCCCTCGCCGCGGGTGCCCTCCGTGATCAGCACGCCCGTCGGCGACAGCGTCGTCGGGTGGAACTGCATCATCTCCATGTCCTCGAGGGCGACCCCGGCGCGAAGCGCGAGCGCCATGCCGTCGCCGGTGCAGGCGTAGGCGTTGGTCGTGCCGACATACAGCCGCCCAGCGCCGCCCGTGCAGAGAATCGTCGTCTTGGCGCCGATCGCGGCGACGCCGCCGTGGAGGATGTTCCATGCGATTACGCCCTGGCAGCGATCGTCGTCGACGACGAGCTTCCAGGCGAAGTACTCCTCGTAGACGCGGATGTCCCGCTTCATGATCTGCTCGTAGAGCACGTGGATGAGGACGTGGCCCGTGATGTCCGCGGCATAGGCCGTGCGCGGCGCACCGGCTGCGCCGAACGGGCGCTGGGCGATCGTGCCTTCCTCCGTGCGTGAGAACACCGCCCCCCAGCGCTCGAGCTGGTAGACGTCACCGGGCGCCTCGTTGCACAGGATCTCGATCGCGTCCTGGTCGCCGAGGTAGTCCGAGCCCTTCACGGTGTCGAACGCGTGCTTCTCGGGGCTGTCGTCGGACGCGTTTCCGAGCGCGGCGTTGATGCCGCCCTCGGCGGCGCCGGAGTGGCTCCGGACGGGATGGATCTTCGAGATGATCGCCACGTCCGCCCCGGCGTCGAAGGCCTCGATCGCCGCGCGCATCCCCGCGCAGCCGGCGCCCACAACCAGGACGTCGTGCTTCGCTTCCACTACCAGTTGACGCTACACAAAAGGACCCGCGTGCCGCCGTGACAGCGGCGCGGCGCTGTCACGAGCTTGCGGCGTTCGGGGTCAGACTCGGGGGCCTGCCGCCGCGAGCTCGCCGGCACCGTCCCACTTGTCGAGCGTGTCGCGGAACATCCGCGCCAGCTCGCGCGCCTTCCGGTCGTAACGGTCGGGATCGCTCCACGTCGAGCGCGGGTCCAGCAGCGCCGAGTCCACGCCCGGCGCCGACACCGGCACCTCGAAGCCGAAGACGGGATCGACGCGGTACTCGGCATCGTCGAGCCGGTCGTCGAGCGCCGCGCGCAGGATCGCGCGCGTGGCGCCGATCGGCATCCGGTGTCCTTCGCCGAACGGCCCGCCGGTCCAGCCGGTGTTCACGAGCCAGACCTGCACGCCGGGATGCGCGTCGAGCTTCTCGCCGAGCATGCGTGCGTACGTCGTCGGCGCGAGCGGCAGGAACGGGGCGCCGAAGCAGGCGGAGAACGTCGCCTGCGGCTCGGTGACGCCGATCTCGGTGCCGGCGACCTTCGCCGTGTAGCCGGCGAGGAAGTAGAACATCGCCTGGTCGCGCGTCAGGCGCGCGATCGGAGGCAGGATCCCGAAGGCGTCGGCCGTGAGCATGACGATCGCGGACGGGTGCCCGGCGCGCTTCTCCGGAAGTGCGTTCGCGATCTGCTCGAGCTTGTAGGCGCCGCGGGTGTTCTCGGTCTTCGACGGGTCGTCGAGGTCTAGCACGCCGCGCTCGTCGACCACGACGTTCTCGAGTACCGTGCCGAACGCTCGTGTCGTCGCGTAGATCTGCGGCTCTGCCTCCTCGGAGAGCCGGATCACCTTCGCGTAGCAGCCGCCCTCGAGGTTGAAGATCCCGCTCTCGCTCCACCCGTGCTCGTCGTCACCGATCAGACGCCGCTCGGGGTCCGCGGACAGCGTGGTCTTCCCCGTCCCGGAAAGGCCGAAGAAGAGCGCGACGCGGCCGCGATCGTCGACGTTCGCCGAGCAATGCATGGGGAACACGCCGTCGAGCGGAAGCCGGTCGTTCATGAGCGTGAACACCGACTTTTTGATCTCGCCGGCGTAGTACGTGCCGCCGATCAGCACCTCTGCGCGGCTCGGGTGCCAGACGACGAAGGTTCCGCTCCGCGTGCCGTCGCTCGCCGGATCGGCCGCGACCGCGGGCGCGTGGAGGATGAGCGCCTCGGGCTCGAAGTCCGCGAGTTCGTCCCCGGTCGGGTCGAGGAAGAGCGTCTTCGCAAACAGCGCGTGCCAGGGGCTGTCCGTGATCACGCGCAGCGAGAGGCGGTGCTCCGGATCCGCGCCGGCGAAGGCGTCGACGACGTAGAGATCGTGCCCGTCGAGGTAGCCCACGATCTTCTCGCGCAGGGCGTCGAACCGATCATCGGCGATCGGCTTGTTCACCTCGCACCACCAGATGCGCCCCTCGGAGCCCGGCTCCTGAACGATGAACTTGTCCTTCGGCGAACGCCCGGTATGCACCCCGGTGTCGACGACGAGCGGCCCGCCCTCGGCGAGCAGGGCATCGCCGCGCCGAAGCGCGTGCAGGTACAGCTGAGCGGTCGTCGGGTGCCAGAACACCTCCCCGGTGGGGTCGAGGCCGTCGTCTCCCAGGTCAGCGTCTTGCAGCTCGGTGATCGCCATATCGGAGTCTCCCCTGTCGTCGGAAGCCGAGAAAAGGGACGCGGCCGACGAAGGTTCTTCGTCGGCCCAACCTTCATATCCTACGTAACCCCCGGCGTTCGGCGTGGTCGGCCGGCATCGGCCTGGGCCGTGTCTCGAGGACGGGGCGAGGGGGCCGGTCGCCCGGCGGCCCCCGACCTCCGACGGCATTCGCTAGCCGGCCTTGAAGACGTTCGCCGCCGGCGTGGCGGAGCTGTTGCGCGCGATGACCTGCGCGAGCGTCTTGCGGTAGTCGATGCGGGATGTGACCGGATGTCTCTCGCCGGAACGACAGCCATATCCTTCGCGTCGTGGCCGGGATGACGCCCGACGACGTCTTCGAGCTCGCCTGGGTGTCCGACCCGAGGCTGTCGCCGGACGGGGCCCTCGTCGCGTACTGCGTGACGACGCTCGACCGCGAACGGAACCGTTACCGGAGCGCGATCTTCGTGGTGCCGGTCGACGGCTCGCAGCCGCCGAGAAATCTCACGGCGGGCGAGAGCGTCGACAACCAGCCTCGCTGGTCGCCGGACGGTCACCGTCTCGCCTTCGTCTCGGATCGCGCGGGCGGACCGCGCCAGCTCTACGTGGTCGCGGCCGGGGGCGGCGAGTCGCTCCGCCTCACGAACCTGCCGGAGGACGTGCGGTCCCCCGACTGGTCGCCCACGGGTGACCGACTCGTGTTCACGACCCGCGTCGGAGACGAGATCGCCCCGGAGCAGGACGAGGGCCGCCGGCGTCCCCACCACTTCACTCGGATCCAGTACAAGCTCGACAACGAGGGCTGGACCGGCGACCGCCGATCGCACGTCTTCGTCGTGCCCGCCGACGGCTCGGCGCGACCCGCGCAGCTCACATCGGGCGATTACGAGGACAGCGCGCCCGCCTGGTCGCCGGACGGCGCGCTGATCGCGTTCGTCTCCTCGCGCGACGAGGACTGGGATCTCCGGATCTCCTCGGATATCTACGTCGTCGGGCCCGACGGCGGAGAGCTTGAGCGCCTGACGACGGCGAACGGCTACTGCGAGGTCCCCGCCTGGTCGCCCGACGGCTCGCGGGTTGCCTTCCGCTATACGCCCGGCATCTACGACGACCCGCGCCACGCGCAGATCGCCGTCGTCCCGGCCGCGGGCGGGGAGCCACGGATCCTGACGGCCGCTCTCGACCGCAACTGCAGCACCTATCCGCTGCCGCGCGGGCCGGCGTGGGACGGCGACTCGCTCGTCTTCACCGCCGAGGACCACGGCAACTGGCCGCTCTACCGCGTGCCGGGCGCCGGCTCGGCACCGCCGGAGGTCATCGTCGGCGGCGACTTCGAGGTGATCGACTGGGATGCCGCCGCCGGGGTTGTCGTTCACACCGTCTCGACGCCGACCTCGCTGACGGAGCTGTACCGCGGCGATCGGCGCCTGACGTCCGTGGGCGAGACGTTCCGGCGCGCCCGCGAGCTCGTGGAGCCCGAAGCCTTCACGGCTACGCCACCGGACGGAACCGAGGTGGACGCCTGGATCATGCGGCCCGTAGGGGCGGAAGCGGGGAAGCGGTACCCGGTACTGCTCAACATCCACGGCGGCCCCTTCACGCAGTACGGGAACCACTTCTTCGACGAGTTCCAGGTCTACGCGGCGGCCGGCTACGCCGTTGTCTACTCGAACCCCCGGGGCGCCTCCGGCTCGACCGAGGAGTGGGGCCGCGCGATCCGGGGCCGTGACGGCTGGGGGTCGGTGGACTACGAGGACCTCATGGCCGTCACTGACGAAGCGCTTCGCCGGTTCGACTTCTGCGACCCGGATCGGCTCGGCGTTCTCGGCGGCTCCTACGGCGGTTACATGACGTCTTGGATCATCGGCCACACCGACCGCTTTGGCGCCGCCGTGTCCGAACGCGCGGTCAACCACCTGGTCTCGTTCCACGGCTCGAGCGACCAGGGGTTCACGTTCAAGGGCTACTTCGGCTCGTTCGTCTGGGAGGACCTCGACACGTATCTCCGCCTTTCGCCGGCGACGTACGCCGAGGCGATGACGACGCCGCTTTTGATCCTCCACTCCGAGGACGACCTCCGCTGCCCGGTCGAGCAGGCGGAGCAGCTCTTCACGACCCTACGGCTGCTGAAGCGCGACGTCGAGTTCGTGCGCTTTCCGCACGGCGAGGGGCACGAGCTCAGCCGCAGCGGGTCGCCCGCCCACCGCGCGCAGCGCTTCGAGATCATCCTCGACTGGTTCTCGCGAAAGCTGTAGCGCGAGCAGGCCACCGCGCGTCGGTGGCGAAACTTCCACGACGTGGACGCTCGCACGTCGCTCCGCCGCTTCCTCGACAGCCCCGGGCTCTCGGACGCGACGCGGCGGGCGTACCGGGTCGACGTCGAAGAGTTCACGTCGTGGTTGCGTGCTCACGGCACCGCCCTCGAGGACGTCGACGTCCGCGTCCTGACCGACTACGCGGCCGAGCTCGGAAGCTCGCGGCCGGGGCGGAACCCGCGTCGGCTCGCGCCGGCAACGGTTGCACGCAAGCTCGCCGCCGTCCGGTCCTTCCTCAGAATCAGCCTTGGTCCCGGCCGGGTGCCCGACATCTCGCTCGCGCCCCGGCGGCCACGACGCCTCCCCGACGTGCCGAAACAGGCCGACGTCGAGGCATCGCTCGAGCGCTTCCCCACGGACTCGCCGCTCACACTCCGGAATCGCGCCCTCGCGGAGCTCCTCTACTCGGCGGGGCTCCGCAGCCGCGAGCTCGTCCAGCTCGACATCAGCGACGTCGACTTCGAGCAGGAGACCGTCCATGTGGCCGGCAAGGGAGGCAAGGAGCGCGTCGTGCCGCTCGGCGAGGAGGCCGCGTACTGGCTCGGCCGCTACCTGCGGGAGGCCCGTCCCTCGCTCGCCCACGGGCAGCAGCCAGCCCTCTTCACCTCCGTCCGCGGGAACCGGCTCGACACGAGCGCCCTCCGGCGTCTCTTCCCGCACCCGCACCGGTTGCGCCACGCCTTCGCCACGCACCTGCTGGAAGGAGGCGCCGACCTGAGGACGATCCAGGAGCTCCTCGGCCACAGCTCGCTGTCGACGACACAGGTCTACAGCCACGTCGACGCGCGGCGTCTCCGGCGCGCCTACGATCGGGCGCACCCACGCGCCTAGTGCGCATGGGGGACAGTTCGGCCAGGGAGGGCTAACCCTCCCCGGCCGAACTTGACTACTTATGCAGACATGCCGCGTCTCTGAAGGCCAATCGGCGCGGTCAACTTGGAGCGACCGAGCCGAAGGCGACAGGAGCTGGCCTGCGGCCGGCGGGCCTCCGGCCATCAAGGCCTTCTGAGGCGAAGGCCAGTTCTGACGGCGTGTGACGATCGTGCGCACGGCGGCGTAGTTCCTCGATGCGAAGGGTCCTGATCGTGGTCGTCGCAGCTGCCGGGCTGGCTCTCCCGTCCGGCGCGACCGGCTCGCAATCGCGAACGGCGCTCGTGATCCGCACGAAGATTGTGACGACGGGCGGCGTCTACATCGAGGGCGCGCTGACATACGTCTCGGTCTCCGACCGCCATGGCCGGGTGCTCATCACGAAGCGAGTGGACAAGCGCGTCGTGCTCCCGCTCGGGAGCGGCCACTACCGCCTACGCAGCTGGGTGCGCCCGTGTGACGGCAACTGCTCGGTGCTCGACCCGCCGACCGACCGTTGCGGACGCGCCTTCAGCCTCGCGACAGGGCAAGCGCTCGTGGCGACCATTCGCGTCCAGGCGGCGCGCCCGTGCGCCATATCGTTTCGGCGCGTGTAACTCGTCGCGGGCAGGCAACCGGGTCGCCACCGCGAATGTGGACTGCCCATGCGTCCGCCGGCCGATCCGGAGCTGGAAGGCTTCCTGACGCTGCTCGCGGCGCAGCGCTCGCCCCGGACGGTCGACGCCTATCGCCGCGACCTCGGCGCGCTCGCCACCTGGCTCGGCCGCTCGCCCGCCACCGTCACGACCGAGGAGCTCCAGCGCTATCTCGCGGAGTTGCGAGGGGCGGGCCGCTCCCCGGCGACCGTTGCACGGCGAATCGCGTCCGTGCGGGCGCTCTTCCGCCACCTCGTACTCGTGGGCGCGCGCACCGACAACCCGGCGAGCCAGGTGCAACTGCCGCGCCGCGTCCGGCACCTGCCGCGGACGCTCTCACCCGCCGAGGCCGAGCGCCTCGTGGAGGCGGCCTCCGGAACCGAGCCGCGCTCGCTCCGCGATCGGGCGCTCGCCGAGCTCCTCTACGGCGCGGGCCTCCGCGTCAGCGAGGCGGTCGGGCTCGAGCGCACCGCCGTCGATCTCGACGGCCGCTTCGTTCGTTGCACCGGCAAGGGCGGCAAAGAGCGCGTCGTCCCGCTCGGACGGCCGTCGGCGGACGCGCTTCGCCGGTACCTGGCGCGAGGACGGCCGTTCCTCGACCGAGGCAGGCGCCCGGAGCTCTTCCTCAACGCGCAAGGGGGGCCGCTCACGCGCGCCGGCGCGTTCCTGATCCTCCGGCGCCTGGCAGCGCGGGCCGGGCTGGAGCCACCGCGCATCCACCCCCACCTCCTCCGGCACTCCTTCGCCACGCACCTGCTGGAAGGAGGCGCCGATCTTCGCTCCGTCCAGGAGCTGCTCGGGCACGCAGACCTCTCCACGACCGAGCTTTACACCCACGTCAGCGACCGTAGGCGCCGCGAGGCCTACTTCCGCGCGCATCCGCACGCCCGCCGCCGCTCGAAGGGCTCCCAGGTTTCCTGGACGGGCAAGCGGGGACAAAACCCCCGCAATGGAGAGTCTTGATTTTTTTAGTTCTCACGTCACGGCACTGTTCACGACGACCGGCATCGCCGTGATGATGGTGTTCATGGGGCTTCGGAAGAGCACGCTCGAGTGGCGCCGCAACCCCCGCCGCTGCGCCGCGTGCGGCCGCATGTTCCGAAGCCGAACCTGCGGCTGCCAGACCTGATCGAGCCTACCGGCGCGCGCCGGCCTTCTTCCGCAGACCCGCCGCCACCCGCCTGGCGGTCGCGCGCAGCTGCGCGTCCTGATCGTCGTCGTCAGCGACGCCGTTGAGCAGGACGATCGTGTCCCGCTGCGGCGACCCGTTGCGCAGGCAGACAATCGCCAGACGCCGGACGGCGAGGTTCGGGTCCGCGTTGACCAGCGCGTGGAGCAGCGGACGGACGGCGTTGACCGGCCCCGGGCTGTCCCGTGAGAGGAGCTCGAGCGAGATCAGCGCCGACCCCCGACAGGCAGGGCTTTCGTCCTCGACGCCGCGCCGCAGGAGCTCGAGCTTCTGCCGAAAGCGGAACTGGCCGATCGCGCGGTACGCAACCGCCCGCTCCTGGTAGCTCGCGCTGCGAGCCGCGGCCTCGATCTCCTCGTCCCACTGCGCCCGAAGCTGGGCGAGCTCCCGCTCGGCCCCGCGCTGCGCCAGCTCGTCCGCCTGGGCGGCGGCTTCCGCGAGGGTCAAGACGGGACGGGCGCGCCCGCGACCTCGGAGAGAGGACGAGGCGACGGCCCGACGTAGCGCGCGGACGGCCGGATCAGCCGGCCCGTGCGCTTCTGCTCGAGGATGTGCGCCGACCAGCCGGCGACGCGCGCACAGGCGAACATCGCCGGTGTGAGGTCGGGCGGGATGTCGGCGACGTCGAGGACGACCGCCGACCAGAACTCGACGTTGGTCGCGAGGACGCGATCCGGTGATTTCCGGCGTAGGGCCTCGAGCGCGACGGTCTCGAGCTCCTCGGCCACCGCGACCCGCGGCGAGCCGAGCTCGCGCGCCGTCCGCTTCAGGAGCCGCGCGCGCGGATCCTCGGCGCGGTAGACGCGGTGCCCGAAGCCCATGATCCGCTGGCCCCGCGCGAGCACGTCGTTCACGTACGCCTCCGGATCGCCGCGCCGCGCAACCTCGTCGAGCATCGGCAGCACGCGCGCGGGAGCGCCTCCGTGCAGCGGCCCGGACAGCGCGCCCACGGCCGCGGACATCGCGGCTCCGCAGTCGGCGCCGGTGGACGCGACGATCCGCGCGGAGAACGTCGACGCGTTCAGCCCGTGTTCCGCGGTGCAGATCCAGTATGTGTCGATCGCCTTCACGTGACGCGGATCCGCCTCGCCGCGCCAGCGAAGCAGGAACTTCTCGGCCGCCGTCTCGCCCTCTGCGACGAGGTCTTCGGGGACGGGTTTCTTGCCCATGCCCCTGGCCGACTGCGCGACGATCGACATCATCGTCGCAGAGAGGCGGGCGAGATCGTCGCGCGCCTCCTGGTCGTCGAGATCGACGAGCTTCTTCAGACCCCAGCTCGCAGACAGGCCCGCCGTCCCCGACTGCAGATCCGACGGCGCGTTCCCGGTCGGGCGCTCGAGCGCGAACGGGTCCGGGTCCGGCATGCCCGGTTCGAGGCTCTCGTCGACAAGCAGGCCCCAGACCTTCTCGTACGGGACGCGTCCGACGAGCTCCTCGATGTCGACCCCGCGATAGCGGAGCGCGCCGCCCTCGCGGTCCGGCTCGGCGATCTCCGTCTCGAAGGCGACGACACCCTCGAGCCCTGGCTTGAACTCGCTCATCTGCCGCCAAGCCTATCGACGCCTGGCCGATCCCGGCCCCGGAAGGAACGGGGAGGTTATGCCTCCCCAGCTAACATCCCGAGCCGCATGGCGCATCGAGTCACGCTGATTCCGGGCGACGGAACCGGCCCCGAGATCACCGAGGCCACGCGCCGAGTGCTCGAGGCGACCGGCGTCGATTTCGACTGGGACGTCCAGGAGGCCGGCGCGGACGTCATGGACCAGCAGGGCGGCAACCCGCTGCCCGAGCACGTGCTCGCATCGATCAGGCAGAACGGGGTCGCGCTCAAGGGACCGATCACGACGCCGGTGGGCACAGGCTTCCGCTCCGTCAACGTCACGCTGCGGAAGACGCTCGACCTCTACGGCCAGGTGCGCCCGTGCAAGAGCTACCGCGGCGTCCGCTCGCGCTACGAGGACGTCGACCTCGTCGTCGTTCGCGAGGCGACCGAGGATCTGTATGCCGGCATCGAGTTCGAGGAGGGCTCGCAGCACGCGCTCGACCTGATCGCCTGGCTGCGCGACCGCGGTGCGAGCGTGCGAGAGGACGCGGGAATCTCGGTGAAGCCGATCAGCGTCGAGGGCACGCGGCGGATCGTTCAGTTCGCCTTCGACTACGCGCGGAAGAACGACCGCCGGAAGGTCACGGCTGTCCACAAGGCGAACATCATGAAGTTCTCCGACGGGCTCTACCTCCGCGTCGCCCGCGACGTTGCCGAGGAGAACGCGGACGTCGAGTTCGAGGACCGGATCGTGGACAACCTCTGCATGCAGCTCGTCCAGCGCCCCGAGGAGTACGACGTGCTCGTCCTCCCGAATCTCTACGGCGACATCGTGTCCGATCTGGCCGCCGGCCTCATCGGCGGGCTCGGCCTCGCGCCGGGCGCGAACTTCGGGACGCACGCCGCGGTCTTCGAGCCGACCCACGGTTCCGCGCCGAAGTACACGGGCCAGAACAAGGTCAATCCGATGGCGATGATGCTCTCGGGCGTGATGATGCTGCAGCACCTCGGCGAGCGCTCGGCAGCCGAAAGTCTCGAGAGCGCCATCGCGGCTGTGATCGCCGAGGGCCGGAGCGTGACGTACGACATGAAGCCGGCGCGCGACGATCCGACGGCTGTCGGCACCAGCGAGGTCGCGGACGCGATCATCGACAAGCTCGCGGTGCCCGTGTGAGCGAGCGCCGGAGGGTGACCGTCGTCGGCGCCGGTAATGTCGGTGCCACCGTCGCGCAGGAGCTTGCCCGGCGCGACTACGCGGACGTCGTCCTCGTCGACATCGTCGAGGGGCTGCCCCAGGGGAAGGCGCTGGACATCAACCAGGCCGGAGCCGTGCTCGGATACGAACCGAGGGTGACGGGGACGAACACGTACGAGGAGACGGCCGGCTCGGCCGTTGTGGTCATCACCGCGGGCGTCCCGCGGAAGCCCGGGCAGAGCCGCGACGACCTGGTGCAGACGAACGAGCGCATCGTCGCCTCGGTAACGGAGCAGGCGGTCGAGCACTCGCCCGACGCCGTCCTCATCGTCGTATCGAACCCCCTGGACGCGATGGCCCACGTGGCGAAGAACGTCTCCGGGCACCCGAGGGAGCGGGTCTTCGGCCAGGCCGGGATCCTCGACGCGGCGCGCTTCTCGACCTTCATCGCGTGGGAGACCAACTCCTCGGTCAAGGACGTGAACGCCGTTGTCCTCGGCGGCCACGGCGACCAGATGGTTCCCGTCGTCTCCGCGACGACGGTCGGCGGCGTTCCGCTGCCGCTGCTCGTCGCCCCTGACCGGATCGCGGAGATGGTCGAGCGGACGGCCAAGGGCGGCGGGGAGGTCGTGCAGCTGCTCGGGACCTCGGCCTGGTACGCGCCCGGCGCGGCCGTCGCCGCGATGGTCGACTCCGTGATGCTCGACGAGAAGCGCATCTTCCAGTGCACCGCCTACCTCGACGGCGAGCACGGCATCGACGGCCTGTACATGGGCGTCCCCGTCAAGCTCGGAGCGGGCGGGATCGAAGAGATTATCGAGCTCGAACTCACCGAGGACGAGCACCAGGCGTTCCACGTGTCGGCCGCGGCGGTCCGCGAGGTCGTCGGCGTGCTGACCAGGTAGTGCCTGACTACGGGCTGGCCGGCCGAACGGCCATCGTCTGCGGCGCCTCGGCCGGCATGGGGCTCGCCTCCGCCGAGGCACTCGCCGCCGAAGGGGCGAACGTGGTCATGTTCGCGCGCCGGCGCGACCCGCTCGAACGCGAGGCCGAGCGGGTGGGAGGGCTCGCCGTCGCCGGCGACGTCAGCGTCGAGGCCGACCTCGACCGTCTCGTCGACGAGACCATCGGGGCGTTCGGCGGGGTCGACGTGCTCGTCAACAACAGCGGCGGTCCGCCGCGCACGAGGGCGCTCGACCTCGACGACGAGGCCCTTCTCACGGCGGTGGAGCTGCTGCTGCTCTCGGTGATACGCCTCACGAGCCGCTGCCTCCCGCACCTGCGTGCGAGCGGGCGCGGGCGGGTCATCAACATCACGTCGAGCACCGTCCGCGAGCCGATCGACAACCTCGTGCTTTCGAACACTGTCCGTCCCGGCGTGATCGGCTGGGCGAAGAGCCTCGCGCGCGAGGTCGGGCCGGACGGCATCACGGTGAACTCGATCGCCCCGGGTCGTATCGACACCGAACGCCTCGCCGAGGCCTACCCGGAGGGGCCGACGGCGGCAGACCTGCAGCCGATCCCGCTTCGCCGGTTCGGCCTGCCCCGCGAGGTCGGCGACGTCGTCTGCTTCCTCGCGTCGGAGCGGGCCGCCTACCTCACCGGCGCCGTGATCCCGGTCGACGGCGGCCTGACAAGAAGCCTTCTTTGAGAGAACTCGTTTCAGATTGATGAGGCCTTATGCCGCAACCTGAAACGAGTTCTAGCGTCGTACCCTTGCAGGAGATGCGGCGGTTCCTCACACCCGTTCGCCTCCTGCTCGCCGGCGGAGCGGTTCTCGTCATCGCCGCCGCCGTGCTCTGGCTCGTCCCCTCGAACGAGTACATCTTCCTGCCGGACCGCGCGCGGGCGGTGGCGCCGCTTGTGCACGTGCCCGGCGGGAAGCCGCAACGCGGGCCGGGCGGCATCTACCTCGTCGACGTTCTCGTCCGGCGGGCGAGCCTCCTGGAGCAGCTGGCGCCGAGCATCCGCGACGGTTCCACGCTCGTTCCGAAGTCGGCGATCGAGTCGCCCGGCGAGAACCAGTCGCAGCGCGAGCAGGCCGACCTGCAGGCAATGTCGCGGTCACAGGACATCGGCACCGCGGTTGCGCTCCGGGAGCTCGGCTACCGCGTCCGCGCGAGGCCGATCGGCGTCCTCGTCGATGCCGTCATCCCGGGCACGCCCGCCGTCTCGAAGCTGCGGCCGGGCGACATGATCACCGCGGTCGACGGAGAGCGCGTCCGGAGCCAGAAGGAGCTGCAGCACCGGCTCTCGGACGTCCGACCGGGCCAGAAGATCGTCCTCCGCGTGCAGAGCGGGACGTCGCTGCGCAGCGAGACGATCCGCACGATCGCGGAGCCGAAACACCCGCAGCGGCCGTTCATCGGCATCGTCATCGAGCAGGCGGCGTCGATCGATCTCCCGGTGCACGTGACCATCAACACCGGTGACATCGGCGGGCCGTCCGCCGGCCTCGCATTCGCGCTCGACGTCATGGAGGAGCTCGGCCGGAACGTGGATCGCGGCTACAAGGTGGCAGCGACCGGCGAGCTGGAGCTCAACGGAGCCGTGATTCCCGTCGGCGGGGTGAAGCAGAAGACGATCGGCGCTCGGCAGAGCAACGTCGACGTCTTGCTCGTGCCGGCCGGTGAGAACGCGGCGACGGCGAGGCAGTACGCGGGCGGTGTCAAGGTGTTCGCCGTGCGAAGCATCCGACAGGCGTTGCGCCGGCTGGCAACACTGCCGCGGCGCGGCTGATCGCCGCCGCGGAACCGGCCCGCAGTACTTACCGGTAATTGCAAATTTTTCGTGAACAGACCCCCTTGTATTCACCTGTTGGTTACCTATGCTTGCCAACCGTCCCGTGAGCTCCGAGGATCCCCGAAACCGGCGTTGATCCGATCCCGGAACCTCACGTGCGCCGACTGCTACTTCCGCCAGGCAGGCTTGTGCGCGCTCGCGACCCAGGCCCCGTGCCCGACCTACCGCCCGGCCTCGCACGGCTCCTTCGCCCCGCCGCCCGAGCCGCGGTTCATCCCGCATCTCGGCCGCGTCGCGGCCCAGTACGCAGCGGCCACCTAACGCAACCGAGGGAAGCTCGTATGCTGCCGCCGTGGGCCTGATCCCGCGCCGCGTGGACAGCGAGGAGCTGAAGGAGTTCCAGCCCCGGCTCTGGTTGATCCTCGTCGGGCTCCTGCTCGTCTCCGCCTACGCGATCGCCTTCGTGCTCGAGAACCGCAAGCACGTGTCGCTGCATTTCGTGCTCTTCACCGCCCGCGTCTCGCTGATCTGGTTGATCCTGCTCAGCTTCGCAATCGGCTTTCTCGGCGGGCTGCTGTTGTCGCAGCTGGCGCGGCGTCGCAGTCGCAGATCAGAGCTCTAGGCCGCCTGCCGGAGCAGCCGCCTGGGGAGGGAGCGCACGGCCTCCGCCAGGCGGACTGCGCCCGTGTGGATCTCCGCGGGCGAGACGGCGCTGAACGCGAGCCGAGCCGACGACGGCCCGCCGCCGAAATCGGATCCTGCTACGAATGTGACGCCGCGCCCGGCCGCACGCGCGAGGACGACACCGGCATCGATTGCCTGCGGTAGCTCGAGCCAGAGGAAGTACCCGCCGTCCGGTCGCGTCCACCGCGCCACGGGCAGGTGCTCGCCGAGCGCGGCGACGAGGGCGTCGCGGCGCAGGCGCAGGCCCTCGCGGATCCGCTCGAGCGCAGGCTCCAGCAGATTGCGAGCGAGGAACTCGCCGACGATCGCCTGCGTCAGGACGACGGGCGCGACGTACGTCGATGCCGCGAGCGACTCGACCGAAGGCACGAGCTCGTCCGGCAGCAGCACGTACCCCACGCGCAGGCCCGGAGCCACGGTCTTCGAGAACGAGGACCCGTAGACGATGCCGTCACCCTCGAGGAGCTCGAAGAGCGACGGCAGCGGCTCTCCGTCGAACCGCACGAGCGCATAGGGATCGTCCTCGAGGATCAGCAGGTCGTGCGCGCGGGCGAG
Organism: Actinomycetota bacterium; assembly: GCA_046732435.1. Taxonomy (GTDB): domain Bacteria; phylum Actinomycetota; class Thermoleophilia; order Gaiellales; family Gaiellaceae; genus JALZFG01. The sequence goes on from JBKPNC010000103.1 coordinate 25,357, forward strand.
CTCGGCGACGCGCAGGCGCCGGGCGAGCGAGAGCGTCGTCCCGGTCGGGTTCTGGAACGTGGGAATGGTGTAGAGGAACGCCGGCCGCGCTCCCCGGCGCAGGCGGGCCTCCAGGACCTCGACGTCGAGTCCCTCCTCGTCGACCGGGACGCGGACGATCTCGGCGCCGAGGTTTGCGAGGAGCCGTAATGTCCGGTCGTAGGTAGGCGCCTCGACGATCACCCGCCGCCGGTCGCCGGCCAACAGGTGCGCGGCGACGAGGGCGAGCGCTTGCAGCGAGCCGTTGCTGAGCAGAACGCGGCGAGGGTCGAGCTCGTGGCGCTCGGCGACGCCCGCCCGGAGCCCGGGATCCCCACCCGGCGCTCCGTACGACAGCACGGTCGCCGCAGCTCGCTCGAGGACGGTGCGCGAGCACGCGGCGATCTGGTCGACGGGAAGCAGCTCCGGATCGGGGACGCCGCGGGCGAGCGAGATCGGCTCCATGCCCGCGAGTGTAGGACCCCGATCGGAAGTTGCCGAGTACGGTATCCCGGCGTGTTCGAGCTCGGCGTCATCCTGCCGAACTACGGGAGCGGCGACCTCCGCGACCGCGTGCTGCGCGTCGCCGAGGCGGCGGAGGAGCTCGGCTTCGACTCGGTCTGGTCGACCGAGCACCTGCTCGTCGGAGAGGAGGCCGCGCCCATGTTCGGACGCATCCTCGACTCGCTGACGACCCTGGGTTGGCTCGCCGGCCGCACGGAACGGATCGGGCTCGGCACGTCGATCGTCATCCTCCCGCTGCACCATCCGGTGCGGCTGGCGAAAGAGGCGGCGACGCTCCAGGAGCTGGCCGGCCGGCGTCTGCGCCTGGGCGTCGGCGTCGGCTGGCACGAGTCGGAGTTTCGGTTCTTCGGCGTCCCCTTCTGCGGCCGCGGCTCGCGCGCCGACGAGCAGCTGCGGCTGATGCGGGCGTTGTGGTCGGGCGAGACCGAGTTTCACGGGCGGCTCTGGTCGTTCTCGGGAGCACACTTCGCGCCGCTCCCGGATCCTGCGCCGGAGATCTGGATCGGCGGCGGCAGCCCTCGCAGCCTGCGCCGGGCGCGTGAGCTCGGTGACGCCTGGCATCCGAACGCGCGACATCCGGATGTCGTTGCCCGCGGCCTGACGGCGTGGCCGGGCGGCCGCATCGTTCCGCGCGTCCGGGCCCCGTCGCAGGATTTCGCCGGCTGGGTGGCCGGCTATCGGCAGGCGGGCGCGGCCGGGCTCGTGATGCGCTTCGGCGAGGATGGTGACGACATCGAGGCGATGCGCCGGTTCGCCCGGGAGGTCGAGCCGGCGGGCGTCGCGGCATGAGAGCGTCGCTGCCGCCGCCGGCCGGCGTCGCGCTCGCCGTTGCGAGCGGCAAAGGCGGCGTCGGCAAGTCGACCGTGAGCCTCAACCTGGCGCTTGCCCTTGCCGACGGCGGTCGTTCCGTGGGCCTGCTCGACGCCGATTTCTACGGCCCGGATATCCCGGTGATGGTCAATCTCAAGCGGGAGCAGCGGCTGGAGCGGTGGAACTTCTGGACGCGAGGAGCCAACGTCGCAATGCAGCCGGTCGAGCGCTTCGGCATCAAAATCATGTCGGTCGGCTTCTTTCTGGCTGAGCAGCAGGCGTTCTCATTGCCCGGCCAGTGGACGCACTTCGTCAGCCGGCAGCTGGTCTACGAGGTCGACTGGGGTCAGCCCGACTATCTGGTGATCGACCTTCCTCCGGGCCTCGCGGATCTGCAGCAGGAACTCGCGAGGCTGCTCCCGCTGGACGGTGCGATCGTCGTCGTGGGGCCGCAGGACGTCGCCCACCTGGACGCCAGGAAGCTTCTGGAGCTCCTGACCGACGCCGGCGTCCGCGTGCTCGGCGCGGTCGAGAACATGGCGCCGCTGACTTGCCCGCACTGCGGCGAGTCGATCGAGATCTTTCCGCCGGTGCGGCACGAGCGGTCGATCTGGGCGCTGGACGTCCCGGTGCTCGCACGCGTTCCGCTCGACCCGGCGATCGCGAGGACCGGCGACGGACGTCCGATCGTCCGCGCGGCGCCGGAGAGCCCGCAGGCGGAGGAGTTCCGCCGGCCGGCTGCGGCGGTTCACGATCGCGTCCTGCGTTAGCCGGCGAGCGGATCCCGGTCGTCTAGCTGCTCGAACACCCGCCGGGCCTTGCCGACGTCCTGTCGCGGGAGCGACCCCGGAGGTCCAACCCGGACGCGTGTCCGCAGCCGGAGACGCTCCGCCAGCCGGTCGCGCAGCTCGGGCTCGAGCCCTGCGACCTCGCCGGGCTCGGCAAGCTCCGCACGCACCTCCAGCTCGACCAGAGCCTCGCGCCGGTCGAGAACGATCGCGTACTGACCCGCAACCGCAGGATGCTCCAGCAAGACTTCCTCGATCTCGCTCGGGAAGACGTTGACGCCTCGCACGACCAGCATGTCGTCCACTCGGCCTGAGAAGCGGGCGATGCGAGGGTGACTGCGCCCGCACGCACAGTCTCCCTCGAGGAAGCGCGTCACGTCGCCGGTCCGGTAGCGGAGCACCGGCAACGCCTCCTTCGTCAGCGTCGTCAGGACGAGCTCGCCGAGGCCGCCCGTGGGCTCGCCGCTCTCCGGGTCGACGATCTCGGGAAGGAAGTGGTCGTCGAAGACGTGGAGCGCGCCCTTTCCCTCCCGGCACTCCGCCGCCACGCCGGGGCCGATCACCTCCGAGAGGCCGTAGAGATCGCAGGCGTCGATTCCCCAGGCCGCCTCGAGCTTCTCGCGCATCGACTCCGACCACGGCTCGGCGCCGAAGATTCCGTAGCGCAGGCGGATCGACTCGCGCAGGCCCTCGGCCTCTGCGCGCTCGGCCAGGAGGAGCGCGAACGACGGGGTTGAGGCGAGCCCGTCCGCGCCGAGATCGGCGAGCAGCTGCAACTGGAGACCGGCGTTGCCGCCCGAGGCCGGGACGACGGTCGCGCCGAGGCGCTCGCCGCCGTAGTGGAGACCGAGCCCGCCGGTGAACAGGCCGTAGCCATAGGCCACCTGGAGCACGTCTTCCCGCCGGCCCCCGGCGCAGGCGATCGAGCGTGCGCACACGTCGGCGAAGACATCGATGTCTCCGGCCGTGTAGGCGACGATCGTAGGCCGGCCGCGGGTTCCGGAGGACGCGTGGATGCGGACCGCCTCTTCGAGCGGCACCGCGAGCGACCCGAACGGGTAGGTGTCTCGTAGCTCGACCTTCTGCGTGAACGGCAGGTCGGCGGGCTCCGCGTCCTCCTCGATACCGGCCAGCTTCTGCTGCCAGTAGTGCGAGGGCGCCCGCAGGAGGCGCCCGATCAGCGACCGCAGCCGCTCGCGCTGCAGCTGCGCCCGCTCGTTGGGCGGCTGGCTCTCGAGCTCGGGCTGGAACACGCGCGGATTATCGTCGCCGCCGCCCGGCAACTTCCGGGAGGAGCGGATGTGGAACATGGCCGCAGGTTCCCCTGAGGTTCCCCGGAGGTACCCCTGAGGCTCCCCGGAGGTACCCCTGAGGTTCCCCGGAGGTACCCCTGAGGCTCCCCGGAGGTACCCCTGAGGTTTCCCTGAGGTTCCCTGAGGCTCAGGCGAGCGCCGCGGCCGTCTCGGCGGCGAGCTGGGCCGCCTCCGTCGGGGTCGTCCCGACCCGGACGCCGTGCGCCTCGAGCGCCTCCTTCTTGCCCTCGGCGGTCCCGCTCGACCCGGAGATGATCGCGCCGGCATGACCCATCGTCTTGCCGGGCGGGGCGGTGAAGCCGGCAATGTAGGCGACCACCGGCTTGGATATGTGCTCGCCGACGAACGCGGCCGCCTTCTCCTCCTCGTCGCCGCCGATCTCCCCGACGATGACGACGACCTCGGTTTCCGGATCGGCCTCGAACCGCTCGAGCACGTCCACGAAGGACGAGCCGACCACCGGATCGCCGCCGATGCCGACGATCGTCGAGTTGCCGAGCCGGAGCTGGGCGAGCTCGTGGCCGATCTGGTACGTCAGCGTCCCGGAGCGGCTGACGAGCCCGATCGAGCCCTCGTTGAAGACCTCCGCCGGGATGATCCCGACGTTCGCTTTCCCCGGCGACAGAACTCCGGGGCAGTTCGGCCCCAGCATCGTGATCCCGCGCGGACGGATGTAGTTGTAGAGCCGCAGCATGTCGTGGGCCGGGAGGCCCTCGGCGATGCAGATCACGGTCCGGATACCCGCGTCCACCGCCTCGTAGATGGCATCCGCGGCGAAGCGCGCCGGCACGAAGACCATGCTCGTGTTGGCGCCGGCCTCGACTACCGCGTCGTCGACCGTGTCGAAGACCGGTATGCCTTCCACGTCCTGCCCGCCCTTGCCGGGAGTGACGCCCGCGACAACGTTCGTGCCGTACGCCCGGTTGCGCAGCGTGTGGAACGAGCCTTCCCGGCCTGTGATCCCCTGGACGACGAGGCGCGTCTCCCGGTCGACGATGATCGCCACTACTGCACCTCTCCGAGCACGACGAGCTTCGTGTCCACGTAGTCCCCGCCGTCGATGTGGTCGCCGAGCAGGGCGCGCACGCGCTCTGCCTCTTCCCCCTCGCAGCCGGTCCGGGCGAGCCAGACGTCCACGGGGCGGTGCTTCTCGAACCGCTCGACCGCGCTGACCTCGACGCCGGCCTCGGCGAAGAACTCGCGCCACTCCGCCTCCGTGTACGAGCGCACGTGGGTGGGATCGCGGAGCCGCTCGGCCTCCTCGACCGCCTCGTCGATGTAGAGCGTGTCCTCGACAACCACCGCCTTGCGCGCCACGCGGCCCAGCTCATGAACGGCTGCGCGGATATCCGCGAAGTGATGCGGCGCAATGCGCGTGACTGTCACGTCGAAGGACGAGTCGGCAAACGGCAGGTCCTCCGCTCGGGCGATGACGTCGGGCCGCATCCCCGGCGCAGGGTCCAGCGTGGTCACCCGCATCCCCGCCTCGCGCAAACGCCGAGCCACGTGCCCGCCACCGGTGGCGACGTCGAGCGCGGTCTCGCCCGCGGCGGTGCACCAGCGGACGACGAGGTCGAGGTCGTCGCCCGACGCCTGGTCCGCGGCCGCCCGGTACGCGTCCGCGCGGGCACTCCAGACGTTGCTCATGCGGCTACCCCGGCCAGTTCCACGGCGCGCCGCGCAGCATCCAGCATCGTCGCCTCGACGTGGAGGTCGGCGGCTTCGGCCTCCGCGAGGAGGCGCCGACCCTCCTCCGCGTTCGTCCCGTCGAGCCGGACGACGATCGGATGCCGGATCTCCATCTGGTCGAGCGCCTGCAGGATGCCGCGCGCGACCTCGTCGCAGCGTGTGATACCGCCGAAGATGTTGAACAAGATCGCGCGCACTTGCGGGTCGGCGGTGATCACCTCGAGCGCGTCGACGACGCCCTGCGCACCGCCGCCGCCGCCGAGGTCGCAGAAGTTCGCCGGCCTGCCGCCGGCAAGCGCGATGACGTCGAGGGTGGACATGACGAGGCCGGCGCCGTTCCCCAGGATCCCGATCTCGCCGTCCAGCTTCACGTACGTGACGCCCTTCGCCCGTGCCGCGCGCTCCTCGGCCGGGTAGGCGTCGAGGTCCCGCATCTCCTCGATGTCCTCGTGCCGGAAGAGCGCGTTGTCGTCGACGGTGAACTTCGAGTCGAGCGCGCGCACGTCATTTTCGGGTGTCACGACGAGCGGGTTGATCTCGCAGAGCATGGCGTCGGACTGAACGAACGCCTCGTACAGGCGGCCGGCGATCTCGGCGATCTGCCGCTGCTCCTCGGGCTCCTCGATGCCCGCCGCGTAGATCAGGCGGCGCGCGTGATGCGCCTGAAAACCCTCGAGCGGATCGACGTGGAGGCGGGCCAGCGCCTCGGGCCGCGTCGCCGCGACTTCCTCGATGTCGACGCCGCCTTCTGTCGTCAGCATAAGCAGCGCCTTCTTCTCCCCCCGGTCGAACGTGACCGAGAGGTAGTACTCCTTTGCGATCTCGGACGACCGCTCGATCCACAATCGGCGAACGACGTGGCCGCGAATGTCCAGCCCGAAGATCTCCTTTGCCCGAGCCTCGGCCTGGTCGGGCCCGTCCGCGAGCTTGACGCCGCCCGCCTTCCCGCGCCCGCCGGTGAGCACCTGCGCCTTGACGACGACCTCGCCGTCGATCCCCTCCGCGACCGTGCGCGCCTCGGCCGGCGTCTCGGCGAGCCCGCCGTCCGAGACGGGGATTCCGAAGCGGCGGAAGAGCTCCTTGCCCTGGTACTCGTACAGGTCCACGCCGGCCCGGGAGTCTAGCCGCGGGTACTAGGGACGCTCGGCTCGACGGACGCGATCCCGCCCGGCCGTCGCTCGACGACGTCTACCTCGAGGAAGGGGCCACCTCAGGGGAACCTCCGGGGAACCTCTGGGGAACCCCTGGGG
>JBKPNC010000104.1:0-15371 GCA_046732435.1 Actinomycetota bacterium
CTGCGCCTGAGCTCGTGCGCGGGGTGTTCGACGCCGCGATGAACGTCTTCCTGGACCGCTTCCTGAACGTTCCCGCAGCGAGGCTTCCGAGCGGCGAAACGGACGTGCCGCTTGCTGAGCTTGACGCGCTGCTCGATCGCCAACAGCAGGTGGATGCAGCGGGCCGGCTCGTCGCCGGTTACCTGCGCGCCGGTGGCGACTTCGGCTCCGTGCAGGCGACGCTGGCTCACCTGCTCCTGCGGGAAGACCGCAACTTCCACACGATCCAGTCGGTCGAGGCGGCGTTCCGCCAGATCGAACGGCTCGGAGCGGGGGAGGATGCGGTGCTGATGCTGGTCGCCGCCGCGCGCTACCTCGCCGCGCACGCACCAACGGCGCGCGCCGAGAACCAGACGTTCGAGATCGCGCGGCGGCTCCACCGCGGCGAGAACATCTACGAGGACGAGTAGCGGCGTAGGCTCATCCTCTCGTCGAGTGTGAGCCCTGAACGGGACGCGGTTACCGACACCAACTCGAACACCGTTAGTAGGTTCGGGACGTCAACCGCGTCGTGCACGAGCGGGGCGCCTGGTTGGCGGCGGTGCCGACATCGTGAACGGCAGCACGGCCAAGGCTGTGATATCGAGCTCCTACCGTCGGTCGCCGGTAGCCAACGGCACCTGGTCGGCGAAGGCAGTCATCGTCGCCAAGGGCAAGCAAACCGTCATGCTTACTGCCTAGGCGCCCTGCGCTTCGTAGGAAAGGCGAGACATAGCACGGTCGAGCGGCGGGCTTCGTGCCTCCCGCTCGGCGTTTTCGGATGGTCAGGTCGGCGGGATGAGACACTCCGAGGCAGTGGTTGAGGGAGAACAGGTCGCCCGGCTCCTGATCTCCTGCCCCGACCGGCACGGGATCGTGGCGGCGGTCTCGGGGTTCCTCGCGGAGAGCGGCGCGAACATTCTGGCGGCCGACCAGCACGCCACGCAGCGCGAGGGGGGCACGTTCTTCATGCGCATGGAGTTCGTGCTCGAGAGACTCCAGGACCGCTGCGACGAACTGGGACGCGACTTCGCCGAGCAGGTCGCGAAGCCGTTCGAAATGGACTGGCGCCTCACGTCCGCTTCCGATCCGAAGCGGCTCGCGCTCCTCGCCTCGCGCGACGAGCACTGCCTGCTCGACCTGCTCTGGCGGTGGCGCCGCGGAGAGCTCCCCGCCGAGATCGTCGGGGTGGTCTCGAACCATCCGCACCACGAAGCTGACGTGGCCGCGTTCGGCGTCCCGTACCACTTCGTGCCTGTCCCTGCCGGCGGCAAGGCAGGCGCGGAGGCGCGCATGCTCGAGCTCCTCGCCGGAAACGTCGATCTCGTGGTGCTCGCCCGCTACATGCAGATCCTCTCGCGCGAGTTCCTGCGGCGACTCGGCGCACCGGTTATCAACATCCACCACTCGTTCCTGCCGGCGTTCGTCGGCGTCGATCCGTACCGCCGCGCGCACGAGTCGGGCGTGAAGATCATCGGCGTGACGGCGCACTACGTGGTCGAGGAGCTCGACGCGGGCCCGATCATCGAGCAGGACGTCGCGCGAATCTCACACCGCGAGACGGTCGACGACCTCGTGCGCATCGGACGCGACATCGAACGCGTCGTCCGCCGTGCGGTCGACCGCCACCTGGACGACCGGGTTCTCGTCTACGAGAACCGGACGGTGGTCTTCTAACGCACCGGCGCGATCTGGCCCGACGTCACGAGCTGGCGCGCGCGACCGGACGACGGATCGTAGACCTCGATTTGCAGGTTCGAGGTCGGATATGCGACGTGAGGTCCCAGCTGACGAGTGCGGAGATCGGTGAGCGCTTGCACATATCGACCACGACAGTCCGGCGGCATGTCGGGGCGATCCTCAAGAAGCTCGATGTACCGACCCGGGAAGCCGCCGTCGCTCTCACCGCCGAGCGAGCGGCCTGAGCGAAGCGGTTACGCTGCGCGGCGTGGAGCCCGCCGAGCGCCTCCAACGCTACGCCGAGCTTGCCGTTCGCGTGGGCGCCAACCTTCAGCCTGGACAGATCCTCGACGTCACCGGGCTGGTGGAGCACGCCCCGCTCGCCCGCGAGCTGGTGCGGGCCGGGTACCGGAACGGCGCACGGTACGTCGACGTCCACTACATCGACCAGCGCGTGCGGCACGCGATGATCGCGCACGCGAGCGACGAGGTCCTGACCTGGACACCGCCGTGGATTCTCCGGCGCCTGGCGGACCGGGGCGAGCGGCAGGGCGCGCATGTCGCGATCGACGGTGACCCCGCCCCTGACCTCTTCGACGACCTCGACGGCGAGCGCGTCGGACGGGCGCGGCCTGTTGAGGCTGCGCGCCTGGCGTTGAAACTGATGAACGAGGCGCTGACGAACGGCGCGATCGTCGGGTATCCGAACGAGGGCTGGGCGACGAGGATCTTCGGCGAGCCCGACGTCGACCGCCTCTGGGACGCGGTCGCCTACGCGGTCCGCCTCGACGAGCCCGACCCTGTCGCGGCGTGGCAGGAGCACGTCGAGCGTCTCGAGGCCCGCGCGGCCGAGCTAACAGATCGAGGGTTCGATTCGCTCAGGTTCCGCGGCCCGGGGACCGACCTCACCATCGGCCTTCTGGAGGGAGGCCGTTGGCTCGCGGCGAGGGACGAGTCAGCCTCGGGGATCCCGCACGTTTCGAACATCCCGACCGAAGAGGTGTACACCTCGCCCGACTACCGCCGAACCGAAGGCACGGTCCGCTCGACGCGTCCGCTCGACCTGATGGGCACCGTGGTCGAGGGTCTGGCCATGCGGTTCGTGAACGGTCGGGCCGTCGAGGTGACCGCGGACAAGGGCGCGGACGTCGTTCGTTCCGAGCAACAGACCGACGAGTTCGCGCCGTATCTCGGCGAGGTCTCGCTCGTCGACGGCAGCTCGCGTGTCGGGCAGCTCGGCATCACGTTCTTCGACACGCTGTTCGACGAGAACGCGACCTGCCATATCGCCTACGGCGTGTCGTTCGACCCCGTGCTCGGGGAGCAGGGCCTCTCGGACGAGGAAGCGCGCGCGCGCGGGCTGAATCGCTCGGTCGTCCACACCGACTTCATGATCGGAGGGCCCGACGTCGACGTCGACGGCGTGACGCGTGACGGCAGCGAGGTGCCGATCATGCGCAACGACGAGTGGGTGCTGTCGTAACCGCGGGGCCCGACGACGCCTGACCGGAGTGTGATCGTGACGGGCGGCGCGGGCTTCATCGGCTCGCACGTCGTCGACCTTCTGCTCGCGGAGGGCCGCCGCGTGATCGTGGCCGACGACCTCTCGACGGGTGACGTCGCCCGAGTCGACTCGCAGGCAGATTTCGAGAACGTCGACATCGCCGATCCCGACGCGCTCGAGCGTCTCGCAGACGCCGCCCGGCCGAGCGCGATCTACCACCTCGCGGCACAGGCGAGCGTGACGGGCTCGGTGACCGATCCCCGGCGTGACTGCTTCGTGAACGTCGTCGGCACCCTCAACGTCCTCGAGGCCGCGGCGCGCGCACGAGCTCCGGTCGTCTTCACGTCGACCGGCGGCGCGCTCTACGGGAACGACGTGGAGATTCCCACCACCGAGGACGCGCCGCCGGCGCCGCTCTCGCCGTACGGCGCGTCGAAGCTCGCGGCGGAGGGCTACACCCTGGCGTGGTCGAGGCGCCTCAGCCTTCCGCACGCGGTCATGCGCCTCGCCAACATCTACGGGCCACGGCAGAACCCGCACGGCGAGGCCGGCGTCGTCGCCATCTTCTCGCGGCGGCTCTGGAGCGGCGACACGCCGACCGTGTACGGCTTCGGCCGAGCGACGCGCGACTACGTCCACGTCGCGGACGTCGTGCGCTCGCTGCGCCTCGCCGAAGGTCGCGAGGGCGTCTACAACATCGCGACCGGCCGCGAGACCGACGTCGAGACCATCCTCGCCCACCTCCAGCGCGCAGCCGGGACGGCGATCGAGCCGGAGCTCGCGCCGCTGCGCGAAGGCGAGTTAGAGCGGAGTTGCCTCGATCCCGGTCGGGCCCGCATCGAGCTCGGCTGGGAGCCCGAGATCGACCTCGCCGACGGGCTGCGCCAGACCTACGAGGCGCTGGCCGCAGAGTTCGAGCGCTAGCGGCGCTACGCGGGGATGGCGCGCCGAGCCATCAACAGCTCGACGATCTGGATCGCGTTCAGCGCAGCCCCTTTGCGGAGGTTGTCGCAGGCGAGAAACAGGAGCAGCCGGCCGGCATCCTCTCGGACTCGACCGACGAAGATCCCGTCGTTCCCGGATGCCTTCCGCGGCGTCGGAAACTCCTCCAGCCGGACACCCGAGGCCTCCGCCAGCACGTCCCGAGCGGCGTCGGCGGACAGCGGCCGCTCCAACTCCACCCAGACCGCCTCCGCGTGACCGATGAGGACTGGGACGCGGACGCACATCGCGCTGATCGGCAGCGCCGGAAGCCCGAGGATCTTGCGCGTCTCCTCCCGGAGCTTCGTCTCCTCCTCCAACTCGACGCCGTCGAACGCCCAGTCCATGGCCAGGTCGTGCTCTTCTGGGCGGAGGTTGCGCATCCACTCCATCCGCCGCATTCCGGCGCCGGATGCCGACTGGTAGGTCGCCACCTGAACGCCGGCGAGCCCGGACGCCTCGTGGAGCGGCTTCAGGACACAGGAGAGCGGAATCGCGCAGCAGTTGGGGTTCGCGACGATGCCGTCGTGCTCCTCCGCCCGGTCGCCGTTGACTTCAGGGACGACAAGCGGGATCCCGGGCTCGAGCCGGAACGCGGACGACTTGTCGATGCAGATGACGCCGGCATCCCGGGCCGGCGGGACGAGCTCCTCGCTGACCCGGCGACCGACCGAGAAGAGCGCGAAGTCGAGATCCCCCGCACCGAGTGTGTCGGGTGTCGCATGCTCGACGACGAGCGTGTCGCCTCCGAACGAGACAATTTGCCCGATCGATCGATACGAGGCGAACGCCCGCACCCTGCGATAGCCGCGCGCGGCGAGCAGGGCCAGCGTCATCGCGCCGACGACACCGGTCGCGCCGACGACGGCGATGCGCGGGTCGACCGGCCTCGTCATCCGCTCTCCGATCGCTCCGCCGCCGGCGCCGCGAGATCGAACGCGTCGTGGAGCGCTCCAACCGCCCGTTCGACGTCGGTGCTCGGCACGAAGCATGCGATCTTGATCGGTGACGTCGTCACGAACGCCGGCTCGATGCCGTGCTCGTTGAGAACGGTGAAGGTGCGAGCCGCCACGCCGGGGTGGGTCTTCATTCCCGCGCCGATCAGGCTCACCTTCCCGAGCTCGCGCTGCTCGGACCACGCTGCGCCCAGATCCTCGAGCGCGCGCGCCGCCTCGTCGCGGTCCTCCACCGGCGCGGAGAAGACGATGTCGCTGCCGATCTGCACGATCGTGTCGACGTTCACGTCGGCCGCCGCAAGCGCGGAGAAGAGCGCGGGCGCGCTAGCTCCGCTGACCCGGTACACCGCCTCCTCGGGCTCGTACGTGACGCCTGAGATCATCGCCTTCTCGAGCATCTGGTCGTCCTCCTCGCGGACCCACGTCCCTTCGGCTTCCGAGAACGTCGAGCGTACGTGCAGCTTGACATTGTGGTTCCTGGCGAACTCGACCGAGCGCAGCTGCAGTACGCGGGCGCCGGACGCCGACATCTCGAGCATCTCCTCGTACGTCACGACGTGCAGCTTCTGGGCTGCCGGGACGATACGGGGGTCGGCGGTGTACACGCCCTCGACGTCGGTATAGATCTCGCAGGCGTCGGCGCCGAGCGCCGCTGAGAGCGCCACGGCCGTAAGGTCGCTCGCTCCGCGGCCGAGGGTCGTGACCTCGAACGAGGTCGAGATGCCCTGGAAGCCGGCAACGAGCACGATCCTGTCGGCGTCAAGCGCTTCGTGGACGCGCCTGGCGCGGATCTCGACGATCTTCGCCTTGCCGTGCACCGTGTCCGTGACGATGCCGGCCTGCGAGCCGGTCAGCGAGATCGCCTCGTGGCCGAGGTCGTGGATGACCATGGCCGTGAGCGCGCAGGAGACGCGCTCGCCGACCGAGATGAGCATGTCGAGCTCGCGCGGATCCGGGCGCGGCGAGACCTCGCGGGCGAGCCTCATGAGGTTGTCGGTGGTGTCGCCCATCGCGGAGAGGACGCCGACGACGCGGTTGCCGGCCTGGTGTGCCGCCGCCAGCCGGCGGGCGACCGCCTTCAGCCGCGCCGGGCCGTCGACCGAGGTGCCGCCGAACTTCATCACGACGAGTCCGCCGGCAGCCGGAGCCGGGCTCGGCGAGACGGCCGGGACCTGCTCGAACTCGGTCGTCGCCATGCGGCGAAGTGTAGGGGCGAGAGCGGGCGCCTCTCGGCATCCGCCCCCTCGGGATGCGCGTGCGGGCAACGCGCCGGAGCGGCCTGTCATCCCGCAGGAAAGCCCCGCGTGCGCGGGGCTTTCGAGGGCGGGACCGGCGCAGGCGAGCCGCCCGACCGAGTTCTCAGGACAGCGCGTCGAGGAATGCCTGTGCGATCACCTGATAGCCCGCGTCGTTTGGATGTACATCGCCGGGGTGATCGGCCGAGCAGAACCACGTCCAGTTGAGCGCCGCCGTTGCCTCGGCTTCGAGCCCGGCGCCGACCGAGAACCTTCCGGCCACATCGGCCACGGGAACGCCGTGGGCGCCGTAGACCGAGACCAGATCCGAATTGAGCGTCTGCACGATGCCGCTGACAAACGCCGCCTGCTGAGGTTGGCCGAAGAAGTACGCACAGGCCACCGGGTTGTAGTAGGTCATGCCGACGATGCTGGCGTCCGGCGCGGCGGCCTGGAGGTCGGTGAGGATCGTGTCGAGGTTCGCGGTGACGGTGGCAAACGCGGTGTTCAGACAGGCTCCGAGATCGGGAGCGTCGAACAGGCAGAAGCCGATGTCGTTGCCGCCGATGTCGATGGTGACGAGCTCCGCCTTGTCCTTGTGCGCGGCGAGGAAGCTGACCGCCTCTGCCAGCTGGGTCCCGTGCGGGTACCAGTGCCGATAGAACAAAGGCGAACCGCAGGAGGGAGCCACGCTCGGTAGCTCCGAGCCGTCGATCATGGAAAGCGTGCCCTCGCCGCCGCACGAGATGTTGTCGAGAGTCAGCTTGGGGTCCCCGGCGCTCAGCGCCGCGTACACCTGCGGGACATAACCATCCGGGTGGTAGTAGGGCGGGAAGGTGTCATTCGGCTGGAACCCCTGGGCGAGCGAGTCGCCGAGGGCGAGGTAGTAGTGGGTCGCGGAATCGGCGTCGGCACGGGCGGCCGCGGTGAACACCAGCGGGCGATCGCCGCGACGCCGAGAAGCAGCATCTTCATGGCTCTTTCCCCCTATGGGTTGTCGACCGCGGCCTTCGCGTCGACGATCTGCGCACGGGCGTCCTGCACGTCAGCGATCGCCTTCGCCACCGCCTTGTCGAATTTGTGCTGTGCCTGGTCAGAGACCCCGCCGCTCTGGGACGCTTGCAGTAGCGCCTGAGGCTTCTGCAGCGCGGCGTCGGCCTCGTCGAGCCTCGGGTCCGCCGCCGTCGCGACGCCGATTCCGTAGCCGAGCCCGATCAAGAGGACGAGCGCCGCGACCACGAGCAGCAGCCGTCGCGGCGACCACCAAGTCTTCATGCCGTTCTCCTTTCCTCGGGAGGAAGCGGCCGTCATCGTGCGCCGGGACTCTTAAGGTCGCCTTAAAGCGACCAGCTAGCGGCGTTCGGCGGCGCCATAAGGTCGGCTCAAAATCGTACAACCGTGGCGAGCGGCACGGCCGAGAACGGCGCAGGCCGGACGCCGATCTCGTCCATCTTCGCCCGGTAACGATCGTAGGTGCGCCGGGCCTCGCCATGACGGCCGGCCGCCTGTTGCGCGGCGACGATCGTCAGGTGGGCTCGCTCGTCGTAGGGATCGTGCGCGAGCACGCACAAGCTGTACGCGATCGCCTTCCGGTCGTCGCCGCCGGCCTCTGCGCGCTCGGCGAGTGCGCCGGCGACGGCGAGGTAGTCCGCCCGCGCTTCTTCGCGGAGCGAGACCGCCCACTCCTCGTACGGATCCTCTTCGAGGAAGTCGCCGGTGTACGCCTCGTACGCCGCCGCCAAGAGCTCCGCCGCTCCCTCGAGCCATCCTGCTCGCCTTCGGGAGAGGCCGTCCTCGGCCAGGTAAAGGAAGCGCTCGACGTCGCACGAGACGTGCTCGAGATCGAGCCTGACGGTTGCCCGGTCGGCGCAGATGAAGCGGTTCGCGTCGAACCGGTGTCCGGGATCCAGCACTGCCCGCGCCGTGCTCAGCGCGACCGACAAACGATTCGCTGTCCGTCTCGGATCCTGTTCCGGCCAGAGCGCTTCCATCAGCGCGTCGCGCGTCGCCGGGTGTCCTCGCCTTGCCGCCAGGATTTTCAGAAGGTCACGCGCCTTCTTCGACTGCCACGCAGTCGACGAGACCGGCTCCTTGCCGCGGCGGAGGACCTGGAACACGCCGAGCGCTCGAATGGCCGCATGGGCGGAGGCTTCGACCGTGCCGGTCGCTGTCACGGACATCCGAGGCCCTTCGGAGGGTTCGGCTTCGCGCACTCGTACACGTAGTCACCGGTCGGGATCTCCCGCTGCGCCAGGACCTGCCCCGCGGCGTTGTAGGCGACGAGGTGCTCGAGGCGGTGGCCGGCCGGATAGTGGCGTACCGGGATCGGCCACAGCAGATAACCGTGCTTCGGCGCGAGCTCGATCCGGTCGCCATCCTGGAAGTCGGCCCTGACGCGAGTCACGGCCGCTCCGACCTCGCAGCAGAGGGTGACCGGGCTCGGCCCGGCGACGCCGAGCAATGCAATCGGTGCTGCCTGACCGACCGGCGAACAGCCTGTGCGCTCGCTTGCCCCTAGATGGGCTCGCATGCACGTTGTGCCGTTGGGCCCCGGTGTTGCCCACAGGGCGAGGCGTCGACCCCCTAGACGCCAGTCGAAGAGCGGCCGCCCACTCGACGATCGCGGCTTCGGCGGCGGTGGTGGCGTCGTGGCGGCGACGTCCGTCACAGCGCTGCGGCGGAGCACGTCGCCCGCGGCGTCGAACAGCGTGACCGAAACCGGCCTACGCCCGTGGACGCGGTTCGCGTCTGGAACTCGATAGAGGTAGAAGCCGGCCTCGATCGGCTCCGTCACCCAGACAAACGGGATCTCTGAGCTCGTGCCATCGGCGAACGAGACCTCGATTCGCTCGCCGGCGCCGTCGAAGAACGAGCCCGCGAGCACCGCGGCCGAGGTGCCATCCCTCGTCGAACCGACGGATACGTCGAGGCCTCGCTCTCTCTCCTGCCGGCAGTCGCCCAACAGGCCCGACCACACCTCGCAGAACCCGCCTTTCGCGGTCGGCGCGACCCACAGCACGTGCGCCTCGCCGTCCATGACCACGGAGGTGATCCGGCGCGTCTCGTGAGGCAGGACCTTCGACGCCATGCCCGGCGGAGCGCCGAGATCCATGCGCTCGAAGTCGACGACGACCTTCTCCGGCGCTTTCGGCGCTGACCCGAAGTCGACGACCGTTCGGCTCAGGGCGTAGGCGGCCGCGGCGACGAGCACGACCGCGAGCAGCGCAACCGCGGCGACGAGGAAGCGCCGTCGCGGGGCTCGTCGCGGGTGCAGGCGACGGCGGATCCGATGCCCTGAGGGGCCGGCAAGCGCGTGCGCGCGTGCGAGCACGTCCGCCCAGGCCTCCGGCTCCTCCTGCAAGGCCGGCGCGAGGTCGTCGAGCAGCTGTTCCACAGCGAAGTCGGTCACGAGGGCACCCCCGCCAGCGAGCGCCGCAGGCTCTCGCGCGCCTGGTTGAGCGTCGCGCCGACCGTGCCCGCGCTGATACCGAGCGTCTCGGCGATCGTCGCGTAATCGAGATCCGCGTAGTAGTGGAGGAACAGCGCGAGCCGTTGCCGCTCCGGAAGCTCGCCGAGCAGCGCCTTCATGTCGCCGTCCCGCCCGGAGCTGCGATCGTCGGCGGCCTCGACCGGCCCTACGGCATCGGCCGCAAACGTGCGGGATCTTGCCAGCGTTGCGGCGACGTCCCTGGCCCGGTGGACGACTATGCGCCAGATCCAGGCCTCCAGGCTTCCCTTGCCGCGAAACTGGCCTCGGCGGTGAACGGCGAGGGCGAAGGCATCCTGCACGGCGTCGAGGGCCGCCTCGCGACTGCCGGTGATGGCGGTCGCCACCCGTCGCAGCTCTGCCAGTCGCTGTCGGTACACGGCCTCGATCGCCTCCAGTTGAGCTCCCCCCGAACCACTCATCTGCTCACCAGACGGCCCAGCGGGCTGGTTTTCTTTAGGCAGCCCGGCGCCGTGCACAACATCCCCCTTCCGCCGTACGTGTCATATCGCACAGGAAGGGCGCTGTCGAGCGGATGGAAGCGGTGGCCGGGGGCTCCGCCGGCCGGACGCGCTACATCTCGCGGCGGCCGGTGAGCGCGCGGCCGAGCGTGACCTCGTCGGCGTACTCGAGGTCGCCGCCGACGGGAAGGCCGCTGGCCAGCCGGGTCACGCGCACCCGGCCGCGCAGGCGGTCGGCGATGTAGGCCGCGGTCGCCTCGCCCGTCATGTTCGGGTTCGTGGCGAGCACGACCTCCACGATGCCGTCCCGCTCCACACGCCGGACGAGCTCGTCGATGCGCAGGTGCTCGGGCTCGACGCCGTCGAGCGGCGACAGCGCGCCGCCGAGCACGTGGTAGAGCCCGCGGAACTCGGCCGTCCGCTCGAGCGAGACAAGGTCGACGGGCTGCTCGACGACGCAGACGACCGTCCGGTCGCGGCGGGCGTCCTCGCAGATCTCGCACAGCTCGGCCTCGGTCAGGTTCCCGCACTCCCGGCAGAAGCGGACGCGTTCCTTGACGTCACGGATGGCATCGGCCAGGGCGAGCGCCTCTGCCTTCGGCACCTGCAGAAGATGGAACGCAAGGCGCTGCGCCGTGCGGGTCCCGATGCCGGGAAGCCGCGTCAGCTGCGCGACGAGATTCTGGACGGCGGGCGAGAGCATCGCGGCCATTGTGCCCTTGAGCGCGGCGCGACCGCCCTCCTATGCTCCAGCACGGTGCTTCGTATCCAGCTCGCCGTCGCGGCGCTCGCCCTCGGGCTTCTGCCCGCCGGCTCGGCCGCAGCTGCGGCCGTGCCCTCCGGCTTCACGGACACGGTGGTCGCGCAGGGCCTGTCCAATCCGACGGCGATGACGCTCGCTCCGGACGGCCGCATCTTCGTGCTCCAGCAGGGTGGCAGCGTGCGCGTGATCAAGAACGGGCAGCTGCTCTCGACACCGTTCCTGACGCTCAGAGTCGACTCACAGGGCGAGCGGGGCCTGCTCGGGATCGCGTTCGATCCCGCATTCGCAACGAACCACTTCGTCTACCTCTACTACACCGTCCCGACTGCGCCGGAGCACAACCGGGTCAGCCGCTTCACGGCCAACGGCGACGTCGCGGTTCCGGACAGCGAGCACGTGATCCTCGACGTCGACAACCTCAGCAGCGCCACGAATCACAACGGCGGCGGCCTCCATTTCGGCCCTGACGGGAAGCTTTACCTCGGGGTCGGCGAGAACGCGAACGGCTCGAACTCCCAGACGCTCTCGAACCTGCTCGGCAAGGTGCTCCGCTTCAACTCCGACGGGAGCATCCCCACCGACAACCCGTTCTACGGCAAGGCAAGCGGCAAGAACCGTGCCATCTGGGCGCTGGGGCTCCGCAATCCGTTCACGTTCGCGTTCCAGCCGGGGACGGGCAGGCTCTTCATCAACGACGTCGGGCAGTCGACGTGGGAAGAGATCAACGAAGGAATGGCCGGAGCGAACTACGGTTGGCCCACGACCGAGGGCCCGACGAACGATCCGCGCTTCAAGGGGCCGCTCTACGCGTACCAGCACTCCAGCGGCACTCCGACCGGGTGCGCCATCACCGGCGGCGCCTTCTACAACCCGCAGCAGGTGACGTTCCCCGCTTCCTACGTGGGCAACTACTTCTTCGGCGATCTGTGCGGTGGATGGCTCTACCGCCTCAATCCCGCCAACGGCAACGCCGTCACCAGCTTCGCCTCCGGCATCGCGAATCCGGTCGACGTGCTCGTAACCCCAGGCGGGGACCTGCTCTATCTCGCGCGCGGCGAAGGCGCCGTCCATCGCGTGAGCTTCAGCAGCGGCGGGCCTGGGCCCGGTCCGTCGATCTCGAGCTTCAGCCCGACGTCCGGCGCCGCCGGCTCGACGGTTGTGACGATGAACGGCGCCAACCTTGGAACCGCGACCGCAGTCACGTTCGGCGGACTGGCTGCGGCCTTCTCGGTCGTCTCGGATACCACGCTGCACGCGACCGTGCCGAACGGGGCCACGACCGGTCCGATTGCCGTGACGACTCCCGGCGGGACTGCCACGAGCGCGTCAAACTTCGCGGTGACGTTCACGATCTCGAGCTTCTCGCCGACGAGCGGGCCCCCCGGCGCGACGGTCACGATCAACGGTGCGGGATTCACCGCGTTCTCGTCGGCTCGATTCAACGGCGTCGCGACAAGCACCCAGGTCATCTCCTCGACCCAGCTGCAGGCCACCGTTCCGGCCGGCGCCACGACGGGCCCGATCAGCGTCTTCCGCTACGGCACGCCGAACACGACCACGAGCGCGACGAGCTTCACGGTCACCGGCGGTGGCGGCGGCGGTGGAGGCGGTGGCGGCTCGCCGCCGACCGTCTCAGCGTTCTCGCCGGCCTCGGGGCCGACCGGCACGAGCGTCGGTATCACCGGGACGAACTTCACCGGTGCGACGTCGGTGAAGTTCAACGGTCGCGTCGCCGGCTTCACCGTCGACTCGGCCACGCACATCACGGCCACCGTTCCTGACGGCGCGAGCACCGGCCGCGTCAGCGTGACGACGCCGTCGGGCACCGCCTCGAGCGCGACGAACTTCACCGTAACGCTGTCGGTGACGAGCGTCACCCCGACGAGCGGTACGGTCGGCGCGACCGTCTACGTTTCGGGCACCGGGTTCAGCGGCGTGTCGAGCGTGACCTTTAACGGGACGCCGGCGCAGTTCACGCCGTTCGGTGCAAGCGTGCTCAGCGCTCGGGTCCCGGCGGGCGCGACGTCGGGCCCGATCGCGGTGACGACGTCCGCCGGGACGGCGCGCAGCGCCGCGAGCTTCACCGTGCGCTGACGCGCGCTACGCGCCGAGCCCGGGCAGTCCCAGCCCGCCGAGGTCACCGAGGGCGCCGCCGAGCTTCGACTGCGCAAGGCCCTGCGCGGAGCGGATCGCCTCGTTCACCGCCGCGAGCACCATGTCGGCGAGCAGCTCCGGATCGTCGGGGTCGATGGCCTCCGGAGCGATGCGGATCTCGGTGATCTCGAGCGCGCCGGTTGCCTTGACCGTGACCATCCCGCCGCCGGCGGACGCCTCCACCGTCTCGTTGGCGAGCTCCTCCTGGGCTTTCGCCATGTCGGCCTGCATCTGCTGGACCTGCTTCATCATCTTGTTGATGTCCATGCTCACGGGGCCTCTCCCTTCGTAGCGGTTATTCGTCGATCTCCCGGGCGTCAAAGGTCTCTTTGAGCATGGAGACGAGCTCCTCCTCGCTCGGTTGCGCCGGATCCATCGGCTCGTCGGCTGCCTCCCCGACCGCGAATGCGAGCGAGAGCCGCCGCCCCGTTACCTCGTAGAGCGCGTCGGCGAGCGTCCCGGCGTTCTTGGGCTCCTCGGCGAGCTTGCGGTGGAATTCGGCGGCCGGCGGGAATTCCAGCGTCAGCGTGTCGTCGGAGAGCTCAGCCGGCCGCGCCTCGCGCAGCATCGCGGCCGTCGGGATCGAGCGCTCCTCGACAGCAGGAAGTACCGATCGCTGCCACGCCTCCTGCAGCTGGAGTAGCTCGAGCGGCGGCGACTCGGCGGGCGGACCGGTAACAGCGGCAGGCGCGGCGACCGGCTCGGTGGCCACCGCCGTCACCGACCGGGAGCGCTCCTCGAGCTGCTCGACGCGGAAGGCGAGAGACTCCTGCGCCAGGTCGGCGTCCGGCCTCGTCACCTTGACGAGTGCGAGCTCGAGCGGCAGGCGCGGATCCCCACCTTGGCGGAGGTCCTCCACGGCAACGGCGAGCAAATCGCAGAGCCGCAGGACGGTCGCCTGGCCGAGCTGGTTGGCCTGCGCCTGGAGACGTTCGCGCGTCTCGTCGGTCACCGGCAACGAGGCGGGCACCTCGCCGACGTGCTGAACGACCATCAGGTGGCGGAGATGCTCCAGGAGATCGGTGACGAGACGCCCCAGATCCTGTCCCTGTTCCGCCAGCTCTTCGACGAACTCGAGCGCGCCGGCGGTGTCGCGGTCGACGACGAGGTCGCAGAGGCGGAAGAGCGCCTCGTCCTCGATCGCTCCGAGCAGCTGCAGGACCGCCTGGACGCTGACCTCACCGGCGGTCGCGGATGCGAGTTGATCGAGGGTCGAGACTGCATCCCGGTACGAGCCGCGAGCTGAGCGGGCGATCAGCGACAGGGCGGCATCGGGGGCGTCGATCTCTTCGTCGTCGGCGATGCGGCGTAGCAGCTTCACGAGCTCGGGCAGACGCGGGCGCGAACAGACGAAGGTCTGGCAGCGCGAGCGGACCGTCGGGAGCATCTTCTGGAGCTCGGTCGTGCAGAAGACGAAGACAAGGTGGGGAGGAGGCTCCTCGATCAGCTTCAGCAGGGCGTTGAACGCCGCGTCGGTCAGCTGATGCGCCTCGTCGAGAATGTAGATGCGGTAGCGGCCCTCCGCGGGCTGGAGCACGACGCGCTCGCGGATGTCACGGATGTCGTCGATGCCGCGTTGTGAGGCGGCATCCATCTCGATCACGTCGAGCGACGTCCCGTTGGCGATGGCCACGCACGCATGGCACGTTCCGTCGGGGTCGGGTGTCGGGCCCTGGGCGCAGTTGAGGCTCTTGGCGAGGATCCGGGCCAACGATGTCTTGCCGGTGCCGCGGGGACCGGCGAACAGGTAGGCCTGGCGAACCCGCCCGGCCGAGATCGCGTTCCGGAGCGTCCGCACGATCGGCTCCTGCCCGACCACGTCGTCGAAGCGCTGCGGGCGGTACTTGCGGTAGAGCGCGGCCACGGTGCGATTCAAGCAGCTGCGTCGCAGGCGGCGCGAGGAGACGCGAGACCGACGGCGAAACGCGCATGCAGACGATGCGTCGAGTGGGTCTGTTCGTCGCGCTCGTCGTCTCCGTGCTCGCGGCTGCAGCGCCGGCTGACGGTGCGGGGAAGGCGAGCGTTGCTGCGCTTCAGATCGCCTTGCAGGCGAAGGGGCTCTATCACGCGACGATCGACGGCGTCCGCGGCCCGCGCACCGCCGCCGCGCTGCGGCGCTTCCAGCGCCGCGC
>JBKPNC010000105.1:0-14338 GCA_046732435.1 Actinomycetota bacterium
CTGCTCCCAAAGCAGGCGCGCTGACCAGGCTGCGCTACGTCCCGGAAGGGTCAGTCTAGCCTCGCACCGTTCGTACGACTTTCGAAGAGGAAAGGATCGAATTTCCCGCTCAGAGCGGCTTTTTTAACACTTCCAAACTGCCTAAAACACCAGGTTTTGTGAAGTTTCGGCGGGCTGGCCATCCGAAAGGTCTGCTTACATGCGGGCACTCGTGGCCAGGCGAGTACTCACACTGGCGGCCGCATTCGCGGCCGCGGTGACTATCGGGGGGCAGGCGGAGGCGGCGACGCTGACGCGGTCGGAGTCGGCCCTCCTGAAGGTCATGAACCAAGTGCGCATCGCGCACGGCCTGCGCCCCCTCCGCCTGGACGTCCGCCTCGAGCGGGCCGCACGGGGGCACTCCGCAGAGATGCTTCGCACCGGCCAGTTCTTCCACGGCGCATTCACCGCGCGGATCCGCCGGCAGGGTGTCACGGCGCCGTGCGTCGGCGAGAACCTCGCCTGGGGCGTCGGGGCCCTCTCGCGGGCGCGAGCGATCGTGAACATGTGGCTTGCCAGCCCGCAGCACCGCGCGAACCTGCTTCGCGCCGGATACCGCATGGTCGGCGTCGGCGCGCTCAGGGGCCGCTTCGACGGCTACAGTGGCGCGCTTGTGATCACGACCGACTTCGCCGGTCGCTAGCCAGCGTCAGGCGGCTCGAGCAGGTCTCGTAGTTCGTTGATCTTCTCGCGGCGAACCTCTTCGCGCTCGCCGCGGTCGACGCGCTGGATCAGCTCCCGCACCTGAGGAGCGAGCTCGATCGGGTTGAACGGCTTCGTGACGTAGTCGATCCCGCCCAGGTCGAGCCCGCGGGCCCGGTCGCGCACCTCGGCGCGGGCGGTGAGGAAGACGATCGGGATCGAGCTCGTGCGCCGGTCCTCGAGCAGCTCCTCGGCCACCTGCCACCCGTCGAGCCCGGGCATCATCACGTCGAGCAGGATCACGTCGGGCTCGTCGTTGCGCGCCTTCTCGAGCCCGGTCGGGCCGTCGCTCGCCTCGAGCACCTGCATCCCGTCGGCCTCGAGGTTGACACGGCAAAGCAGCCTGATCGGCGCTTCGTCGTCGATGACCAACACGCTCGTCACGTCGCCCGAACTCTGGTCCATACCCGTTCCCACCTCGTTTAGTCGCGCTCTCCGGCGACCGGCTGCCCGGCAAGCGGCAGCGTAAAGACGAAGCTCGAGCCCCGGCCCTCACGCGCCCGCACCCAGATCCGCCCCCGCATCGCCGCGAGCAGCTCCTTGGCGATGAACAAGCCGAGCCCGGTGCCACCGCTTTCGAGATCCCGTCCCGCGGACTCGGCCCGGTAGAACTTGACGAAGATCCGCAAGCGCTCGGACTCCGGGACGCCGATCCCCTCGTCCTCGATGCTGACCTCGACCGAGTCGTCGAGCCGGCGTGCCGAGATCGTCACCGTGCCGCCATCAGGGGAGTACTTCACCGCGTTCTCGACGAGGTCGGTGACGATCTGGCGCAGCTTGTCGCTATCGGCTTCCGCCTCCAGCGGCTCCGGCGGCAGGTCGACGACGAAGCGGTGGCCCTCACCGCCCAGCGTGTGCTCGGCCGCGGACACGACCTCCTTGACCACGGCGCCGACGTCCGTAGGGGCGAGCTGGACCTGGAGGTCTCCGGAGTCGAGCCGTGCGACCGAGAGGAGGCGGTCGACGATCGTGGTCAGCCGCTCCGCCTCGGAGGCGATGTAGCCCAGGAATGTCGAGCGCTCCTGCTCCTCGAAGAGCACGTCGTCGCGGAGCAGGGTCTCCGCGAACCCGTAGATCGACGTGAGCGGTGAGCGCAGCTCTCGGGAGACGTTCGAGACGAACTCCGACTTCATCTGCTCGACCACGCGCTCGGACGAGATGTCGCGGAAGGCGTAGATCCGGCCGGCCACCGCCCCGGCCGGGTCGCGCATGACCGCCTCCGTGAGCGAGAGCCAGATCTCCTCGCCTCCGCGGCGGATCGACGTCAGCCGCTCGCCGGCAGGCGCGTCTCCCGTCGACTCGAGGTCGCGCTGAAGCACGTCGCTCGGGGTGCGCCCGAGGGCCTCCTCTGCAGGCACGCCGGTGATCTCCGCCGCGGCCGCGTTCCAGAGCACGACGTGGCCCTCGCGGTCGACGGCGACGATCCCGTCGGCGATGTTCGAGAGGATCGCCGCACTGCGCTCCCGGTCGAGCGCGACGCTCTGGTAGAGCTCGGCGCTCGACAGCGCCGCGGACGCGTTGCGCCCGAACGCGTGGAGCGTCTCGGTCTCCTCCGCGGACCAGCGGCGCGGCTCCTTCGTGTAGACCGAGAGCACCCCGTGGACGGTTCCCTCCGGCCCGACGAGCGGCGCGCCGAGGTACCCGGCGTAGCCGGCGGCGAGCACGGGATCGGCCTGCAGGAGCCGCTGGTCGTCCCGCGCGTCCGGGACGGCGACAGGCGCTCGCGACTGGACCGCGTCTCCGGCGAGCCGGGCAGTCGAGGGGATTCGCGTGTCGAGCGCTTCAGCGGCGGCCCCTCCACTCGCCGCGCTGAGAACGAGCTCATCGCCCTCGAGCAGCCTGAGCACGGCCGCGTCCGCATCGAGCAGCTCCGGCGCCCGCTCGACGATCTCCTCGAGGACGGCGGCCGGGTCGAGCTCCGGCGCGAGCAGGCTGCTCGTCCTGGCGAGCTCCTGCGCAAGTGCTCGCGAGCGGCGCTCCGCCTCGAAGAGCGAGCTGCGCTCGAGCGCCCCTCGCGCCGCACCGGTGAGGTTTCTCGCGAGCTCGAGGTCGTCGTCGGCGAAGCGGTGCTCCTCCGCGAAGAAGACGAGCACGAGCGCGCCTTCCTCGCTGCGTGGCGTCTCCACCGGAGCCGCGAGCAGCGAGCTGTACCCGCACTCGTGCACGAGCTGCCGCCACTCGTCGCCGAAGCGGTCGTCCTCGGCGAGGCGAGGGGCGGCGAGCACCCGGCGGCGGCGAGCGCACGTTCGGAGCGGATCGCCCGAGTCGGACAGGCCTTCCTCGAGGAAGCGGACGAGCGGCCCCGGCAAGCCGTGCAGGCCCGCCAGGCGAAGATCGTCCGTGCCGGGCATCAGCACCGCCGCGCTCGAGCCGCCGAGCGCCTCGGCAGCGGCCTGGGCGACGGCGTCCAGCGTCTCCTCCAGCGAGATCGGCTCGCCGAGCACGGACGCGATCCGGTAGAAGCCGCGCTGCACGCGCGCCTGACGCGTGTGCTCCTCGAAGCTCTCGGCGTTGCGCAGTGCGAGCGCGGCCAGGTTCGCGAACGCTTCGAGCAGGTCGGCCTCGGTGCGCGTGAGCCGCCGCTCGCGGTCGCGCGTCCCGACACCGAGCACGCCCTTCACCTCGCCGGACCAGCGCATCGGCGCGACGATCGCGCTGCGGAAGCCCCGGTACGCGGGATGAGGAACGGCCTCGGAGACCTGCGAGTAGTCGTCCGCCAGCGCCGAGCGCCCGCGTGCGATCGCCCGCCCTGCGAGCCCCTTCTCCGAGGGGAACTCGAAGCCGACGGTCTCTTCCGGGAGGCCGTGCACCGCCGAGCAACGCAGCACGCCGCGTTCAGGGTCGAGCAGGTAGCAGTCAACGGCCTCAGCCCGCAGGAGCTCGGCGACCTCGTCGACGAGCCGCTGCAGGACCGCGTCGAGCTCGAGCTCGCTCGTGACGACCTGCGCCGCCTTGAGGAGCGCGCTCTGTTCGCCGAGGCGGCGCTCGTTCTCCTCGAGCAGCTGCGCGGCGTGGACCGCGAGGCCGATCTCGTGCGCCACCGCCTCGAGGAGCGACACGTCGCCCGACGACCATGGGCCCGGCGTCGTGCGGTGAAGCCCGAGCACGCCGATCATCCGGTCGAAGACGAGGACGGGAGTCGCAAGCACCGCGCGGGTGCTCAGACGCTCGAGGGTCTCGCGGCCGCCGAGGCTCGGGTCGTCGAGCTCCGATGCAGTGCGCACGTCGGACACGCTGACCGTGCGGCGCTCGCGGACCGCGAGGTTCGAAACCGGCAGGCGCTCCGCGAGATCGCCGATCGGGGAGAGCCCCTCCGTCCACCACTCCGCGCGCATCGGCAGGGCATCGTCGGGCTCCCCTAGCCGGATGAAGCAGCGCGACGCACCCAGCGCGCGGCCGGTCTCCGTGACTGCGACGCGGGTCACCGTGTCGAAGTCGCTCGCCGACCGCACTCGCCGGGAGATCGCCGCGACCAGCCGCTCGCGCTTGAGCGCCTCGTCCAGCGCCGCCGCCGAGCGGGTCCGGTCGAGGGCGATCGCGGCCTCGCCGGCGACGGTCTGCATCAGCCTGAGCTCGTCGGTCGCGAAGGCTCGTCGGTCGTGAATCGTCGCCACGACCAGCACGCCGATCACGCGCTCGTCGACCGCGAGCGGCACGAAAGCAGCGCTCTTGGCCCCGACGGCTTCCGCAAGCCTGCGGTTGACGAGCGGCGAGGATTCGATGTCGTAGACCGCGAGCGGCGCCGCGTCGAAGTACGCGCTCGCGATCCCGGAGGGCTCGTTGTTCAGGTCGAGGCGGACGTCCCGCCACCAGGCGAGGTCCTCGCCCGCGGAGCGCGCAACGAGCCCGTGCGCGTCGCTCCCGTCCTCGCTGATCAGCGCCAGCGCCGCGAACTCGATGTCCAGCAGCGTCGCGACCTCGTCAAGCATCGCGCGCCCCGCCTGCGTGGGCTCCTGCGTGCGCGCGAGGGATGTGGCGAGCCCGGCAACCGTGTCGAGCTCCCGGTCCCGCAGAGAGACGAGCTCCTCAGCCTCGCGGGCGCGCGCCGCGCTGATCACGACCTGCGCTCGGTCGCGCCAGCGGGTCAGGAAGAGAACGGCCGGCGCGAGCGCGATCAGGCTCGCCGCGAACAGCGGCCAGACGTGCCCACCGACCGGTGCGCGATCGGAGAGAACGACCACGCCGAGAATCGCGGCAGGCACCCCGACCCCCAGGAACACGAGCAGAATCGCGAGATCCGTCGCCGCGGCGCGGCTCCGCTCACGCCACAGCGTGGGCGCAATGGCCGCCGCGACCAGCAGGTATGCGCCTGCCAGGATCAGCAGCGGCAGCGCGTTGAACCAGACAGCCTCGGTTTGGGGGGACACTGGGGGCGCTGCTGATGATACGGAGCCGGCTTTCCGGCGTCGAGCGAAGCGGGCTCCGATGCTTGTGTGACCTAAGCCTGCTTCGTGCGAGTTGGAAAGATGGGCCGGACGGCCTATTGGCATAAGAGGCGCCACGGGATACCGTCCTGGTACTGGGCGATGCGAGCCGCGGCGCCTGTACCTGGCCTTGAGGCCCGCGGCGAGCAATGGGGAGAGCCCGTCGCCACCACCCCCCGAGCGGCGGGCTCAACCCGATTCAGGTCTTTCGAATCTTCAACTCCGAGCCGAGCTCGATCTCGACCGCGAGCGTTTCCTGCTTGATCCAGTCCTCGTGCTGGAGGAGATCCTTCTCCGAGTCCGGGAGCGTGAGCACGATGCGGTCGGTCAGCTCGAGACCCTGCTCCTTCCGGAGGGCATTGATGCGGTGAATGAGGTCGCGGGCGCGGCCCTCGAGCTCGAGCTCTGCATCGAGCGCCAGGTCGAGCGCAACCGTCAGCCCGTCGTCGGCGGCCACGGCCCAGCCTTCCTTGCCGGTGCGCTGAACGAGCACCTCGTCGGGCTCGAGCTCCCGGCCGTTCACGCGGAAGCGCCCGCCTTCGAGCTCCTCGAACTCGCCGGCCTCGAGCGCGGCGCGCACGGCGCCGAGCTCCTTGCCCAGCTTCGGGCCGAGTACGGGCAGGTTCGGCTTCACCCGCAGCTCGCTCGCGTCGACGGCGCCGAACTCGACGTCCTTGACGCTGAGCTCCTCGGCGATCTCGTCAGCGTGAGGCGAGACTCCGTCCGCTCCTTGCACGACGAGTCGACGGAGCGGCTGGCGCAGCTTGATCCCTGAGGACGCACGGGCCTGACGGCCGAGCTCGACCACCCGGCGCACTTCGGCGATCTCCTCGAGCAGCATCCGGTCGGGCTCGGCGATGTCCGGCCAGCCCGCGAGATGAACTGACTCGGGGCCGTCGAGGACGAGTGTGCGCCAAAGGTGGTCGGCGAGGAACGGCATTGCCGGCGAGACGACGCGCAGCGCCTGCACCAGTGACGCCCAGAGCGTCGAGAGCGCCTGCGGGTCGCCGTCCCAAAAGCGTCGGCGTGAGCGGCGGATGTACCAGTTCGAGAGGTCGTCGACGAAGGCCTCGAACGTGACCGTCAGGGCGGGCGTCCGGTAGCGCTCGTACGCGGCTTCGGCGTCGCGGACGAGCTGCGCGGTGCGCGAGACGAGCCAGCGGTCGAGCGCGTGCTCCGACGACGGCTCGGCCCCCCACTCCGGCCGCCACTCGGCGATGTTCGCGTACGTGACCAGGAAACCGACCGAGTTCCAGAGCGTCAGCAACCGCCGCTTGACCTCATCCGCAGGCCCGTAGCCGAAGTTGATGTTCTGGCTCGGCGGCTGCACGCAGTAGAGCCAGCGGGCGACGTCGGCGCCCATCCGGTCGAAAGCCTCGTTCGCCTCGATCGCGTTGCCCGTCGACTTGTGCATCTCCTTTCCGTGCTCGTCGCGGACGCGCTCGTACGCGAGCACCGCGCGGTACGGCAGTCGCCCGACGAGCGTCATCGCCATGAACGAGATCGAGTAGAACCACAGTCGGATCTGCTCGCGGCTCTCCGAGATCCAGTCCGCCGGGAACCACTGCTCCCAGTACGCGTGGTCGGGCAGGTCGGCGCGGCTGAGGCCCTTCGCCGCGCCGGTCGCGTAGCCGTGCTCGATCCAGGTCGGGTTCTGCCAGCCGAGCGTAGAGAGCGGAACGATGCCCGCGTCGAGCCAGGCGTCGCCGACCTCGGGGATGCGTCGGGCCTCCTCGCCGCAGCTCTCGCACCGGATCGGCACCTGGTCGATCCAAGGGCGGTGCAGCTCCTGCAGCTGGTCCAGGCCGCCGGTCGCCCGCTCCTCGAGCTCGGCGCGCGAGCCGATCACGTTCAGGTGGCCGCAGCCGCACGGATAGAACGGCAGCGGCAGCCCGAAGTAGCGCTTTCGCGAGATGTTCCAGTCGCCCATGTTGCGGAGCCAGTCGTCCATCCGCTTCTGGTATTGCGCAGGCGTCCATTCGACGTCCTGATTCGCGTCGAGCAACGGCTGCCGCAGGTCGTCGCAGCGGATGAACCAGTCGTCGACCACACGGAAGACGAGCGGCGTCTTGCACCGCCAGCAGGTCGGGTACCGGTGGACGATCGTCCCGGCCTCGACGAGCAGGCCGCGCTCCTCGAGCGCCTGAGTTATGGGTTCCGCAGCCTCGTCCGTGCCGAGCCCCTCGAACGGGCCGTAGCCCGGGAGGAAGCGGCCGCTCTCGTCGATCGGCGCGAGCACGGGCAGGTCGTGCACGCGGGAGAGGTCGAAATCCTCGGCGCCGGCGCCCGGCGCGATGTGGACGATCCCGGTTCCCTCGTCGAGCGCGACCTGGTCCCACGGGATCACGCGGTGGACGACACCCTCCTGGGCCGGAAGGTCGTCGAACGGGCCTTCGTACTCGAGCCCGACGAGCTCCTCGCCCTTGACGACGCGCTCGTGGCCGTCGTCGTCTTCGGCGAGGCGCCAGAGCCCGTCGCGGAACCCGTAGTCGGCGTCAGGCTTCACTGCGGCGGCGACGTTTGCGGGCAGCGTCCAGGGCGTCGTCGTCCAGACCACGAGCGACTCGTCGCGTCCCTTCAGCGGGAAGCGCAGGTAGAGCGACGGGTGCTCGAGCTCCTTGTAGTTCTCCTCGCCCGACTGTTCGTGCTGCGAGAGCGACGTGCCGCAGCGCGGGCACCACTGCGTCGAGCGGTGGCCCTTGTACAGCCAGCCGCGCCGGTTCGTCTCGGCGAGGAACCGCCAGATGTACTCGATGTTCGTGTCCGCGAACGTGAGGTAGTCGTTGCCCCAGTCCATCCACTGGCCGAGGCGCTTCGACTGCTGCGTCATGACCCCGACGTACTTGGCGACGCGCTGCTTGCAGCGCTCGGCAAACTGGGCGAGGCCATAGTCCTCGATGTCGCGCTTGGAGTTGAGGCCGAGCTCCTTCTCGACCTCGACCTCGACCCAGAGGCCCTGGCAGTCGTAGCCGTTCTGGTACCGCTGGTCGAAGCCGCGGAGCGCCTTGTAGCGCTGGAAGACGTCCTTCAGCGCCCGGCCCCACGCGTGGTGGACCCCCATCGGGTTGTTGGCCGTGATCGGCCCGTCGATGAAGCTCCAGCGCGGGTTGCCGCGGTTCTGCTCACGGAGGCGCTCGAAGGTCCCTTCCTGCTCCCAGCGCTCGAGGATCTCGACCTCCAGCGCGGGGTGGTCGGGCACGTTCGGCAACGGAGTGAAGACGTGCTCCATTTGATTCGATCGTACCGAGTGGGAACACAAGTTCCTGCCCGCGCGTTTGGATAGTCCGACACGTGAGGTAGAAAGGACGAAATGCCAGACGTTGCAGTTACCGAACAGACCTTCGAGAACGAGGTGCTCGGCGCCGACCAGCCCGTGCTCGTGGACTTCTGGGCCGAGTGGTGCGGACCGTGCCACGCAATCGCGCCGGTCCTCGACCAGATCGCGGCTGAACGCAGCGACCTCAAGGTCGTGAAGCTCAACATCGACGAGGAGCCGGCGCTCGCGCAGCGCTACGGCGTGATGTCGATCCCGACGCTGATCCTGTTCAAGGGCGGCGAGCCCGCGGCAGCGGCCGTCGGGGCGATGCCGAAGTCGATGCTGGAGCAGAAGCTCGGCCTCGCCGAGGCCGCCTAGATTTAACGGCCGCACCGGCAAAGCCGGCACGGCCTCTTATGGTCGGCGTCGCGAGCGAGCGCCTTAGCGGCTGCTGGGCTAGCCGCCTTCGGCGGCTTCTTTTTCGGGGTGCGGGGCCGGGCTGACCGCACGGCCGGGCGGCTCGCTGGTCAGATTGAGCACCCGCATCCCGTGCACGAAGACCACCGCTCCGCCGAGCCATCCGCCGAGCGTCAGCAGCGCGAAGCCGGCGAGCGTGAGGATGAACGGAAATGCGTCGACCGCCCCGTGCTTGTAGCCGCTATGGCCGACGAGCACGGCGATCAGGAAGATGACCGTCGCGGTCACCATCGAGAGCATGTGCCAGGTCGCTGTCCACCAGAGCGGCGAGCCCCACTCGATCGTGAGCCAGTCGGCGAAGCCGGTCAGCGCCGTCAGAACGGTGATCAGGAGGCCCACGACGAGCGCGAGCCACCACCCGTGCGCGGCGGAGACGTGCGCGACGCCGATGACACTGGCGAACGCCATCACGGTCGCGGCGGTGTAGGCGCCGATCGTCGCGTCTGTGAGCGGGGGGTGGATCGGGTGGCCGGGAAGGCCCTTCCAGAGATAGCTCAGCTTCAAGCCGAGCAGGTTATAACCCGAGGAAACCTGCCGAAACCTAACTTTGCTCGGCGGCGTCGAGGTAGGCGAGGAACGCCGCGTGCTTCGCAAGGTAGGCCTCGATCTTTTCGAGACCGGCCTCGAGCCATCCTTCGAGCCAGCCCTCGGCGAGCTCGTCCTCGATCTTGTGGAGGTCGTGCTCGCCCATGCCCAAAATGATCGGAACGAAAGCGGACGACATCAATGGGCCGATCGGCCTAACTTGGCGGGGTGAGACGCCTACTCCTGATTAACGCGAGGGCCGGGGACGAGCGCCCAGATGCGGCTGAGTTGCGCGAAGAGGCCGAAAAGCTGGGAATCGAAGCCCGCGTGCTTCGCAGCGGCGAGGATGCGGCAGCCCTCGCCCGTGACGCGGCTGCGGACGTCCTCGGCGCCGCGGGCGGCGACGGGTCGATCGCGAGCGTGGCCGCGATCGCCGTCGAACGCGAACTTCCGTTCGTGTGCGTCCCGTACGGGACGCGGAACCATTTCGCCCGCGATCTGGGGCTCGACCGTGACGACCCGGTCGCCGCGCTCGCGGCCTTCGACGGAAGCGAGCGCCGGGTGGACGTCGGCCGAGTCGGGGAGCGGCGCTTCCTGAACAATGTCTCACTCGGCCTCTATGCGCGCTTGGTGCACCGGCGCGAGCACCATCGCCGCCGCAGGCAGCTGTTGGCCGGGGTGCGGGCGCTTTGGCTGAGCGCCCGCGAGAGCGCGAGCGTCTGGGCGAAGCTGGATGGGCAGCCGGTGAGCGCACGCGTCCTGCTCGTCGCGAACAACGCCTACGAGCTCGACCTCTTCTCCGTCGGCGAGCGCGGCCGGCTCGACGAGGGGCGCCTCCACGTCTACGCGGCGAAGGGTTGGCTGCCGCGGACCTGGGACCACCGTTCCGGGACACAGTTCAGGTTCGAGGGCCCCGGCCCGCTCGAGGCTGCGGTGGACGGCGAGCCGGCCGTGCTGGAGCCCCCGCTCGAGCTCGCGATCGAGCCCGGGGCACTACGAGCGCTGCTCCCGCCAGGCCGCTAGCACCTTCGGAACGTTCTCGAAGGCGAGCTCGTCCGGGCCCGGAAGCCCGTCCGGCTCGAACCAGGCCAGCTCGGAGACGTCGTCCGCGGGCACCGGCTCGCCGGCGACCGCTCTCGCAGTCCAGTAGAGGTTCAGCGTCGCCTGCGCGTCCAGGTCGCCGCCGTAGTGATCCATCCAAGCGCCGAGGAACTCGACCGGCTCGACCTCGAGGCCTGTCTCCTCGTGGAGCTCTCGACGCATGCCGTCGAGGGGGTGCTCGCCTTCCTCGAGGAAGCCGCCGGGAATGTCCCAGCGGCCTACGAAGGGCTCGGCGCGGCGCCGGCCGAGGAGGACGCGGCCCTCCTCGTCGACACAGAGCGCGCCGACAGTGGCCTTCGAGCTCCCGTAGTGCACGAAGCCGCACCCCGGACACTCGACCTTCGCCTCGTCGCCGTCGAGCCCCGTCCTGCAGCGCGGACACCATTGCCACCCCGTCAGCTCTCCCATGGCGGCAACAATAGGGGCCGTGAGCCCACGCTTCGTCCCCGCGACCGTCACCGAGCTCTCGCGCGTCGAGCTCCTCGCAGGGCTGCCGGGCGAGACGCTGACGAAGATCGCGCGCCGCATGGAGCGGCAGGAAGTGCCGCCGGGCAGGCAAGTCGTGCGCGAGGGAGACTCGGGCGAGCGCTTCTACATCGTCCTCTCCGGGATGTTCGCGGTGAGCCAGGAGGACATTGGCCCCCGCCGTCTTCTCCAGCCCGGCGACTACTTCGGCGAGGTCGCGCTCGCGATGGGCATCCCGCGCACGGCGTCCGTGCGAGCGCTCACGCCGGGCGTCGTGGCGAGCTGCGACCGGGAGACCTTCGACGAGCTTCTGCGCCCGCTCTTCGCCGACGACTAGTACCAGGTGGGCTTGACGAAAACCTAGTCTGTGCCGTCGGGCCAGGTTCCGCCAAGCCCTCCGGACGAGATCTCGACGCCGCCTGCGCGGTGACTCGGATGCCAGCGCATCCGGGTCCCACGAAGCGCGGTCAGCACCGACTCGACGACGACGAGGTACATCAGCTGCCGGTAGACGAATTGCTGGAGGGGCATCGCCGCGAGCGGGCGCGGCGACTCACCGTCGAGCCGGAAGGCGTACCAGCCCAGCGCGAGCTGCAAGCCGGTGAACGTGGCCCAGTACGCCGCGACCCAGGTCGCCCCGAGGAAGAAGAAGCCATAGATCGAGAACACGTCGATCAGCGGTGCCAGCAGCGGGAGCGCGATCTGGAAGAGGAAGAGGTACGGCAGGCCGCGGCGGCCGATCCGCCTCTCGCCCGGCCGCCACACCGCGGACCGGTGCTTCCAGACGGCCTGAAGGGTGCCGTAGCACCAGCGGTAGCGCTGGCGCCAGAGGGCGCCGAGCGACGACGGAGCCTCGGTCCAGGCGCGCGCCTCCTCCGCGTAGACCACGCGCCATCCGGCCCGACCGAGCGCGATCGTCACGTCGGTATCCTCGGCCAGCGTCGCGTCGGAGATGCCGCCGATCTCCTCGAGGGCCTGCCGGCGGAAGGCGCCGATCGCGCCGGGGACCGTGGGCATGCACTCGAGAACGTCGTAGAGCCGGCGGTCGAGGTTGAAGCCCATCACGTACTCAATGTGCTGCCACGTCCCGAGCAGACCGCGGCGGTTGCCGACCTTCGTGTTCCCCGAGACCGCACCCACCCTCGGGTCCGCAAGCGGCTGCACGAGCCGCGCCAGCGTCTGCGGCTCGAAGACGGTGTCGCCGTCGACCATCACGACGACGTCGTGGCGCGCCGCTGCGAGGCCACAGTTGAGCGCGGCGGGCTTGCCGGCGTTCGCCTGCCGCAGGACCGTGACACCCGCCAGCGCCAGCTGCTCGACGAGCTCGGGGGTGCCATCGGTCGAGCCATCGTCGACCACGATCACCTCGAAGTCGGGGTAGCCGCTCGAGGCGAGCGAGCGGACCGACCGCTCGATCCCCCGGGCCTCGTTGAACGCCGGCACGACGATCGTGACAGGCGGCCTGAACGAGGATGCAGGTGCTCGGCCGCGCACGAGCCGGGCGTGGCGCCGGGCGAGAAGGAACACCACAACCATCCGAAGGAGGAAGAGAGTGGTGGCAAGCACGAGCAGAACGGCGAGCACTGCCGTCGTCCAGCGCGCCGCTCCCAGCGTGCCGAGCAGCAACCGGCCGCGAGCACGATCCCAGTTGCGGGCGGGCAGCACGACCTGATTCGGCGAGAGGCCTGCTAGCTGGGAAACGGTCACGAAGCTAAAGCCGCGCGCCCGGAGCCTTGGCACGAGACGCTCGACGGCTGCGAGGGTCTCGGAGCGATCACCGCCGCCGTCGTGGAGGAGCACGATCCCCCCGCGGCCGTTCCTCGGCGTCACCGCACGGACGATCGCCCGCACTCCCGGCCGTCGCCAGTCCTCGCCGTCGAGATCCGACAGGACAATCAGGTAGCCGCGCGAGGCGAGGTCGGCGTAGGCGCGCGCCTGGACAGGCGTGACCGCCGCGGGGACCGACGAGTAGGGCGGCCTAATGAGCCGGCTGCCGACGCCGACCGCAGCATCGAGAGCCCTCTCGGTCAGCGAGATTTGAAACCGCCGCTCCCACGCGGGCAGGCTCGCCAGGTCGACGTGCGTGAACGTGTGGTTACCGAGCTCGAACCCCCGGTGGCGGAGCGAGCGCGCGAGATCCGGATGGCGCGCGACCTTGCTGCCAATCACGAAGAACGTCGCCGGCACGTGGAGGCGGTGCAGGGCGGCCGCGATGCGGGGCGTCCAGCGCGGGTCGGGACCGTCGTCGAAGGTAAGCGCGATGCGACGGCCCGGCGGCTCCTCTCGCGAGACAAGCCGCCTACCGTTCCAACGCAGGATCGGGCGGGCCCCCGCGAGCACCCCGCGAGCTCCCGTCGCAGTCGGCGTCCGGCTGGGTCCCGTCGTCCTCGTGGAGAGGCCCTGCGCCGCCAGAGCAGCCGCAAGCGCCGCCAAGACGAGAGCGAGCAGGCTCCAGCGGGCCGCAGGTCTCACACGTCAGCGGCTGTTGCGACCCAGGGAGCCCGACTGACCGGGTGCGGTGGCACCCGCGTCGCCGCTCTTGCCGCCGCTTCTGCGAGGGGCAGCCTCTCGCTTCACGCGCCCGGGTGGAGCCGTCCAGCCGCGCCGGGCCCAACCTTGACGCGACGCCGCGGGTGCAGAACGAGCCACCGGCAGCGCAACTGCGGCGTGTGGAGGAGCGACGGTCGCAGGCACGTCCGACGCGGCCTGCGTCGGGGAGGCGGCGGGGTCGGTTGTCTGCGTGCGGCGGGAAGCGGCGGGCGTGATGCGTCGCGCGCCAGCGTCCACCCTTCGTGCCTGAGCGTGCCGAAGGACGGGTGTCGGCGCGGAGCGCGGGGCCGAGCCGCGCGCCTTCGCAACGGGGAGCGCGCCCGGGACGGCGCCGGCACCGAGCAGCGCGACCGCTAGAGCCCCGAGCCAGGCAAGCGACAGCATCCCTGCGCAGATGCCGGTGAGCCGCAGCGCGCGGGCTCTTCGCACGGTTGCGGCCGCGAAGACGTGCGGATCGCTGGCCGCCGCCCACCGGGCCGTGACGAGCGGCTGCTCATGCTCGAGCGTCGTCATGCCCAGATGACGTTCAACGCCGGTCCCTCTTGCGATGCGTTTGCGCGATTTACAGGATCTTTACGCCGTTTCGAGCACCGCGTCGGAGAGCTTGGGCCACGCCTCGAGCGCCCACGGGCCGAACTCGAGGTCCGTGAGGCACGCGAGCGCGAGGCCAGGCTCGGGGTCGACCCACAGGAACGTGCCGCTCCCCCCGAAGTGGCCGAACGTCCGCGGCGAGTTGCGCGAGCCGGTCCAGTGCGGCTCCTTCCCGTCGCGCAGCTCGAAGCCGAGGCCCCAGTCGTTC
>JBKPNC010000106.1:0-17617 GCA_046732435.1 Actinomycetota bacterium
CCTCTGGGGCGCCGTCGAGGCCGAGGAGGGGCGCGGCCCGATCGGGGCGTGGGAGAACGAGCGCGGGCGGTTCGAGGCGGCCGTGCTCGCCGTGGCCGATGCCTCCTTCGAACGCGCGCGGGCGGACGGCCGACAGGTCTCGCGCGACGCCGCGGTCGAGGAGGCGCTCTCGACCTAGACTGACCGCCGGATGGCCGCTCCCCGTGACCTCCGCGAGTGGATCGCGCTTCTGGAGCGCGAGGGCGAGCTCGTCCGCGTCGGCACCGAGGTCGACCCCCATCTCGAGATCACCGAGATCACCGACCGCACCGTCAAGGCCGGCGGTCCTGCGCTCCTGTTCGAGAAGCCCAAGGGCGCCGACCACCCGCTCCTGATCAACCAGTTCGGCACGGAACGACGCATGTGCCTCGCCTTCGGCGTCGAGTCGCTGGACGAGGTGGCGAGCCGGCTCGAGGACGTGCTCGAGATGCAGCCGCCGCAGGGGCTCGTGGAGAAGGTCAAGGGGCTGCGCAAGCTGAAATCGATCGCCGACTCGAGGCCGAAGACGGTCCGATCCGGCCCCGCCCACGACGTCGTGCTCACCGGCGACGACGTGGATCTCGCACGGTTGCCGGTCCAGACCTGCTGGCCGGGCGACGCCGCGCCGTTCATCACGCTTCCGGCCGTCATCACGCACGACCCGAAGACGGGCACGCGAAACGTCGGCATGTACCGGATGCAGGTGGTGGACAAGGCGACGACGCTGATGCACTGGCAGATCCACAAGGACGGCCGCATGGACTACCTGGCGACGGACGGGCGGCTCGAGGTGGCCGTCGCACTCGGGCTCGACCCGATCAGCGCCTACTCGGCCTCCGCCCCGCTCCCGAAGCACATCGACGAGCTGATGCTGGCGGGCTTCCTCCGCGGCGAGCCCGTCGAGCTGACGAAGGCGAAGACGGTCGACG
The DNA here is from genome assembly GCA_046732435.1 of Actinomycetota bacterium. Taxonomy (GTDB): domain Bacteria; phylum Actinomycetota; class Thermoleophilia; order Gaiellales; family Gaiellaceae; genus JALZFG01. The sequence goes on from JBKPNC010000106.1 coordinate 948, forward strand.
TCGAGGTGCCCGCCAGGGCGGAGATCGTGCTCGAGGGGTACGTGCAGCAGGGCGAGCTCGCCCAGGAGGGGCCCTTCGGCGACCACACCGGCTACTACACGCCGCCCGAGCCCTTCCCGGTCTTCCACGTGACGGCGATGACCATGCGCCGCGATGCGGTCTACCCCTCGATCGTGGTCGGCAAGCCGCCGGCCGAGGATGCCTGGCTCGGGAAGGCGACCGAGCGGATCTTCCTCCCCGCCGTCCGCATGACGGTCCCCGAGATCGTCGACTTCGACCTCCCGGTCGCGGGCGCCTTCCACAACTGCGTCATCGTCTCGATCCGCAAGCGCTTCCCGGGCCACGCGCAGAAGGTGATGCACGCGATCTGGGGGCTCGGGATGCTGAGCCTCACGAAGGCGGTCGTGGTCGTCGACGAGTGGGTCGACGTGCACGACTACGAGGAGGTCTTCTTCCGCGTGGGCGCCAACGTCGATCCCGGCCGTGACGTCCTGCTGACGGAGGGGCCGCTCGACCACCTCGATCACGCTCCGACACGGCAGTTCTACGGGGGGAAGATCGGGATCGACGCGACGCACAAGGGGCCGGAGGAAGGCGCGCGGCCGTGGCCTGACGAGATCGTCATGAGCGATGAGATCAGAGCGCTGGTCGATCGGCGGTGGAGCGAGTACGGCCTCGGGCATCCGGAGCGCGAAGCAGCACTTGTTACGTCGTTGACACAAGCTGCTGCAAGTCGGTTGAATCCCTCTTAGCGTGGCGCCGAGCGGCGATTCGCAACCGCACTCCCCGCGCCCGAGCCTCTGGCCGGTCGGGTTTGCCGTCGGCATTGCCTGCGTCCTCGTCGGGCTCATCGTCAACTGGTGGGTCGTGGTCGCCGGCGGCGCGATCGCGGTCGTATTCGGCCTGCTCTGGGCCCGGGATGCGACGCGTGAGTACCGCGTGCCCGTTCACGTCGAGCCCGAGGCCGGCGGCGAGCCGGCAGCCGAGCCGCTCCCGGCGCAGACCGGAGGCCCGGCGCTGCCGGTGATGGAGCCCGGGGAGAAGTACCCGCGCGACAAGTTCCTGGAGGTCTCCACGCTCGGGCTCGGCGCCGCAATCGGCGCCATCGTCACGGTGCCGATCGTCGGCTTCGCGGTCGTGCCGGGATTCGTCGACCAGAAGCAGAAGAAGGTCGATCTCGGCCCGATCACCAACTTCCCGGAGAACGAGTTCGTGATCGCGACCTTCATGCTCGACCCGGAGCAGGGAGAGGTCACGCGCCGGACGGCCTACATCCGCAACAACGGACTGCTGAACGGACAGCCGAGCCTCACGATCATCTCGAATCGTTGCGTCCACCTCGGCTGCCCGGTGCAGCCGAACGGCCTCGTCCAGGACAACCAGGCGAAGCAAGTGAAGGTGCCGGGCGCCGAGACGGTCAACCTGATCCCGGTTCAGGGGGTCGTCGGCTTCGGCTGCCCGTGCCACGGCGGCCAGTACAACACCGAGGGCAACCGGACCGCCGGACCGCCGGTCCGCTCGCTCGACCGCTACACGTATGCGATCGACCACGGCAGGTTGATCCTGCTCGACACCTTCTCCGTCGGCACGGTGATCAACACCGGCAAGGACGCGAAGATCAAGAAGTACCCCGAGACCGGCCCCGGCGAGCACGTGGACGGCGGCGAGGCCTGGCTCTACCCGATCCAGCCGAGCCAGATCTCCAGCTGATGGCGACACGGGCCCCGACAAGACGGCAGGTCACGGAAGCGGCGGTCAACTACCCGCTCGACTGGCTCGAGGAGCGCTCTGCGCTCGTCGGCGGCGTGCGTTACTTCCTGTTCCGCAAGGTCCCGGGCGACACGAACTGGTTCCACACGCTCGGATCGGCGACGCTGACCGCCTTCCTCGTGCAGCTCGGAACGGGCGTGATCCTGGCGATGTACTACAAGCCGGACCCCGACCAGGCGTACGAGTCGATCCGCCACATCACGGACGACGTCACGCTCGGCTGGCTCGTCCGCGGCATGCACAAGTGGGGCGCGAGCGTCTTCATCATCCTCATGTTCCTCCACATGGGACGCGTGTTCCTGTTCGGCGCCTACAAGTACCCGCGCGAGCTGAACTGGATCGTCGGCGTCCTCCTCCTGGCGACCGGGATGTTCGAGGGCTTCACCGGCTACCTGCTGCCGTGGGACCAGACGTCCTACTGGGCCACCGTCGTCGGCATCAACATCAACGGGACGGCGCCGTTCGTCGGCTCGTTCTTATCCCAGATCCTGCGCGGCGGCCAAGAGATCAGCGGTGACACGATCAGCCGCTTCTACGCCATCCACATGCTGCTGCTCCCGGGCGCACTAATCGGCCTCATTCTCTTCCATCTCTACCTCGTGGTCCGCCTCGGTGTCACCTCGCCGCCGTGGTCGAAGACGGCTGCCGGGCGCGACCGGCCCCCCGAGCCCGAGCCGGTTGGCCGCAGCGGGCTCGTTCGCCCGGGGCCGCGTGGAGGGATCGCGCGGTGAGCACGACGCCCCGCGAGCGCTCGACCTACTCGCCCGACGGGCGGCGCCGCGTCCTGACGCCGCTCGAAGCGCGGCGGGCGCAGTTCCAGCGCTACAAGGAGGACGTCAAGAAGGAGGGGAAGCCGTTCTACCCCTTCGCCATGTTCCACGACACCGTGATGAGCCTCGCGGTCGTGTGCGTGATCGTGGCGCTCGCGGTGATCTGGAAGTACACGGCCGGCGAGCAGCCCGACGACTCCGGCTGGCTCGGCCCGCTCTACAAGGACAAGGCGGACCCGGGCACGACGAGCTTCGTGCCGCGGCCCGACTGGTACTTCTACTTCCTCTTCTACCTGCTCCGGATCTTCAAGTGGCCGGAATCGGTGCTTCTGGGCACGATCGGCATCCCGACGATCGCGCTCGTACTGCTGCTCGCGATGCCGTTCCTCGACGTCCGGAGGGAGCGGAGACTGGCGCGGCGGCCGGTCGCGCTCGTGGCGGCGGTCCTCGTGATCATCTCCATGGGCGTGCTCACGTACAAGGGCGCCACGGCCCAGGAGGCCATTGCGAGCGAGCTGCGCGCCAAGGTGCCGGTGTGGATCAAGCAGGAGAACCTCGTCGCCAACTCCAGGCACGTACAGGGCTTACCGCCGGGCGCCAACGGCCCGCGCCTCACGGTGCGCGGGGCGCAGATCTTCTCCCAGGTCGGCTGCCTCACCTGCCACACGTATCTCGGGTCCGGGTCGTCAAACCTCGGCGCGCCGAACCTCACGGACGAGGGCGCGAAGGGCAAGGGGATCCAGTTCCAGATCAATCATCTCCAGTGCCCGGCGTGCGTCAACAACGGATCGCCCATGCCGTCGTTCGCCGGTCTCGGCAACGACAACCTGCTCGCGCTCGCCACCTTCCTGGAGTCCTCGAAGGGAAAGCAATAAGCGGGTCGGCCGCCGCTGCGCGACTCGATCGCGGTTCTCGCCGGAAGGACCTGTTGGCGCAGCCTGGCTGTGCCAGGCTTAGCCGCCCCGCGGGAAGCGCGTCTAGCGTCGAAGAAGGGGGTCCGCGGGGGAAACATGGTTTCCCCCGTGCGAAGTGCGCGTATTCCTCGGCGTAACCGGCGGGTCCGGCGCGCCCTACGCCGCTCGCCTGCTCGAGTCGCTGGCCGCGGCCGACTGCGAGATCGGCGTCTGCGCGTCCTCCTCCGGCGTCGAGGTTCTGGCCACGGAGCTGTACGAGGACGCCGCGCTGCCGCGCGACGAGGTGCTCGCGCGCTTCGTCGAGCCTGCGCGCGACCTGGCCACGATCGCGGATCCGCGCGACTGGGGCTCGCCGTTCGCGAGCGGCTCCGCCCGCGTCGATGCGTACGTGGTCTGCCCGTGCTCGATGAGCACGGCCGGAACGATCGCGGCCGGGATCGTCGACAACCTCATCCACCGGGCGGCCTCGGTCGCGCTGAAGGAGGGGCGAAGGCTCGTGCTCGTCCCGCGCGAGACGCCGCTCTCGACGATCCACCTGGAGAACCTGCTGCGGCTCAGGCAGGCGGGCGCCGTCATCCTCTTCGCCGCGCCCGGTTTCTACCACGGGGCGAATAGGGTGGGCGACCTCGTGGACTTCGTCGTCGCCCGGTGCCTCGACCAGCTCGGGCTCGATCACGCGCTCACGCGGAGATGGGGCGACGCATGAGCGTGGAGACCGGACGGCTCGGCCCGGCCGAGGTGCGCTCGATGTTCGACCGCATTGCGCCGGTCTACGACCTCATGAACCGGCTCATGACCGCCGGCCTCGACCGCAAGTGGCGCCGGCTCACCGCCGAGGCCGTTGTCCGGCGCGGCGATCGCGTCCTCGACGCGTGCTGCGGCACCGGCGACCTCGCGCTCGCGGCCGAGCGAGCCGGTGGTCGCGTTGTCGGCCTCGACTTCTCGGAGGCGATGCTGGAGCGCGCGCGGAGGAAGTCCTCGACGATCGAGTGGGTCGAGGGTGATCTCCTCGCGTTGCCGTTCCCGGACGGGAGCTTCGATGCCGCCACCGTCGGGTTCGGAGTACGAAACGTCGAGGACCTGACCGGTGCGTTCCGCGAGCTGAGACGCGTGCTCCGCGCGGGTGGGCGCCTGGGTGTGCTCGAGATCACGCGCCCGGTCGGCGTCGCACGCCCGTTCTTCCGACTCTGGTTCGATGTGCTCGTGCCGCTTGCCGGTAAGGCGCTTCCCGGCGGCTCCGCCTACACGTACCTCCCCGCGAGCGTGCGCCGCTTTCCGGGCCCCGAGGATCTCGCGGCCGTGCTGCGGGAGGCCGGCTTCGAGGGCGTCGAGTTCCGCCGTCTCGCCGCGGGCATCGTCGCGCTGCACGTGGGCGTTGCACGCGGAGGAGCGGTGTGAGCGCGCTCGCGGCGATCCGCGCCGCACCCGGGCTCGACGGGTACCTCGACCGGATCGAGGCACGGCTCGACAGCGCCGTCGGCGCGCACCCCGGCCTCGTTGCGGAGGTCGGCGCGTCGGCGCTCCAGGCGGGCGGCAAGCGGCTCCGCCCGCTGCTCTGCTTCCTCGCGGCGGAGCCGGGCGAGCGCCCCGTAGCGGCGGGCGTCGCGGTCGAGCTCGTTCACATGGCGACGCTCGTGCACGACGACCTGATCGACGGCGCGGAGTTCCGGCGCGGCCGCGCCTCGGCGTGGTCGACCTACGGCGAGCCTGCGGCGCGCGCGGCGGGCGACTACCTCTTCGCGCGCGCGTTCGCCGAGCTGACGGCGGCCGGAGACGAGTGGGCCGTCTCGGTGCTCGCCGACGCGGCGCTCTGCCTCGCCCGCGGCGAGGCGCTGCAGCATCAGCAGGCGCACGACCCGGACACCACGGTCGAGGCGTACCTCGAGCGCTGCGCCCTCAAGACCGGCAAGCTCTTCGAGGCGGCCTGCCTCCTGGGCGGCGGTCCCGACCGGCCCGAGCTCGGGCGCTTCGGGGTCGCGCTCGGCACGGCCTTCCAGATCGCCGACGACATACTCGACTGCACGGGCGAGACCGCCGACACCGGCAAGATCGCGGGCGCGGATCTCCGCGAGGGGACGCCGACACTCCCGCTCCTGCTCGCGGCTCAGCAGGACGGAGTCGTCCGCCGCGCGCTCGCGGGCGGACCGCTCGACGGCGCGCTCGTCCGCGTCGCCGCGACGGGCGCTCTGCAGCGGTCCCGCGAGGTGGCCCTCGACTATGCTCGGCAGGCGCGCGCGTGCCTCAACGGAAGCGATCGCGAGGAGCTCGTCGCGCTCACTTACGCTGTTGTGGACAGGGAGAGCTGACCCATGGCCGTCGCAATCTCGACACTCGACACGATCCGGGAGAAGGTGGAGGCGAACGAGCGCCTCGACTTCGAAGACGGCCTCGCGCTCCTCGAGTCCGACGACCTGCTTGCGGTCGGCGAGCTCGCCGACCTCGCTCGGCGGCAGCGCGGCGGCGACGACCGCGCCTACTTCGTCCAGAACCTCTATCTGAACCAGACGAACGTCTGCCGTGTGAAGTGCAAGTTCTGCGCCTTCGCGGTCACGCAGAAGCAGGAAGGCGCCTACACGCACACGCCGGAGGAGCTCGTCGAGGACGCCCTGCAGCAGCGCGAGCTGAGCGGCTTCACGGAGATCCACATGGTCGGCGGCGAGAGCCCGCACGTCGCCTTCGGCTACTACGTCGAGATCGTCAGGCAGCTACACGAGGCGATGCCTGACGTCCATCTCAAGCTGTTCACCGGCAGCGAGATCCACCACATGTCGAAGCTCGCGGGCCTGTCGCACGAGCAGGTGCTGGTCGAGCTGCGCGACGCCGGCCTGGGCTCGCTGCCGGGCGGCGGCGCGGAGGTGTTCGCCGACCGGGTCCGTCGCCTGGTTGCGCCGGGGAAGGAGCATCCCGACGAGTGGTTCGACGTCCACCGCACGGCGCACGGGCTCGGAATCCCGACCCACTGCACGATGCTCTACGGCCACGTCGAGACGTACGAGGAACGCGTGGACCACTGGTTGCGCCTCCGCGAGCTCCAGGACGAGACCGGCGGCTTCCTGGCGTTCGTCCCGCTCGCGTTCCACCCCGAGAACACCGTCTTCGAGCGGCGTGGCTGGACGCACACCGCCGGCTCCGACGATCTCAAGATGGTCGCGGTGTCGAGGCTGATGCTCGACAACGTCGCCCACATCAAGGCGTACTGGATCATGATGGGGCTCCCGCTGGCCCAGGTCGCCCTCCACTTCGGCGCCGACGACGTCCAGGGGACGGTTGTCCGCGAGGAAATCTTCCATGCCGCGGGGGCGAAGACCGAGACGGAGCAGAAGATCGGCGAGCTCGTCCGGTTCGTGCGGGATGCCGGGCGCGTACCCGTGCAGCGCGACACGCTCTACAACGAGGTGAGGCGCTGGTGAGCACGCTCGATCGCGCCGACGTGCGGGCACGGAGGTTTGCTCTCCGGTGATCCGGCTGGGCCGTATCTCCTACGTCAACATGGCGCCGGTCTTCTTCCGCCTCGACGCCGCGATCGACGAGGTGCCGGGCGTCCCGACCGAGCTGAACGGCGAGCTGCTCGCCGGAAGGATCGACCTGGCGCCGATCTCCTCCATCGAGTATGCGCGACACGCCGACCGGCTCCGCATCCTGCCGCGCCTCTGCGTCTCGTCGGAGGGCGCGGTCGACTCCATTCAGCTCGTCTCGCGCGTCCCGCTCGAGCACGTACGCACCGTTGCCGTCACGCCGGAGAGCGCGACCTCGGTCGTGCTGACGAAGGTGCTGCTCCCGGAGGCGAGCCACGTGCCGCTGGAGGAGCCCGCGGACGCGCGGCTGCTGATCGGCGACGCGGCGCTCAAGAGCGCGTTCGAGGATCCGACGCCGCACTACGACCTCGGCCGGCTCTGGCTCGAGCGGACGGGGCTGCCGATGGTGTTCGCTGTCTGGGCCGCCCGGGAACCGCTTCCCGATGGGCTGGTCGAGCTCGAGGATGCGCTCGTCGAGTCGCTGCTCCGGGCCCGCGCCGAGCCCGAGACGCTCGCGTACGAGGCGAGCGCGCGCTACGGCTATCCCGCCGGGTTCCTCGCCCGGTACTTCGAGAAGCTGCGCTACCGCTTCGGGCCGCGCGAGCGCGCCGGGCTGCTGACGTTCCTCGAGCTCGCTCACGAGGCAGGCGAGCTCCAGCAGGTTCCCGAGCTACGCTTCGTGCGCGAGGAGATCCGCGTATGAACGCCGTGCGCGACGCCCTCGACAAGGCGCTCGCCGGCGAGCGGCTCACGGACGACGACGCGGTCGCCCTCCTCCGCTCGCGCGACCTCGTCTCGGTCGGCCGTGTGGCGAACGAGCTCCGCAGCCGCAGGACGGATCCGGGCCGGATCACGTTCATCATCGACCGCAACCTCAACTACACGAACATCTGCGTCACGGACTGCGACTTCTGCGCCTTCTACCGTCGGCCGGGCGACCGCAGCGAGGGCTACCTGCTCCCGAAGGCCGTCATCTTCAAGAAGATCGAGGAGACGCTGGCGATCGGCGGCACCGGCGTCCTCATGCAGGGCGGCCATCACCCGGATCTGGGCGTCGATTACTACGAGGATCTCTTCAGCTCGATCAAGGCCCGGTACAGGATCCACCTGCACGCGCTGTCGCCGCCGGAGGTGCAGCACATCGCGCGCCGCTCGCGGCTGACGGTGCCGGAGACGCTGTCGCGGCTGCGCGACGCGGGGTTGGACTCGATTCCGGGCGGCGGCGGCGAGGTGCTCGTCGACCGCGTCCGCGAGATCATCGCGCCGAAGAAGACGAAGACGAGCGAGTGGCTGAACGTGATGCGGCACGCCCACCGGCTGGGCATGTCGACGACGGCGACGATGATGTACGGCCACGTCGAGACGGTGGAGGAACGAGTCGAGCACATGCGCCGGATCCGCGACCTCCAGGACGAGACGCGCGGCTTCCGGGCGTTCATCTCGTGGACGTTCCAGCCGCACGGGACGCGGCTCGCCGCGAAGGTCCCCGTCGAGGCGATGCCGACCTCGTTCGACTACCTGCTCACGCAGGCGGTCAGCCGCATCTACCTCGACAACGTCGACCACATCCAGTCCTCGTGGGTGACGCAGGGCATGAAGATCGGCCAGGTGGCGCTCGACTTCGGCGCCGACGACCTCGGCTCGGTGATGATCGAGGAGAACGTGGTCTCGGCGGCCGGCACGACGCATCGCACGTCGACCGACGAGCTCGTGCGTCTCATCAAGGCGATGGGCAAGACCCCGGTGCAGCGCGACACGCTGTACCGCGAGGTCAAGGTCTGGAACTAACCGCTCGGTTGGCGCAAGCCCGGTCGTCGACGTCGACGCCGCCCGAGCTCAGCGGCTAACGCGCCACCGCTTCCGCTACCGTCTGCGGCGGGGTCGTGCGGAACGCCGTCGTCATCGGTCTCCTCGTCGCGGTCGCGGTCGCCGCGCCGTCGGCGGCTGCCAGGCGTGTGCAGCTGATGCCCGGCGTGACGTACCAGAAGCAGGTGCAGTTCACGCGGCACGGGCCCGTCGTCCTCGACGTCCTCACGGCGCCGAAGCCGACCGGCAGGTACTCGCTCCAGCCGGCGCTCTCGAACGGCTTCATTGCGGGGAAGGAGAAGCTGACCGGGATCGAGCGACGCGCGGGGGCGCCGGTCGTAGGGGTCAGCGGCGACTTCTCGTATCCGGACGGCCGGCCGTACGGGATCGTGATCCAGAACGGCGTCCTCGTGTCCGGGCCGCTCGCCACGCGGTCGAGCCTCGGCATCGACGGGGCCGGCAACCTCCAGGTCGCTCGGGTGTCGATGAGCGCCACCTGGAACGGCACCGGACAGCGGCGACCACTTGCGCTCAACCGCCCTCCGGGCAGGAACGGCGTCAGCCTGTTCACACCGGCGTACGGCGGCGCGACGCCGGCTGCGACGGACACGCTCGAGGCGGTCGTCGGCACCTTTCCCGCGGCGAAAGCGAACACCGAGCTCGCGGGGGAGGTGACCGAGGTGCGCCGAGGCAGCGGCCCGATTCCGGCCGGCGGCGCAGTGCTCGCGGCGCGGGGTACCGCCGCCCAGCAGCTGACGGCAGAGGCTCCTGTGGGAACCACGGTCGCCGCCCGCCTGTCGCTCAAGCCGGACTGGACGGGGATCGTGGGCGCAGTCGGCGGTGGTCCGGCCCTCGTGCGCGGCGGCAAGGCCATCTTCCGGGCCGGCGAGGCATTCGGCCCTCCCTTGCTCGCACTCCACCAGGCGCGCGTTGCCGTCGGCCAGCGCGCCGACGGCCGGCTCCTGCTCGTCGCAGCGGAGGGCGGGAGACTCGGATACAGCGCCGGGATGACGAACTTTGAGCTTGCGACGGCACTGGTCCGGCTCGGCGCAGTGACCGGTTTCGCGCTCGCGCCGGGGCCGGCGGCGGCGCTCGCGAGCGACGGCTCGCTCCTGACCCGGGCGGCGCCCGGCGGCGAGCGCACGCTCTCCGACGCCCTCGTGCTCCTGTACCGGGCGACAGGTTAGTGCTCGCAGGCCCGGCCGTCCCGCTCGCGTCGGTCACCGGCTCGATCACCTCCGCGATCGGCAACCACGGGCTGGAGGCGATCTTCCTGCTGATGCTCGTCGGCGCCGTGCTGCCGATCGGAAGCGAGCTCGTGATGATCTACGGCGGCGCAGTGGCCTCGGGGGCGATCGCCGGCAGCTCCATCGGGGTCTTCGGCCACGACGTCTCGAGTGGAGCTCGTGCGGTCGTCGCGGTCGCGCTGGCGGGCTCCCTCGGGAACCTTGCCGGCGCCGCGATCGGATGGGCGATCGGCGCCTATGGTGGCCGTGCGTTCGTCGAGCGGCGCGGGCGCTGGCTCCACGCCTCGACGTCCAGGCTCGAGCGCGCCGACCGGTGGTTCGCGCGCTTCGGCCGGATCGCGGTCCCGCTCGGCTTCCTGACTCCGCTCGTGCGCTCGTTCGTCGCCATCCCCGCCGGGATCGCGCGCGTGCGGCCGTTGCCCTTCGTCGCGCTGGCCGCGCTCGGGGTGCTCCCGTTCTGTTTCGGCCTCGCCGCGGCCGGATGGGCGGTGGGCTCACATTGGGAACGCCTCCAGCACGCGTTTCGCTACGTCGAGATCGCCATCCTCGTGCTGGCCGCAGCCGGCATCGCCGTGCTCGTGCTCCGCAGGCGACGGGCCCTCGCTCGCGAAACACCCCCTGTGGAGACGGAGTGACCGTTCCGGCCACCACCGCGTCGATTACACTCGCCGGCCGATGAGGGTGCCGCTGATCGACGTCAAGGCCCAGTACGAGCCGCTCCGCGGCGAGCTGAGCCGCGCCTTCGAGGAGGTGCTCGACGGCGGCGGCTTCATCCGCGGCCCGCAGTTCAGGACGTTGCAGGACGAGGCCGCGGCCTACCTCGGCGTCCGCCGCACGATCGGCGTCGCCAACGGAACGGACGCGCTCGTCCTCGTCCTCGACGCGCTCGGCATCGGGCCCGAGGACGAAGTCATCTGCCCCGCCTTCACGTTCTACGCGACCGCGGAGTCGATCGCGAGGCGAGGAGCGACGCCCGTTTTCGCCGACATCGATCCGGCCACGCTCAACCTCGATCCGGCCGACGTCGCCAACCGGATCACGAGCCAGACGAAGGCGATCATGCCGGTGCACCTGTTCGGCCGCCCGGCACCGCTCGCCGAGCTCGAGGAGTTCGGCCTGCCGATCATCGAGGACGCCGCGCAGGCGTGGGGCGCCGCGGGGACGGCGACGAGCATCGTCACCACGTACAGCTTCTACCCGACGAAGAATCTGTTCTGCCTCGGCGACGGCGGGCTGATCGCCGCGAACGACGACGAGGTCGCAGAGCGGATCTGGATGCTGGCCTTCCACGGCTCGCTCGACAAGACGGACTTCCAGTTCGTCGGCTACAACTCGCGCCTCGACGAGCTGCAGGCTGCCTTCCTACGCGTCTTCCTCCCGCATGTCGACGGCTGGAACCGAAGCCGCCGCAACGCGGCCGCGCGCTACGCCGAGCTCGGGCTCTCCGAGGCATGCGAGCTTCCGCCCGACGAGCCGGGGCACGTGTATCACCTCTTCGTCTGCCGCTCGACGGAGCGGGATCGGATCCGCGCCGCGCTGACCGAGGCCGGGATCGCGTCGGCGGTCTACTACACGACGCCGCTCCACCTCCAGCCGGCGCTGCGCTTTCTCGGCTACCGGGAGGGATCGCTCCCGGAGACCGAGCGGGCCGCGCGGGAGAACTTCTCGCTGCCCCTCTGGCCGGGCATCTCGCCCGGGACACAGGAGGAGGTCGTCCAGGTCGTCCGCTCGGCCGTCGGCGCGGGGGTCGCCTCGTGAGGGTGCCTCGCGAGCCGTCCGCGGAGCCCGGCTTCGCCGGGCGGGAGCGGACGGCGGCTAGGAGCGCGAGGTAGTGCTCCCGACTCGCCACCGGATCTGGCAGCCGTTCGTCGACGCCGGGCTCGTCGCGCTCGCCTGGATCCTCGCGTTCCAGCTCCGCTTCGACAACGGCGTCCCCGTCTACTACGACAAGCTCTTCGCGCGAACGATCCTGCTCGTCGTCGCCATCAAGGTGAGCGTGTTCGTGCTCTTCGGCCTGTACAACCACTGGTGGCGGTATGTGTCCACGAAAGACATGTGGCGGATCACCCGCGGCGTCGTCGCCGGGTCGCTGATCGCCTACATCACGGTGTACTTCCTCTCGCCGGTGCAGCAGGTGCGCCTCCCCCGCTCGATCGCCGTCCTCGACCTCCTCTTGACCCTCGCGTTCGTCGCGGGCGCCCGGCTGCTCGTGCGCACCGCCATCGAACGCCCGGCGCTCGGCGGCCTCGTCGCGCGCGGCAAGGAGGTGCTCGTGGTCGGCGCCGGCGACGCCGGCGAGCAGGTTGTCCGCGAACTGCTCCGGTCCCCAGGCGTGCGCTACACGCCGATCGGACTGGTGGACGACGACCCGCGCAAGCGGAACCTCCAGCTGCACGGCGTCCGCGTGCTCGGCTCGACGGCCGACCTCGCCGACCTGCTCCGGGACTCGCACCCGGACGAGGTGCTGATCGCCATCCCCGGCGCGTCGGGTGAGGATCGCCGCCGGATTGTCGAGATCTGCCAGAAGGCGGGCGTGCCGGTGAAGACGCTCCCCGGCCTGTACGAGCTGATCGAGGGAGACGTCGATCTCGCGCGACAGATCCGTCCCGTCCAGGTCGAGGACGTGCTGGGGCGTGAGCCGGTCGAGGTCGACCTCAAGCGCGTCGCCTCGTACCTCCGGCGCGAGACGGTGCTCGTGACCGGCGCCGGCGGCTCGATCGGCTCAGAGCTCTGCCGGCAGATCGCCGGGCTGGGTGCCGCCCGCCTGATCCTGGTCGATCACTCGGAGCCTGCGCTGTTCGAGATCGAGCGCGAGCTCGTCGGGGAGCGGCACTTCCCGCCGGCCGTCCCGGTGATCGCGGATGCCGGGAACCGGACGAAGATGCGGCAGGTCTTCGAGCGCTGGGAGCCGGGGATCGTCTTCCACGCGGCCGCCTACAAGCACGTCCCGTTGATGGAAGCGAACCCGATCGAGTCCGTGCGGAACAACGTCCTGGCGACCGAGGCGATGGCGAGCATCGCGCACGAGTTCGGCGCGAAGCGGTTCGTGCTCGTCTCGACGGACAAGGCCCTCAACCCGAAAGCCGTCTACGGGCAGTGCAAGGTGCTCTGCGAGCGGATCGTCGAGGCCTACGGCGTCCGCGAGGACGTGCCCACGCGCTTCGTCGCCGTCCGTTTTGGCAACGTGCTGGGATCGTCCGGCAGCGTGATCTCGATCTTCCGGCGCCAGATCGAGCGCGGCGGCCCGGTGACGGTGACGCATCCGGAGATGACCCGCTACTTCATGACCACGCCGGAGGCGGTCGCGCTCGTCGTCCAGGCGGGGGGGATCGGCGGCGGCGGCCAGCTGTACGTCCTCGACATGGGCGAGCCGGTGCGCATCGTCGATCTGGCCGAGAACATGATTCGCCTTTCCGGCAAGGAGCCCGGCCGCGACGTCGCGATCGAGTTCATCGGCGCCCGTCCCGGCGAGAAGCTGCAGGAAGATCTGTGGGGCAAGGACGAGATCGTCGCCCAGACCAGCCATCCGAAGATCATGAGCGTGACCCGGACTCCGGTCGATCCCGATTGGCTCGACGCGCAGCTGGTCGAGCTCCGCCGCCTCGTGGACGCAGGAGACACGCTCGAGCTGGTCTCGCGCCTGTCGGCGGTCGCCGGCACGCCGAGGACGGCGCCCGCCGAACGGCGCGAGCGCATCTGACGTGCGCTCGCGAGAACGATCCGCCGCCGCGGGTGCGGCGGCGGCACTCGTCTGGGCGCTGGAGGAGCCACTCGACCGCCGCGTCCTGCGCTGCGACTACTCGGACGTCGCGCTGCTCGGCAAGGCGGTGACGCGCGGCCGGCACTGGTGGATTGCGGGCCTTGCCGCCCACGCCGCGAACGGCGCAGTCTTCGGGCTCGTGTTCGACGCGCTCAGGCGCCGCGCCGCCGTTGATCCTCGCAAGCTCGCGCTTGCGCTCGCACTCGGCGAGCATCTGACGCTGTACCCGCTCTGTTACGTCGTCGACCGCCGTCACCCGCGGCGCGGCGAGCCCGGCATCCCGCCGCTCGTGACCAACCCGCGCGCGTTCCTACAGGCGACCTGGCGGCATGCCCTGTTCGGCCTCGTCCTCGGACGGCTCGCCGCGTAGCAGCTCCGGCAGCTCGCGCATGTCGCGGAAAACGGTCGTTGCCGGCCCTTCGAGACGGTCCGGCGGGGTCAGACCCCCGGCGTAGCCGAAGGCACGCATCCCTGCGGCGCGTGCGGCTTCCACGCCCCAGCGGCTGTCCTCGACGACGGCGCAGCGGGCCGGATCGGCGCCCATCCGTCGGGCCGCGTGCAGGAACAGGTCGGGGGCCGGCTTCCCGCGAGCCACCTCCGTGACGCTGAACAGCCGGCCAGCGAACCGGTCGTACAGGCCGGTCAGGCCGAGCGTGAAGCGCATCTTGTCGTGGCTTCCGCTCGACGCGACACACGTCGTAGCCGCGATCCCGTCGAGCGCCTCGACGACCCCGTCGACCGGCTGCAGCTCCGCCGCGTACGCCTCGCGGTAGAGCGGCGCGAACTCCTCCACCCACTCGGCCGCGAGCGGCCGCCCGAGCTCGGCTTCGAGCTCCGCGCGGATGTCGTCGTCGGAGCGGCCGACGAAGCGGGCGATCACGTCGTCCTCGGTCACCGTCAGGCCGAGCCGGGCAAACACGCGGACATCAACCTTCACCGCGATGCGCTCGCTGTCGACGAGGACTCCGTCGCAGTCGAAGATGACGAGATCGAACTGAGACGGCTCCGTCGGCACTCGCTGCGCGCAAGCATACGGTCGGTCAGCTGGTTGCCGCGCCGTGGGGCTGGGCGGTGAGCCGCCGTCACGGCTCCGCCCGCCAACGAGGCTCGCACCCCTCGGCGCGGAACGCGTCGACGGCGGCGAGGTAGAGCATGATCTCTCGAAGCAGCGCGTTCATCTCGATCCCCTCCTTCGCCGGATGCCATGAGCTCAATCATCCGCCCGCCCGCTAACCAGCGGCTAACGCTCCAAAGCCGTCACGTCTTCGTCACGAGGGCAGCCGCCGAGCCAAGTAGCTTGGAACCGTGGAGCTCGACGCGATTCTCGACGGCCTGAACCCCGAGCAGCGGCGCGCGGTCGAGACGCCGCGCGGGCCGGTCTGCATCCTCGCCGGCGCAGGTTCCGGCAAGACGACGACGATCACGCGGCGGATCGCGTACCAGGTCGCGTCCGGCGCGTTTGCCGCCGAGGCGATCCTGGCGGTGACCTTCACGGACAAGGCGGCGACCGAGATGCGCCACCGCCTCGCAGGGCTGGGCGTCCAGCGCGTGAACGCGCGCACGTTCCACTCCGCTGCGCTTGCGCAGCTGCGCGGGCTGTCGACTGACCCGCCGGAGCGGATCCTCCCTTCGAAGGTGCTCGCGCTGCGACACCTCGCCAACCGGCTGCCGAAGCCGTACCGTTTCCGCCCGGCGGCCGACCTCGCGACGGAGCTCGAGTGGGCAAAGAACCGGCGGCTGACTCCCGACCGGTACCTCGACGGTCTCGGCGGTCACCGGCCGCCGATTCCCGACGACCTGATGGTGGGCATCTACGCCGCGTACGAGAAGCGCAAGGCCGCGGACGGCGTCGTCGACTTCGAGGACCTGCTCGAGCTCGTCATTCGCATGTTCGACGAGGACGCGTCCGTACGGGCGCGTTTCCAAGCCCGCTACCTCGCCTTCACGGTCGATGAGTACCAGGACGTGAACCTCCTCCAGCACGAGCTGCTCGACCGCTGGCTCGGCGAGCGGGACGAGCTCTGCGCCGTCGGTGACGACTACCAGGCGATCTACGGCTTCACCGGGGCCACGCCGCGGTACCTGCTTTCGCTGCCGCAGCGGTTCCCTCAGGCCACCGTGATCAGGCTCGAGGACAACTACCGGTCGACCCCGCAGGTGCTCGCGCTGGCGAACAAGCTCGTCCCCGGCCTCGGCGGTTCGGAGAAGTCGTTGCGGGCTATCCGGCACGACGGGCCCGAGCCGGTTGTCAGGCGCTTCGCCGACCGCGAAGCGGAGATCGCCTTCGTGGTCGTGTCGGCGCGCACCCTCCACGACCAGCAAGGCGTGGCCTGGGAGGACATGGCCGTCCTGTACCGCGTCAACGCCCGATCCGAGGAGTACGAGGAGGCCCTCGCCGCGGCGGGTATTCCCTACCAGGTGCGCTCCGGCGCCTTTCTGACGCGTCCCGCCGCCCGGCGCCTGTTTCCGGCGCTGCGACGTGGAACCGCGACGGACATCACCGCCGAGGTGGAGCGACTCGCTCGGGCGGAGGGCCTCCTCGATTCCGTCCCGGCCGGCCTCGGGGAGGCCGAGACCACGAGGCAGCTCGATCTCCAGCGCTTCATCCGCCTCGCCCGCGAGTTCGAAGACGGCGCCCGCACGACCGGGGATTTCGCCGCCGACCTCGAGCAGCGCGTCTCGGCCACAGGTGAAGCGCGGGGCATCCACCTGCTCACGTACCACCGTGCCAAGGGGCTCGAGTTTGCCGCCATGTTCCTGCCACGCCTCGAAGAGGGCGAGCTGCCGATCCGGCAGGCCGCCTGGAGCGACGAGCTGGAGGCCGAGGAGTGCCGCCTCCTCTACGTAGGCATGACGCGTGCAAAGCGACATCTGGCCCTGAGCTGCGC